>JABDEI010000101.1 GCA_013287145.1 Chlamydiota bacterium
AATTCTTGAAAAGTCGAATAAGAGTTTTGAGTTTCCCGTTAAATGGGGCGGCGATTTGCAATCGGAACACGAGCGTTACCTTGCCGAAGAATTCTTTGCAAAACCCGTGATTATCACAGATTATCCTAAGCAAATTAAAGCGTTTTATATGCGAGCTAACGAAGATGAGAAGACCGTAGCTGCCATGGATGTTCTCGTTCCAAAAATCGGGGAAATCATCGGAGGCAGCCAAAGGGAAGAGCGTTTAGATGTTATCGAGCGCAAAATCAAGGAGATGAATCTGCATCTTGAAGATTATTGGTGGTACTTGGAGCTGCGCAAATATGGTTCTGTTCCCCATGCAGGCTATGGTGTCGGATTTGAACGTTTGGTGCAGTTTGCCACAGGCATGGAGAATATCCGCGATGTGATTCCATTCCCACGATATCCAGGCAAAGCCGACTTTTAAAAAAGTATTTTTCACCACAGAGATCACAGAGAATACAGGGAGGAAGACAAAGCTAAAGGATAAAGGCTAAAAGATACAAAATGAAAGAAAAATAAAACGAGAAAAGGGTCAATGATATATTCTGACTTTATTGTTTTCTTGCCTTTTTCATCCTTAATCCTTTAGCCTTTAGCTTTGTCTTCCTCCCTGTATTCTCTGTGATCTCTGTGGTGAAAAAAAAATGCAAAAAATGAGGAGTTTATGAAAGACGCGAGCCCCGACGGCTGGAAAGACTTTTTGAGATTATGTGCCAAAATCAAGTCTCCGGAGGACTTCGAACAATTTTTTAACCTTTTTTTGACCATAGAAGAAAAAGAGACAATGGCCTCGCGTTATTTAATCGTCAAAGCCTTGATGGATGAAGATCTAACTCAACGCGAAATTGCCGAAATCCATCACGTGAGCATCTCACAGATTACACGTGGATCCAATGCTTTGAAGATTGTCGATAAAAAAATGAAGAATTTTTTGCAGAAACAGATAAGTAGCCTCTGAGCTTTAACGCCGCCAAGAAATATCCTCCTCAATGTGCTACTCAAAAAAATGTTTTTTTCAGGTCTTTAGGAGTGCAGCTAATTCTTTAAGCTCTGTATTTGTTAGAGGTACGGAAAACGTCTCTGGCAGCTGCAAGACGCCATTTTTATCGGATTCCATTTTTATAGGCTTTGACATCCGGGCAATGATTTCAGCCGTTTTTTCCGGAACGCCCTTCATCTTCATGTTCTCTTTCATCTCCTCATAGGTTGCATCGGCGTAAAACCCTTCGTCTTTGGCATCTTTTACAATGAGGCCTCCTGTCAGCGTTTGATATAGCGATACTCCCATGGCGCGCTGATCTAAGGCGCGGCCGACTCTAAACCAGTTGTCTTGTTGTTTGTTTGCCTGTTCTTCTAACCTTTGCGCTAGCTCATTTTGCCCTTTTGCTTTCGCTTCCTGAATTTGCTTGCGAGTATCGAGAACTCTTTGGTTATAGTCACGCATGGCAAGCACATATTGGCCGGGAGCATAGCCTTCCGTGTAGGCTAATTCAGGATGCTTGCCTAAAACATGCTGGGCGCCACCAAAATCGGCGATAACAGCTTTTGTGCCATCCCAAAAAAAGTTTTCCGGTTTGATATCACCATGCACAATTTGATTTTCATGCATGGTGGCAAGGCCTGTCACAACATTACCCGCCAAAGCCATGCGCGTATTTAGGTCTATCGGCGCGATCTTGCGGCATTGCTTAGCAACCTCAAAAGTTTTTTCTCTTAGAACAGTACACAAGTCATTTAATGCTTTTTCTTCCTGAGCTTCATTTTCGAAGTTGTCATTTTGGATATTGGAGACAAAAGCTTCGCATCGCCGTTGCAGCTTTTTAGCTTCATCTTCGCCTAAGAAGTCGTAAGCCGATAGGCTATTGACAAAAGTTGCAATTTCTTTGTCGATAGCCTTTTCAATTTCGGCTATTTTGGCCTGTTTTGAAGCACGGTCAAGGCTTTCATTGGAGGTAAGGCTACGTCTCTCTTTTAACTTATTTTTAAGGGAGCTGTTCAAGTTGTTAACCAAGAAAGTTGTGTCGCGGCTTAGCTTATGCAAGGTCTTGTTACTGATCTCATCAGCGCCATACAATTGCTGTAACCGTAGGGCAGCCACAGGTTTTTTAAGATCGCCGCGGGAATAGAGTTTTCCGGTCAGAACTTTTTGCTTAGCGGCGCCGTCGGTTTTAAGCTCTGATAGCAAAACCATTTCTTGGATGCCTTCCTGCGGACCATTTTGATTTAAAATCTTTAAGATCTCGACTTCATTATAAAGCGATCCTTCAAGTTTAGTGATTTCGTCAGCTTCCTTGTCCATGGAAGCATGCGAAATTTTTAAGGCAACGCTTTTTCCGGTTTTGACATGCTGGGTGTCGATGACGGTTCCAAAGGCTCCAGAGCCCAATTCCCGTTTTTTTATGTAGACATTCAGTTTATATGCTTTGCTGTTTAAGGGATCTTGCTCTTTTTGCAGATAAACTTCGATTTTTCTATTAGCAAGATGGGTGACAGCCATTTCTCCTTTACCGATGCTTTTAGCGCCTTGGGTCAGGGTTTTTTTCACAGTTTCTCTGAATTTTTTATCTGTTATGTCGATGCCTGCTTTTTGGACCTCCTCTAAAACACCGGGCATATTTTCGCGAATGTCTTTTGTCGTCTGCGACTCAAGGGCAGCTTTAAGCGACGCTATAAAGCTTTTTACGTAGTCTTTAAGGCTTGATGACTGCGTCTTGGCAATATTTTTTTTGATTGCCGGGGCTGTGCTGACGGGATTTTTGTCTGCAGCAAGCGCTTTAGAAATATTTGAAGAAGATTCTTGTAGTTTTTCTTCCACGCTGCTTTCTGAGTGGGAATCCGGCGTTTTTTTAAGCCCCTTCATTGTTGCTGCCCGGGCGTCGGTTCCTACATGCGATAAGGAAGTTATCTTCGCCTCTACAATAGGAGTCTGATTATCTACGCTTGAAATGCCTTCAATGGGTCTTGAAGAGTCAGAAGATAGGGGATTACTAAGTGTACTCATGCAATACACCCTTTAAAAAAGGTTGTATGAATTTTGGTCCTTAAGCCCCAGAGGCCGATCTTTCTAAAATTTTAGCTAGTTCAGCTATTTCTTTATCTTTAACAGGTAGTGGATACTCTTTCGGAGGAAATTTTGGATCAAATGGATGTGGTTTACACATTTTAGCAATAATTTCAGCCGCGCGCTCAGCATCTTGCTCAGGTACTCCATCAGCTGTCAAATGAGTTATCAGATCATTTTTCATGTTTTTGTAGGGTAAATCCTTGTAATAAATGTCTTTGTCTCTCTTAACGTCTGGTGTGGGACCCCCTGTAAACATTTCATATAAAGTAATACCTGTTTCTCTAAAATCATTGGCACAGCCAGCCCTAAACTCATTATTTTTTTGATTTTCCTTACTAAAATGTAGCATGGCATCTAAATCAGCAGGAGAAGCATACTCTTTGGTCGCGGGTATGGCTTTTGAATATTTTTTTCCCTTTTGCCGAGCTCCTCCAAAATCCGCCAAAACGGCTTCAGTATCATTGCAAAAGATATTTTGAGGTTTTATATCGCCATGAATAACACCCTTTGAATGAATATAAAGAAGACCTTCAAGAATGTTATTACCATAAGCCATTCGCTTTTTTAGATCGACTTGATCTATTGATTGGCTTTTTTTGACTGCTTTAAGTAGTCCCTCATTAATTTTTGAACACAAATCAGGAAGATTTTTATCAAGATCAAAGTTGGGATTAAATCTTAACTTAGCTTGGAAATCAGCAATCTCATGAGTAAATTTTTTGCCTTCATCTTTATCCATTAAGTCGACAAGTGAGGCATTCTTGACAAAACGATCAATTTCATTCTCTATTTCCGTGTCAATTGGTCGCGTTAAATCTTTTTTGGCATTAAGCTTAAGATCCGTTCTACTATTTATAGTGTTTTTTTCCTTAACTTTATCTTCGATAAATTTTTTAAGAGTATTAGTTTTTTGATTTATAGTATCCTTAAGAGTAGATTCATCCATCGCTTTTAGTTCATTAGAAGTTATATTCAACAACCTTAATAATTTTGAACTAAGAACTTGTTTATGAAAATCCCCCCCAGAATAAAATGCATTTTTTGTCACAGTTTGTGTTTCCTTACCATCATTAAAAGAGAAAATCTTAACTCGAGCTTGAACGCCTTTATGCTTTCCTAATAAATCTAGAATTTCCTCTTCATTTTTGAGAGACAATTCACTTTCTTTTTTAAGAGCCAATTCTTCTTCTTTATTTTGTTTTTTAATTGATTCGATTTCTTCAGCAGACATCCCTTCTCCCTTGACTTCACTTTCCTCTGCTTTTTGAGGGAATTTTAAAACTACATCTTTTTGTTTTCTGAAAGAATATGCTTTAAAAACAACGCCAAAGGCCCCTTCACCTATTTTTCTATCTTTTTTCAGTAAGACATCCATTTTTCCTTTCCCACTTTTGATGACGACGATTGTATGATCCTTTAAAGATGGAATTTTAATTTCCTTCGAAGATCCTTTTTTGAGTTCTTTTGTAGCTATCGCAGTTGCAGCCAGGATTTGATTATGGAGGTCTTCTTTATTTGGTTCATTTTTAAAGGCATCTGGCAAATTTTTTTCGATTTCTTTTAGTGATTTGGCTTCAGCTGATTCTAAAGAGGCTTTAAGACGTTGAAATGCTTTGGTTAAGAAATTAGTGGCAACTTTTGATTTTGCATCTTCAATATTTACTTGGGTCTTTGGTGCTAATGACACCGTTACATTATCATTAACACTTCCTCTCCGAGAAACTGGTCGTGAGGTAGGACCTATGCTATCTCTATTTGCGAAAACCCTTGGTTGGATGTCTTCCGGTTTTTCTTGTGTTTCAAGAGAGCTATTCGATGTATCTTCCTCACTTGTGCTTGGGGTATCAAGCTCCTCACCTACTGTGCTTGTTGAAGATGTAAGCTGCTCATCATTGTTCAATTTTTGAGGTTCTTCTTTTTTTTCTTCTTCTACTACTGGAGCCTTTTCGTCTCTGAGAACTGCCTTTTCGAAAATATCTTCAGCTGTTACTCGCTTGGGATCGTCGGTTTGTTTGCTTATTGTCCCGCGCATTGTTGTTCCAGGTTTCAAAGCTTTAGGTTGATTTTTTTCATACTTAGCGGCTATTTCCCTAACACTCAAACGCTTCGATGGTGTCTCTGGCTGATTATACATCGATGTGGGCAGTGGAAGCCTTTGCTTTGCAAGTTTTTTAAAATGGGCTGGTGTGGCGGTTTCTTCTTGAACAGGACCTTTCATTACGTCTGCGCGCATGCGTCTTGCTGTCCCCAGGATGACGGTGGGTTGTGCTTGGGGCAAGGGCGTTTTTCCAGTCTCAATTGGGGGAATATTTCTCTCGGATTCTGGAGAGTAATTTTGAGGAAAGGAAGTATTCATATAAATCACCTATAATTAAGTCTTTTAATACTTCATTCTATCCATCTAGAAGCCTTGAAAAAGCAGCTATGCGCTAGCTTTTTTCCTCGGTTTTGTTACCGGGTTCTTTAGAAACTTTGCTAGGTCTTCGCGTTCCTTATCTGTAACAGGTAAAGGAAAGATTTCCGGGAACTTCAGAGCTCCGGTGGAATCCACTTCCATTTTGAACGGAATTGACATTTTTGCCATAATTTCAGCTGCATCTGGGTCAATTCCTCCCGCTTTCATCTCATCTCGCATGTTTGCATAAGTGTTGGGGTCAAAAAAAGCTTTCCGCTCTTCTTCTGTGGCATTCTTGTCATCCTTTGGAATAGGGCCTCCAGTCAATAGTTGATAGTTAGAAATACCTGTTGATCGAATATCGCCTGCTGTCCCTGCTCTTTTCCAATTTTCTTCTTGTTTTTGCGCCTCTTTTTCAAATTTTTTTGCTTCTGCCTCATTGCCGTCATTTCGAGCCACCTCAGCTTTGTTGCGATATTCTTTAGCTTTCCCCGCATAAAAATTCATAGCATTTATATATTCTGTGGGCATGTAACCTATAGTGGTAGCTATAACAGGATGTGAACCGTTTATGCGTTGCGCGCTTCCAAAATCTGCAATAACAGCCTTTTCATCATTCCAGAAAAAATTCTGGGGTTTTATATCTCCGTGAACGATACCTTTAGATGACAGATAATTAAGGCCATTAACCAGATTTCCCGCAAAAAACATTCTTTTCTTCATATCGGGTATTTTTACCTCTTTTTTGACCGCTGCGCTTAGATTATTGTGAAGGAGAGTGGATACTTTGGTGAATTCTGCATAAGGATTAAAATCGGAGCGATGTTCTAAGCCATGGATAAAGGACATAAATTCGCCTTCCAATTCCTTGTGTTTTTCTTTACTAACTAAATCTTTAGAAATATTTATTAAAAAGGTAAGTTCTTTATCTATTTCTTGATGAATTTCAGTAATTCTTACTTGTTTCTCTTCTTTAGAAAGTGCCTTGTCCATGCTGACATTGGATTTTTCCACCATCTTTTGTGTAAAAAATTCTTCGAGTTCCTTCATTTTTAAATTAACATTACGCAAACGAACATGTGGTTTGATTTTTTCGTCACCAAATAATCGTTGTAATCCCAAAGCTGCTTTTTGATTTGCAAAGTCACCATTGGAATATACTTTTCCCGTCAAAACTTTTTGGTTTTCAACACCATCTTTTTTATATTCAGACATTTTGACTAACTCTTGCACTCCCTCCTGTTCACCGTCTGCATTTAATAACTCTAATGTTTCTACTTCAGTTTGAAGAGCTTTTGCCAGATCCTCTTTCTCAAAGTCTGTCATGTCTGCTTTCATCAAGGCAAGTTTTAGGGAAACCTTTTCACCAGAGGGACGAACGGCAAGAAAAACTTTGCCGAATGCTCCGGCGCCTAATTTTTTTTCTTTAATATAAATATCAAGTTTTCCTTCGGATGTTTTTTGAACAAATAACTTGACTTGCTGATCGGCCACTTTTACCTTTGTAAATTCCCCTGGGGCCAATGTTTTAGCAGCCACTTCAATTGTCTTTTGAATGTCTTTTTGAAGATGTTTTTTCTTTGTATCGACACCTTCTTTTTCTGCTTTTGCTAAAATAGCAGGCATACTTTCTCTAGCAGTTTTTTGCATTGGGGATTCTAATGATTCTTTTAGACTGCGAAATGATGAACGTACAGAACCCAAAAGAGAACGCGATTGGGTATTTTGGGATTTTTTCTCTAAGTTGGGATGGGGAGTTTGCTCTTGAGACTTTACTTCCCCCCTTTTTCCAATTTTAACATCTTGAGGTTTTTGAAGATTAGCCTTTTCCGATGGCTTCCAGGTTTGAGTAGGAGCAGTAAATGTGGAGGAATTCAAGGGTATTCTTTGGCGAAAACTAAATGATTTTAGCGATTGCCATAGGTTCAATCGGCCCGAAGTCTCAGTTTTTTCCTGCTTTGAAGGGGCAGAGTGGATATTTTGCATTGATTTTGACCGAGCTCTACCCCCTGTTTTTACTATAGTTTGTTCTGCGTCAGGTGCTTTGGTTGCACTTGATTGAGGCGTACCAATGGGAAATTCGCTCGCCCAACCTCTTACACTCATATAACCTCACATAAAACTTTATTTATAAATCATTAACGGCTCTTTCAAGCAACCAATATCATTAAAGACGAAGGCGTAAATTTATCCAATGAAGAAAGAGCCCATCTTTGGCTTGATTTTTGTCGCCTAGGCGGTAGCAGCATTCGGCTAAAAAGAGGTGATCTTGGATATCTTCGGGTTGGATATTAAGAGCTTGAGTATAAGCATCCAAGGCTTCTTGAAAATTTTCAGCTTCTTGTTGGGTGATGCCAAGACGAGTCCAGTAGGAGAA
>JABDEI010000102.1 GCA_013287145.1 Chlamydiota bacterium
ACCACTACCTTGCTGATTTGCCAAAAGGGCTTCCCATTCGTATCGCCTATGACACTTTATTAAGTGTTTGGGATGAAACTGTTCCTTGCTTCCCCATAGGAAATTTTCACTTTGATTTTTATGAGATGGAATTGGAGCAATACGTCAATCCTAAAAATCAGGAAAGGACGTGATTGTTAACTGAGTTAAATAAAAATGACGAAAAATAACCATGACCTTTTACAAGAAATAAAAAGTCTAGCCGATCCCAAAAAAGCGATCGCTGATCAACGCTATCATAAGTCAAGGCGTGAGCACTGGGGCGTATCAGTGCCTCAATGTGATAAACTGGCCAAGTCATTAAAGAGCTTTCAGCAGGAAGAGCTCCTTTCAATTGCTAAAACGCTTTGGATGACAGATCTTTTCGACCCCATGATGTGCGCCTCAAAGATATTATCCCTTTCGTGTGTCAAACCTTCCCAAGCTCTTTGGAATACCATTAAAACTTTTCTAAAGAGTGTCGATGGATGGGCTCTTGAAGATGGCCTGGCCCATGCCGCCTGGAAATGCATTCTCGCCGATCAAAAGCTCTTAAATGATATTGAAGAGTGGACTGTCCATCCAAATTTTTGGATGCGCCGTGCCACTTTAGTCTATACTTTGCCTTTTGCCAAGTCCGGCAGGGACCCTGAACGGATGCTAAAGTGGGCTTCTTCGTATGCTACCGACTCAGAATGGTTCATGCAAAAAGCAATCGGTTGGTGGCTGCGTGTCCTGGGAGTCATGGCATAAAGTGCGAGAAAATGATTTCATTTTTTTGGTTATGAAATGGCAGTTTCTCGCAATACTTATGCTATCGGCATAGCATGCCTTCTTTGTTTTGGATGCACAAGGGTGCCTCAGGCTGATGATTGCCGCGTGGCATCTATCATCAGCCAAAAAATCGATAAAGGAATTCAGTGGAGTCAAGGATGCTATGAAGATGAACAGGTGCATTGTGCCGTTCAAAGTTTGCTGGAGCAAGAATTAGTCATCGATTCAGCCGTCCAAATAGCGCTTCTTAATAATCCGGAAATCCAAGCCATCTTTGAAGAAATTGGGATTGCCCAAGCTGAGTTGGTTCAAGCAGGCCTTTTTCAGAATCCTATTTTCGATGCATATGTTAGATTCCCTGACCATCATTCTCTGCAATTGAATACCGCATTTTCTGTAACTCAAAGCTTCTTGGATATCTTCTTGATCCCGCTGCGCAAGAAGATTGCATCAGTTGAGCTTGAACAAACTTATCTTCGCGTAGCAAACGCAGCTTTAAATTTAGCTTTTGATGTACAAGAAACTTTCTATAACCTTCAAGCGGAGCAAATCAAGCAAAAGCTCCTATCGTCATTGGTTCAGGCAACGGATGCGGCTAACCAGCTTACTGTGGTTCAGAGAGAACAAGGAAACATCAATGATCTTGAGCTTCAAAGTCGAATGAATGAGTATTTGGAATCCAAAATTGCGTTTGCAACAAGCCAAGTTGAACTCATTCGTTTGAGAGAGCGGATGAATAAGCTGTTGGGTCTTTCTTCTTGGGGGTTATGCTGGCAAATTATCAATGATCTCCCGGCATTGCCTGAAGAGGAAATTCCGGCTGAATGTTTAGAGTCTGTCGCTTTGTCCCAGAGGCTTGATTTAGAAGTTGCTCGTCGGGAAGTTGAAAGAATTGCTAGAATGTTAGGTGTTAAGCAGTGGTGGGCTTATACAAATATTGCCGCTGGGATTTCAACAGAACATGAAGCTGAGGGCTTCCAAGAGACAGGGCCTGATTTTTCTGGAGCAATTCCAATATTCAATTATGGCCAAGCTGACCGAGCTCGTCTTTATGCGATGTATCGCCAAAGTCAAGCACGTCAAAAAGCTTTGGAGATTGAAGTTTTATCTGAAGTGCGTGCCGCCAGAGAGCAACTCTTAGTTAACCGCAATTTAGTTTTAGCTTATCAAAAGGAATTGCTTCCCCTTCAAGGGCAAATCGTTTCAATGTCGCAAAGATTTTACAATACGATGGCTTTAAGTGTTTATAAGCTACTAGATGCGAAAAGAAAAGAGTTACAAATGCAGATCAATTACAAATTAAACTTAAAAAACTATTGGATTTCACGAGTTGAGTTAGATCGAGCGTTAGGAGGAAGTCTTTCTTTAGCAATTGAAAGCTACCGTCAATCTATTTGCTGTGAGACTGTGGAGGAAAGCCAATGAATCACACTATTGCAAAGATTGCTTGTGGACTTAGCTCCATGTTGATTTTATTATATGGAATATATCTTCAGGCACAAGATCCTTCCCCGCATAGCATGAGCCAAGAAAAACCTATAAAAAATCTGCCCTACAATCCAGTCATAACACCGAATGGCAGCACGCTGCCTTGGACCATGGAAGATGGAGTTAAAGTGTTTCATTTGATTGCTGAACCGATAAAGCGAGAATTTGCCCCTGGTTTAGTCGTTAATTGCTGGGGATATAATGGCCAAACACCCGGACCCACAATAGAAGCTGTCGAAGGAGACAGAGTCAGAATTTTGGTTACGAATCATCTGCCGGAAGCGACAACGGTTCATTGGCATGGGATTTTACTGCCAAATGGAATGGATGGGGTCACAGGATTGAATCAAAAGCCAATTCCTCCCGGAGAAACATTTAAGTATGAATTTACTCTCCGTCAAAGCGGAACGCATATGTATCATCCTCATTATGACGAATTGACGCAAATAGCTTTGGGAATGATGGGATTCTTTATCATCCACCCTAAGAACCCAACAGAAGAAGAAAAAGTGGCGAGGGATTTTGCAATTATGTTGATGGAATGGGCGATTCCAATTGGAGCCGCCACCCCGGATCCTATGGTGATGTTAGATTTCAATTACTTTACTTTCAACAGCAGAGTTTTTCCTGGAACCGAATCTTTAGTAGTCAAGAAAGGCGAAAAAGTCAGGATTCGGCTGGCAAATCTTAGTATGAATAGCCATCCCATCCATCTGCATGGCTACGAATTTACTGTTGTGGCACAAGGTGCAAAAAGGATGAAACCTTCAGCGCAGTATGAAGCTGTGACGATTAATGTTCCTGTTGGAGATACCCGTGAGATAGAGTTTATTGCAGATGAACCAGGAGATTGGGCGTTCCATTGCCATAAGTCTCACCATACGATGAGCGGAATGGTACATGATATTCCGAATTTGATTGGTGTGAAGCAAGACGAAATTGAAAGGCGGATACAAAAACTGCTGCCGCACTATACGGCAATGGGATCGAGCGGGATGGGGGAGATGTTTGAAATGGGACAACACATGCACATGGATGGACCGCCAAATTATTTAAAACTAGGAACGCCGGGACCATTCAGTGCGATAGAGCTTTCTGGTATGTTTACTATCATAAAAGTCCGTGAGGGAATTACTAGCTACAACGATCCAGGTTGGTATCAAAATCCTCCGGGGACAATAGCGGAGCCAATTAAAACAATGCATCAATAATATGCCGTGGATTTTCCTAAGTAGTAAGAAAGATCATTAAGGGAAAAGCTGAACGCTTTTCCCTGCTAACAAGTATTCTTCTTTGCTGTTTAAGTTTTTTTGAAGCGTGCCTTCTAGTGGATCCAATAGACTTCTTGCAAATAAAGTCTAACAAAAATTGAAGCGCAAAGAGCAAATATTATCCGTTTAAATTGTGAATAACGTCTCTGAAAAAGGGCATGCTTCGCAATGGCTGTGAGAGCTGTTGTTTTGATAGGAAGTCAAAATATGTGCTGATCTCTTCAGCCTCCACTTTTGGAGCTTTACGTCTTTTATCAATATATGGTCTGGACGCTATAGATTCACCATATTGAAAAAATTGAAAGGTGATGTTGACTTCTATATCTGCTAGATCCTCTCCGAAGTCCAGCTGAAGCATTCTTTCAATATCTTTTGGAAAGTCTTTATAGTATTTACCTTCATCATTCGGTAGTAGAAAAGCAATTTCTATTTGCTTTTGTCCTTTCGACAATCCTTTCTTGACCGATTCTTGAATGAGATAATACCCCTCGATATATTGCATGGGCGAATAGGCATAACAGAGATCCAAATGTTTGATGCAATCGAAGAGAGAGGGTTGATTATCAAAGAGTGCCGATACCTTAGTGCTGCTTTCGCGTTGGCTTTCTGAAAGCTTGTGGAGCCACTCTTTTTTTGGTAACTCTTCATTGATAAAGTTATAAAGAGCGCTTTCTTTCGATACTTGTGCACAATATCGAAAAAACGAAGAAGAATAAATGCATTCGACGGCAGCTGTATTGATGCGGTTAATTGCCTCTCCAATAGGTGTTGACGCTGCCATGTTGGTGATGTTTTTTTTAAAGTCCCAGGCCCTAAGCGAGTAAAGGCATAGCTTTGCATCTTGCTTTTGTTCAAGAAGAGGCCTTAAAATGGATTCCTTCATAAAAAGGGCTCCGTCTTTTGGAAGACTCTGTGAGCCTTCATACCAGCAATAGACGTCTATCGGTCTTTTAATAGATGCTAAGTTTCTGACAACTGCAGCAGGGGAACATGGCTCAGAGAGCAGTTGGACACGAATCTGTTCTTTTGGCATTTCCCAGGAAAGATTCGATGTTGTTGATATTTCAGAAATTAATGACATAACGATCTCCTATTATTTTAAAAAACTTTTTTCTAATATTTTATTTGCTACTATTTCTAATGGGTCGATTATTAATTTATTACATGACAATAATTGCTTAGTGAAAAGCGATAACTCCGTGCAGCCCAATATGATTGTGCTGGCAGCTTGAGCCTGCAGAATCTTTAAGAACTCCTGGATGATTGCTTGCTGCTCACTCCCTTTGAGAATCTGATCAATGATTTTATCGATCTGCGATTGCGTTTGAGAATCAGGATACACACACGGGAAAAATTGCTTATGCAGTCCAAACTGCATAGAGGTTGATGTGCAAAGAACCAGCGGTATTTCAGTTTGTGGGATTTCCATAGCGAGCGCTCGGGGCAGATGAATGAGATCTGTTAAATCGTCATCCTTATCTAAAAAAGCATGCAAAGTGTTACAGGCAATGGCTAAAACAGCAGCGCCGTTTTTTCTTAATTGATTCAGACACTCACGCAGTTCTTTTTGCAATTGTGCGACATCCATTTTCGGAGACAACATTTCCGAAAAAGGGAAGCTGAGAAGAAATACTTTGGGGAAGTCTGCATCTTTATAGCAGCCATACGTGCTTCCAGAAAGTGATAAAACACGTTCTAGAAGTGCTGCACCGGCTAAAGGTCCGGCTCCGCCCACAATTCCTATAGGTTTTGGTTTCATAAAAAATCCTAAAAATGTTTTTTTGCCCTTTACGCAAAAACGTAAAAAAGCGTTAAGTAAACTAATTGATTGAATGCAGGTTTTTTTCTGAATAAGATAAAGGTTTGCAAGAGATCAAAGAATCTCAAGCAACTTAAGCTATACCGAACGTGATTTAAAAATTGGCGTTTGGGCGGTGCCAAAGCCCCGGGGTTAAAAAATCATAAACGGGTCCATATTGACTTAATATTGACCCGTTTATGATTTTTTAACCGCGGGAGCTTTCGCACTAGCCCAAATGCCAATTTTTAAGTCACGCTCGGTATAATTCAGAAATCAAAATAAAAGTTTAAGGGGACAATTAATGAGCTAGATGCTCGTGATGATGGAATGAATGATGGATGGAAAGATCAAAGCAAGACAAAGGATTAAGATAAAGATTGGACTGCGCCTGATAAGATCGGGCTCTATCACATTGTTTAGTATTCATATCTCTCCTATACGATTTTTACATAAGATAAAAGATACCCCAGTTCCGCTAATTTTAAATAATATATGAATTTGTACCAAGATAAAAAATAAAAACTTAGTTCTTAAGATGATTAATTCAAAGTCGCAAGATCAAAATCTTCAATTTTTAGGATGAGAGTTGAACCATAAAAATGACACAGGGCGCGACGGAAGAGCTCTGCCCGTGCTGAAAGACCCTGTTCACAATATGTTTTGACTTGTTGATATACCGCTAGTTTAAAGGCGGACGTGTCCGATTCGGTGCCGTTGAGGTTATCAATGCTCACGCGAAAAGGGGAGCCTGCAGCCATAGAGAGAATCCATTCCATAGCTTGTGGTTTGACTTCAACGCTTTGGAAAAGTTCTTGTTGTGAGGCAGTACGTCCATCTGGGACGTACCAATAACCAAAATCTACCTGTTTGCGGCGGCTTTCGCCAGCGATCAACCAATGGGAGCATTCATGCAGCGCACTAGCAAAAAAACCGTGGGCAAAGAAAAGAGCATTATGAGGCCGGTTCTCATCTGCAGGCAGATAGAGGGGCTCATCTGTGCCTTTAACTAATTGAGTATTATATTTTTCGAAGAAACAGTTATTGAAAATAGTGATCAAATCTTGATACTGATGCATCTGGAGCTACCAACTCAGTTGGATTAACTTAATTTTTTTATTGATTTCGAATGCGTTAAAAAGTGGTTGCAAGCAGATTATGATTCGCAGCACCATCTTGCTATTTAGCAGCTAACGGCTCTAGATCATAGCATAAAGTGCTCTTTTCGATCTACCGCGAAGTATCGTGATTCAGGGTACTCGTTCTGGGCTTTTGCTGAATTTAGTCAGGCAAAATCGCGGTCATTGCATTAGATTCGGCTAATAGCTTTTTGACTCTTGGGATTGTTAGAGCACAATCTACTTCACTTGCTCGTAGGCTATAAGCGAAGGGGAAGAAGGCATCATCTTTTTCGATCCACCCTACGAACCACCTAACTTTTAAATTTTTACCATCTTGTTGTACAATAGAACCGAGTCCTGTCTTCCCAAATAATTTCCATCCTTCCGGTAAATCGTCCACAAATAAGAACGTTTTTGTCATTTGAATGGCATAGCTTGAAATAGGAAGCTTTTCTTGGACCATTTTTTGGATGAAAGCAATCTGTTCCTTTGGAGAAATTTTTAAAGAAGAACTCAGCCATGCTTTTGTCTCTCCTCCAGACATGTCTTGATTCCCATAATTTAATAGAGTTAAATAACTTTGAATTTTTTCTAATCCTAATTGTAATGCTAAGAGCCGCGAATACCAGACGCAACTGTTTTTCATCCATGATTGTGGAGTTTGTGAAGTCTTCCATGATTGGAGATAATCATCATAGCCTTCTTGAAAATCCCAAATGGGGTTCTTTTCATCCTTTAAGATCTCTGCGTCATATCCCATCAAACTTAAAGCAATCTTAAAGGTAGAGCAGGGGGTAACCCGTTCATTGACATGAGGGCCGAGTTCTAGCACAATTTCATCCGTTACGCCATTAATGAGAAGAAAATTTTCCTCTGCTGAAAAAACGCAAGCACATGGGAAAATGAACAGAAGGCAAGCGATGATTCTTGAAAATAGTTGACGATCTATTGAAAACCTCTTTTTTTGCGGAGATTCTAAGAAGGCTAATCCTTTTTAGGCAAGAGAATTAGAGCCTTAGCAAACGCAAAAGTATTTGAGCTCTTGCTAATCGATTTTTCGCCAAAAAATTTGTCTTTTTAACGAAGTGCGATCGCAAGAAGATTGTTTTACTCATCAAATGATGTCGCCAGTTCCTGGCTCACAACTTGTTTTCATATGTCCCGGGGGTTCCTTGCGTCACCCCCGGCTAACTTCTGGGGCAGTCTGAACACAATGGACTATCTTGCTTTCGTGCTCATGTGCGTGTTCTTCCCCTAGACACGTTTAAGCTAAAAAGAGGAACTGCTACCGCACATACGCGTT
>JABDEI010000103.1 GCA_013287145.1 Chlamydiota bacterium
CAATGGAGATGGCAAAGAGTTAGAAGTTATGCTTACCGACATTTTTCACCTCATTAAAATAAGTATTCCTATATATAATTATAATAAAAAAATAATTAATTGATTATTTATTTTGTCGAATACTTATATTTTAAGTTGTTTTATCGGGTAAGTTTTGAAGTTAAAATGGGGTGCAAAAAGCTGAATCATTGCTTGAAGACACAAATAGCTTAAGAGAATCGGGCCCGAAAGAAGTACGCCCGATGGAAAGAAGATTGATAAATTTTTCGTGCCTGTGCCTGCATCCTATTACCCATAAAGTCCATAGAGGTGAAACCTTGCCGCAACAGCGCCTACAGAGGTTAGCCGGGGGTGACGTAAGGAACCCCCGGAAAACCATATATAAAAAATGAAAGCCACGACAGTGGCGACAGGTGTACTCCTTGGAAAAAACAATGACGCCACTGTCGTGGCTACAGATGTTAATGGTCAATACCGGGGGTTCCTTACGTCACCCCCGGCTAACCTCTGTAGCCGCTGTCGCGGCTATAATGTAACCTATCTGATTGGCTAAAGTGAACCTATGGGGACTTATGGGTAATAGGATGCCAAACCAACCGATATTTTGGCACTTTGCTTCATCAAGCGCTGAATAAGCAGATTTTGCTGCATTTGAGGCTGAGAAGCTTGTGAAGTTTTTAGCCTAGCCAAGAGATCTTCCATTTTTTGCTCTAACTCACAGATTGCAAGGGCTTTAGAGTCGTATCTGCGTTTTTCACCCGAGACAAGATCAATGCTTGAGTTGATTTTGTGAATATGGCCATTTTTAAAGTTTTTTGCAATTGAGCTCACGTTTTTTATAAATTTGCCTTCATTGCGAGCGCCCGGAAGGACTAGCAGAGCCTTGAATTTTTTAAGACTTCTAATCTCATTTTTGACTTGTTTTTCTTCGTACTGAATGCGCTTGATATCTTTTTCGATAAGCTTCGCTATATCTTTCTGTTGTCCTAGAAAAAATAATTGTTGAGACAAATAGATTATGGTTTGATCGAGGTAGTTCTTTGTTTGCTCTTGCAGCGCATTAATTTCGTTTAAATCAATGGAATGGGTTGAAGTAGATTTATCAACTTCAGTGATAGCCATAAGGCCTCCAATTAATTTTTTATGTGTTTCGGTATAACACCTGATAGATTTTTTATTTATCCAACGTCTTTACGTTGAAATTAAGAATTTTTGCGTGATTTACAATCGTTGCTGTGATACTATAAAGAGATCCCAATTAACAACGCAAGTTTATATGTTGATACCGAACGTGACTCAAAAATTGGCATTTGGGCTAGTGCGAAAGCTCCCGCGGTTGAAAGATCGTAAACGGGTCAATATAAAGTTAATATGGACCCGTTTACGATCTTTTAACCGCGGGGCTTTGGCACCGCCCAAATGCCAATTTTTGAGTCACGTTTGGTATAGATGGCTTTTATTGACATTTATGCTCTGTTGTCGCCTTTTAATTGGCCAAGATCTGATTCCTAATGAGACCATTCAAATCCCCATGCGAGATGGTTTCCTTCTGCCTGCTGATGTTTACCTTCCCGATGTCAATGCTGAAAAGCTTCCCTGTATCTTGCTGCGCAGCCCAGCGGGACGCAAAGCCCCTTCTTGGCAAAATTTCGCTTTATTGGCAAAGCTTGGATATGCTGTCGTAATTCAAGACACACGCAGCGCAGTTGACGTGGAAGGAAAAACGATGCCTTTTTGGAGCGATGGCTGGGGAAAAGATCAAGACGGCTATGATACCGTTGAGTGGCTTGCTAAAAGCGCTTATACGAATGGAAAAATTGGCACTGTTGGATTTTCCGCCCTTGGCATCACCCAGCTCTTGATGGCCCCCACAGCCCCTCCTGCACTTAAATGTCAATATATCGGCGTTGCAGCCTCTAGCCTATATCATCATGGCATTTTTCCGGGAGGTCAGCTTCTGAAACATCAAGTAGAGAGTTGGCTGGGGTTGTATGCTAAAGATACTAGCGTATTAAATCATGTTTGCAATCAACCCTTTTACAACTATTTTTGGTCGCATTTTAATTGCCTTCCGCATGCAAACCGGGTCAAGGTTCCGGGATTTCTTTATGGCGGCTGGTACGATACCTTTATTCAAGGAACTATCGATGCCTTCGTGGCTAGGCAGCAGCTATAGAATCACTAGAAAAAACTTTAACATCCCAAAATGAGGTTATCAAACTACACCAAGAGAAAAATGCGAGGAAAAACTTAAAAATAACAAAACAGAGCCTTCAGAAAGATCTTAAGAATTTAAAAAAATTAAAAAACTCCTTCACTCGCACGGTGACTTATAAAAATGCCGACCGTCTGCTAACAAACACAGAACAACTTTTAGAAAAAATAACGAATAGTTCTCATCTTACCATCGATCAAGAACTTATCTCACGTATCAAAAACAGTAAACTGCAAATAACTCGCAAAATTCAAATGACAGCAGCTCGCAGCTTGCAGCAAGATCCCTTGGCTCATGAAAGAATGGACGATCTAAGGGAACAAATCTTAAGGAGTAAAGCATTAGATCAATCTGAGCTTAAGGAAAAAACTTCAACTATCGATGATATTAGCATTAAACAACGCAAAATGTCTGAAGAAGTCACTAAGAATTCCCCAAAAATTATCAAAGCAATAAGAGCTCTAAGAAACCAGGCGGAAAAAGGTCTTAAAAAGCTCGAGCCTCACTTAGCCATTACTGAGGCTTCTTTGGACGATCTTTCTCAACAAATGCAACAGCTTTCGCAAGTGAAGCAACATCTTTTTAAAATAGGCGCCAAGCAAAAAAAGCTCGAATTTCTTAATGAGTGCATCAATGAATTAAAAATTCAGAAAGGAGAAACCTTTACTCTTTTAAATAAAATTTCGGCAAGGGTTCCGACCGCACCTTTAAGTATGGGACGAGCCAGAATTATCACCTTAAACAATCGAATAAGGAATTGCAAGCAAGCTATCAAAGATTATCAAGATATGGCAAAACTCATCGATAGCAACAAGCCGATGAAGGCTTTGCTATTTGTTAATAAAAAAATCAAGGGTCTTCATAAGCAACAGAAAGAAACCCAAAAGAGTTATCAAATAGATCTTAAAAAAGTTGAAGCGTATCAAAAGGATTTAACTCAAGCTGATAAATTGCAGAAAACTTATCAAAAATGGACGGAGCCTAAATCACACCCGAATTACAATTCTTCCTTGCGTGAGATCATTGGATGGAAAAACAATGTTCTTCACGAAATTGAACAGGTTAAAAATTTATTCGAGCACATCCCCCAGTATCAAAAAGATATCGACTTTTCTCATGAAGCTGAAATCAAAGCAAATGAAAAAAGCAAAGTCGAAGTTAAAAACAGCGCAGAGGAACTCTCACAAAAAAAATATTGGTACCTAAAAAAATTACTCAGGAGACTTTTGCTTTTCTAAACCTAAAGTTGTTTGAGGTCTCTTATGTCAGTTGGAAGGTTACAAAGTTTTGATGGTGATTTGAACAAGAATGCTGAGAAATTGGAAAAGCTTAAAAGTCAAATCACGCATTTGCATCAAAAGAGTGTTGAAACCATTGATACGGCTGTAGAAATCTTAAAATCCAGCACAAGTAAAATCGGTGATGAGTCCGCGACACTCAAAGATCACAAGGTAGATAAACGCTTCATTGGAAAAGTGAGTAGAACGTTAAACAAGTTGAAGGGTAAATTAAGTAGATACGATCCAAAGCAAATTGAGGCACAAATTCAAGATTTAGAACTTCATCTAAACCCTTTCACGGAAAAAGGAGAGCTTCTTACTCCAAAGGAAAAAATTAGGCTCGCAAATAAACTTACCTCCCTTAAAAACTTACAGAATAAGAATGCAGAACATCTTCTAAGAACTTCCGTTGAAAAAGAGATTAAAACCTTAGAAAATTTGAAGAAAAAATTAAGTAAATATGATCCAAAACAAGTTGAAAAGCAAATTCAAGATTTAGAAAGCCGACTCACATCTGTTACCAAAGAAGGGAAGAGTCTTACTCCAAAAGAAAGAAATAAACTTGTGAATGAGCTCACCTCGCTTAGAAACTTACAGAATAAAAATGCAGAGCATATTATCAAATTAACCTCTGAATTAGTCAGTGAAAAAACTCCCGAGAGAGCGGCGTTTGGTATTTTGCACCGCGAAATCGGAAGAAAACAAACTAAATTGGCTTATAAAATTAATCGAGTTGCCAGAAAACTTGCAGAGGAAAGTTCTGGAGATCAACGCGTCCGCAATTTAGCAGAAAAGATAACGACAACTCAAATATCTGACCCTGAAAATGTGAGCATAAATAAAATCGAAAATACTTTATCAAGGCTTGGGAATCTGTTGACCGAAAAAAATGTGGCCAAAAGCATGGCAAAAATCGAATTGGAACAATCTCGTGTCGCTCATAAAGAAATAGTAGAGAAAGCCAATGCTGAACCACTGAAAGCAATCCAAAATTTAAAAGAGCAAGCCAATCGAAGTCAATATTTAATGTATAAATTTGTCACTCGAGATGGCACTAAAGAGGCCTTTAAGGATTATTTTTCTGGTCAAAAAACAAAAACGCTACTCGAAGACGCTAAATCCCTCAACACCATAAAAGATACAAATCGGGCAACTCAAAGTAAAATTGAGGATTTCAAAGCCCAAATCACTTTTTTCTCTTCCATAGCTAAACTGCTTCCTTTTTCTAAGCTCAATTCCAAAAATAGACAACAGAGCGTAAATCAATTGACAGAGAAAGGCGCTCAAATGGAAAAATTAGGCTTGGAAGCACAACAACGGTTGGAAGAGGTTAAAAAAAAGATCGATGGCCCAGAAATTTTTGACCTCAAAAAACAGATTGTCGAAACAAAACACAAATTGGTCCTTGCTGAAGCAAAACTTCAGCGCTATCAGGAAACTCCCGCATCTTATGAGTTAGAGGATAGTGTAACTCAAATCAAAAAAGAAATTGAAAAATACGAGAAAGAACTTACTCAAAAGAAAAGCATTCAAGAACAAGAAATTAGTCAAAAAACTCCGCAAGAAGCAAAAAAATATAATGACGTTCTTAAAGAGTTAAAAAAAGAGAAGGAATTGATCGAATTTCAAGTGAAGGGCTATAAAAAACAAACTGAGAATTATCAAAAATTCGCTAGTGAAGTCGAAGCTGGAAAAACCCTCCCAACACTAAAATTTCTTAGAACACAAATGAAAAAAGCAAAGTCGGATTTAAAAGCACAAGAGCAACTTTATCGAGGCGGAAAAGAAGTAGAAAAACAAATTGAGGGTGATTTAGCTGTTCATAATGAAGTTATCGAAATTCAAGAAAGATGGTCTAGAGTGTGGGGATTTAGAGGGCCCAGATATCCCTTTAAAGACCCTTCAAAAAATGCTACTTTGGAAGAAGTTCAAGAGTGGCACACTGAGGTACAAGAACAAATCGTTAAAGATCGCGCTCTTCTAGAAAAAATTGGCATCACAGAGTTTTAAAAAAGCCTCATACCCTATAGACCTAACCAATAAAATGGATCGTTTTATTCTTCGTTGTTTATTTTTTCACAAGCTGATAACTTGCCCACAACCTCAAAAAAAACATTTTTAAAGAGCTGGCTCATTGCCTACATCTGCGTCGTTTTAGCCGGATTGTTGACAGCGATATCAAATCTTTTTGTGCGCCTCAGCGTAGGATGCTGCCAACAAAAAGATGGTGATCCATTTATTATTTTTCGACTTCTAGGCTCTGCTTGTCTTGCGATGCTGTTGGTTTTTGTTAGTGACAATGCCTTTTCTTTAGAAAGCACAATGCTTTTTTTTAGGCGCTGTTGGAGGAATTTTTCTAGCCGGCTTGATGTGGACAATTGGCAAGTCCCTTCAACATGGCCCTTCCTCAATAAGCCTAGCTATTATCAATATCGCCTGCATTTTTCCTCCTATCTTCATGGCAATAGTATTCGGGAAAGAACACGGACATGAATATAGCATCCAAAATGCATTAGGAGTCGTTTTTGTCATAGCTGGTATTTTTTGGATGGCTGGCATAAGTTCCAAATTTACGGCAAGCACACGATGGATTTATTTTGTTTCTGCAGCTTTTTTAATTCATGTGCTTTTTCTCGTTTTCTTTCAGTGGCGCGCTCTCCTCTCTCAGGAGCACATCCCTTCTTTACTTCTTCCATTTCATTGCGATGCTTCTAAGGGGGAATGCTTTACTCTAGCGATGTTTTTAGTGGCTGGCGGTTTGCAACTTCTTCTTCTCAGTTCAAAAAAAACCAACACAGATAACGCCTCGCATCTTAAAGATACATTGAGTCCAAAGAAAATTCATCTGGCTCTTAGATTCGGTTTTATCGGCGGTGCCATCAATGGATTAGGAAGTTTTATGCTCCTCCGCGCAACCGAGATCGCCACTCATCCTGCCGAAAAAGCATGGCTCTTTCCTCTTTATTGCGTCTCTTTAATTAGCTTCTGCAATATTTGGAGCCGCCTTTTTTATCAGGAAAAAGTTCACTGGGCCGGCAACGCTCTTTGTTTTTGCGGAATTATCATAGGAGTAGGATAAATCATAAGGAAACAGTAGCACAAGATTTGTCGATTGAAAAAATTGCAACACAAATAGCAAAGGTTCAAGAAAATGCTTCCACAATACATTCAAATTAGTGAAGAAATCAAAGAAGCTCTCTCCTCTCAAAAAGGAGTCGTTGCTCTAGAGTCGACAATTATCGCCCATGGATTACCCTATCCTCAAAATGTAGAAACAGCTCTTGAAGTGGAAAGGATCATTAGGAATGAAGGCGCCGTCCCTGCGACGATTGCCGTTATCGACGGTGCTATTTGCATTGGTCTTACGCCTGCACAAATAGAGGCTATCGGCAATCCTAAACAGAGTCAAAAAATCTTGAAATTAAGCCGAAGGGATCTGCCCTATGCCATTGCTATGCAATGCACTGGCGCCACAACGGTGGCTGCAACGATGATTTGTGCCGCACTTGCCAAAATTGCAATTTTTGTAACCGGAGGAATTGGCGGCGTACATCGTCACGGAGAATCTACGCTAGATATTTCTGCAGACTTGCATGAGCTCGCTAAGACAAACGTAGCTGTGGTATGCTCAGGGGCTAAATCCATTCTCGATATCGAGAAAACCCTCGAAGTATTGGAAACGCTGGGAGTCCCTGTGATTGGTTATCAGACCCAAGACTTTCCGGAATTTTATTGTTCAAAAGGAGCTTTTTTGGTCGATTATCGCATGGACCATGTCGAAGAGATCGCAAAAATGTTAAATATGAAGTGGCAGCTCGGACTTAAAGGAGGCGTTGTAGTCGCTAATGCCATTCCGCAAGCTTCAGCTTTAGACAATGCACGCGTAGAAAGATTCATTGCAGATGCCTTATTAGAGGCTGAAAAATGCGAAGTGAGGGGAAAAGAGATTACGCCGTTCTTGCTATCCGCTGTTTCGAAAAAAAGCGAAGGCGAGACCTTGCAAGCCAATCTCGCACTAATAAAAAACAATGCCAAATTGGGAGCCCATTTAAGCAAAGCTTTTTCGATCGTGCAAAAAGAAAACCCAACATCTGGCGAAATATAAGTGTAGAGTCCTATAGAAAAATCACACAGAGCATTCTGTGGCCCTTCGTTGCACTCAATGTCATCAACTTAAAAAAATGTTTTATTTTTGGAGTGTTGCAGCAGGAAGATTCATCCACCTTAAGCTAAAAAAAGAAAAACTGCTAACTGCA
>JABDEI010000104.1:0-187 GCA_013287145.1 Chlamydiota bacterium
CTGATATCATCATCGTAGGCAGAAGCATCATCGAAGCCTCAAATCCTCAGATAGAGGCGAGATTATATCGTGAAATTGCTTGGAAAGCGCATGAGGGATGAAAAAACGCTAAATGATAAATGCTAAACTGGTAGATAGCAAGAAGCGGGTAGTCAGTAGCCAGTAGTCCTACTGACTACCCTTCTCT
>JABDEI010000104.1:197-7693 GCA_013287145.1 Chlamydiota bacterium
ACCCGCTTCTTGCTATCTACCAGTTTAGCATTTATCATTTAGCGTTTTTTCATCCCTCATGCGCTTTCCAAGCAATTTCTAAATCAGCTTTTAAGCATCATCAACTGCAGAAGAGAGCTACAGAGTTAATCCTCCAGGATATGAATCGCGTTGCGACAATTATTTTAGGCGGCGGTGAAGGCACCCGCCTCTTTCCACTTACATTAACACGCTGCAAGCCTGCTATCTGCTTTGGCGGGAAATACCGCTTAATCGACATTCCAATTTCAAATTCGATTAATTCAGGTTGCCATAAGATTTTTATTATTACCCAGTTCTTGTCATCTTCTCTTCATCAGCATATTTTCAAAACTTATCGTCCTGGAACTTTTAACAGCGGCTTTATCGAGCTTTTACCTGCAGAACAAAAGCCCTCGACTAAAGAATGGTTTCAAGGCACCGCCGACGCTGTAAGACAAAATCTTGAATACTTTATTGAAACACCTGTCGATTATTTCCTAATCCTTTCAGGAGATCAAATTTATAACATCGATTTCCGAGCAATGCTTCGATTTGCAAAAGGAACAGACAGCGATCTCGTCATCGCCTCAATGAAAGTGAATGAACAAAATGCTAAACGCATGGGCCTCCTAAAAATCGATAAAAACCACCTAGTGAAAGAATTCTGCGAAAAACCGCAAGAGCAATCTTTACTTGAACATATGCAAATTACCAGCAGCGAAGATCCTTCCAAGCCATACTTAGGATCAATGGGAATATACCTTTTCAAACGCGAAGCATTGATTGATCTTTTAAATGATGATCTTCGCGAAGACTTTGGCAAGCATCTTATCCCTACGAAAGTAGCTCACGGAAGCGTCTCCGCCTATATTTATGATGGATACTGGGAAGATATAGGAACGATTGGCGCTTTTTATCAAGCTAATATGGCATTAACAAAGCCCAAACCAGAGTTCAATTGCCACGATGAAACTAATCCAATTTTCTCCTATCACACCAATCTTCCAGGACCCAAAATTTCATCAACGCAAGTCTCTAACTCCATCATCTGCGATGGCTCCCTTGTCGATGCTGATGAAATCCATAACAGCATCCTTGGACCTCGGACAATCGTCAAAAAAGGAACAAACATCCGAAACTCCTATCTCATAGGCAACGATTTTTACGCGCCACCAGTAGCCGCCACAAAACACTTTGCCGAAGCATTTCAAATCGGAGAAAATTGCATCATCCGCAATGCAATCATTGATAAACATGTCTACTTAGGCAATGGTGTCCAGCTAGTCAACAAAAAGAAACTCGCCAATTATAACAGCGACGATGTCTACATCCGCGATGGCATCATCATCGTTACCCGCGGAGCTTCCTTACCCGACGGGTTTATCTTATAATACACCAAGTGATCTGCCTATTTTGCAGCAATAGTAGGCTTTAATTGTAGATTTCCTTACACTCCCACCATACGGAGAATAATTTATGGCTGTTTGGGCCCTTGCAGATCTGCATCTTGCTTTCAGCGTCCCTGACAAAAACATGGATGTGTTTGGCCCTCCCTGGGAAAACTATACAGATAAAATTCTCCATCACTGGCTTGAATGCATCCATTCCGACGATTTGGTCTTAATTCCTGGTGATATTTCCTGGGCGATGCGCACTGAAGACGCCAAAATAGACTTAGATTGGATCGATAAGCTTCCCGGCACCAAACTGATCTTGAAAGGCAATCACGATTACTGGTGGACTTCCCTAAGCAAAATTGAAAAGATCCTGCCCCCTTCAATCCATCTTATTCAAAACAACACTTTCCTCTGGAACAACATCTCCATTGGCGGATCCCGTTTGTGGGATACTCCTGAATATAGCTTTAGTCAATATATCAATTTCGTCGACAATCCCCGGGCAAAGCATCTTTTGACCGAAAAAATCGATGAAAAAGAAACCGAGAGAGTCTTTGCAAGAGAACTTAGCCGCTTAGAACTGAGCTTAAAAAGCCTTTCAAAAAATGCCTCTAAACGCATTGTCATGACTCATTATCCCCCCATTAGTGCTGAATTAGCCCCTTCTCGAGCTGCTAGCTTATTAGAAAAATATAAGGTTGATTTCTGCGTCTTTGGCCATCTTCATAACGTGAAAAAAGATATCCCGCTCTTTGGAACAAAAAACGGCATCCAATACATTTTGACCTCCTGCGATTATGTCGATTTTCACCCTGTAAAAATCCTTAGTTAACTCTAAAATCTGCCATGATTTCCATGATTTCGCAACATCCTGCATATCCTGCCGCTTTAGCGATCCTGCCCATCCTGTAAATATTTAAACAAGGTGCTGAAAAAGCTATTTATGCAGAATTCATGAAGAAAGTTACAAGATGCGCAGGATCGCAAGCGACAGGATATGCAGGATATTGCAAATGTTTTAAATAAACATTAATTCCTGTAATACAACCTTAAAAGTTTAGAGAGCGCCGTAGCCATTGCCGCAGCGCTAAAGGAAAGATTTTACCGGACCGGACAAGCACCCATCGTACAGCCTTCGGCGACTTCTTCGTCGCGCATCTCGATGCCAGCATAGTCAATCTCTTTGAGACGCGATGCATAGGCCTCATAGGCTTCTTTTGTAATCACTTCCTGCGGAAGATAGGCGTAGCCCAAATCTTCTGCGTTTTTGGTCGGGTCATTGCGGAAAAGGAAAGATACACCCACATAAGACTCCCAATTTTCTCCCAGCCAATCGATGATCGCAGGAATCTCGGAAGGATCATAGGAGATCGTATTAGAGACGTTTTGTTCGCACCACGTCTCTTGCAACAGACGATACCACTCCAACTGACTAATGGCTGAATCAGTATTGACTTCAACTTCTTCCACCTTGCCGTTTTTGCGGGTAACCGTGGTTCTTGTGAAAGGAATGCCGTCATACTTTACCGGAAATTTAACCAAAACCGATTCGGGTTCAAAGGGCTTCTCGATGACGCTATAGCCTGCAGCGCGAAATCTAGCTACTAATGGGTCGTGCTTGGAATAGGTGATATTATTAAAAATGTATTTACCTAGTGGCAAATGCACCCCTTCCGGTACCTCGCCCCATTCCTGCGTTCCCATGATCTTGCTCAAAGTTCCGCTTGGCTTCACACAGGTGACGTTCTTTGGCAACGGTGAATTCAATTCATTGGCCATACTATAAGCTGCGCTCACGGTAATGTTGCGCATGCGCTTAAAATCATAAGCTGTAAGATCAGGCCTTGCACGAATCCCCGTTAATCCCACCCCGCACAAATGCAAGAAATCGTTGTTCAAATGCCATGCTTCTTGCAAAATCTCATCGCGAAGATTAACCATGGTCTGGCGATAATTCATGCGTCCTGCTAAATAAAGCGCACGCTCTAAACCGACTTTATCCCCTTTAAAGGCTGCAACATTGACTTCAGTCAAATTGCAGAAGCTCTTATTCCCAAGCAATATTTCAACGCAAGGATTGCATCCCTTAAACCAAGGGGCGCGCCGCTCTGCTTCCGCCGCATTGATCAACCCAGGCTCAGAGCCGCCAGATTCCAGCATCATTTGAAAAATGCGCTCAAGCTCGGCTTTGCTCGGCTTTGTGTGGAAAAGCAAACTGTTATTGGACTGCTGGCGATGGGCGTTGCCCTTCAGCCACCACTCTTTTTTCGCTAAGGCAAACTCTTCCCATTCGGGCTGGCCATATTCAAAAAGGGCAATCTGCGCAGATCGGCGGCTTGAAAGAATCGTCCCTAGCCAGTTGACAATGTCAAGGATGTCCATACGCGTCAGCAGCTGATCGGCACGGTCAGAGAGGATTTTAGCAATAGCCTTAAAGGCTTTAGCAATTTGTTCATCGCCGGATGAGATCCATCCATATCCCTTAAGGCGTGTACCGGCAGGCCGTATTTCGGAAAAATCCAAGACCAGAGTCCGAGCAGGAAATTTGCCTGCAACAAGCTTTCCAACCGCTTTTGCCCAAGCGATAGCAGAGTCGCCTAACTTAATTGTCCAAGTTTGATTTTCGGGATTAAAAGTCTCGACATTGTGCTGGACGCCGCCTTTTTCAACGCGGTTTGATCTGATTACACGGATTTCATGGAGGGGGCGTCGGAAACCATTCAATGTCCCTGTAATCGGCCTAAAACCAACACCACAGCCTTGGAGAAGCAGCCACAACACATCTACAACATCATAAACTGTTTCAACATGGGTAAAAGAGCAGTTAAACATGCTAGATTCTCTCGTTCGGCTTAACTCAGTGCCTCCTAGCCACAATGTGCGTCCGGCGGGAGCAATATAACGGCCGACAATCAATTTGCGCATCTCTTCAAGCTCATCGTCTTCGCGATCACTTAAAGAGCGTCCCAAAGCTCTTTCCCACAGCCATCTTTGATGGCATATTACGCGATCAACAACTTGATCCCAGCTTTCTAAAAGAGTGTCTCCATCGTGCACTGGACGATGGTATGTACGCAAAGCCGTGGCCATGGCTCGCGATGTTGGTTTTGTCATATTTCCCCCGAAATCTACTTATATTTTAACAGTTTTAACCCCTAAACACAAGATATTGTGGTATTCTCTAAGAAAAACTACAACAGGTTGTGTTTTTTAAATCGCCCTTGGTATCTCTTTTTCAGATTTTAAAGTCAATACGTAGATTAATTTTTATTCCAAAAAACCAACTTCTAGGTAGCTCTAGGGGAAATTGATCCTAGGATTTTGAAGTTAAGGAAAATAGGGAACAAAAAACAAGCCAAAATAAGAAATAAACAGCGTTGAAAATCAGGGAATTGCAAGATGGACATTTTTTTTATAACCGAAGTTTATTTTGCAATTTTGAGGAGATTGACAAGATCAGGATCGGATGAACTGATCGGCTGACTGGACATTTTTTGCAAACGCTGATTTAACATCTTTTGAATCGCTTGTTCTTCATGATCGGCATCAAGACGATGGTAATATTCTGAGCAAATGGCTAGTAAATCTTGAAAATCTTCTTCTAGCTCCAGTAGAGGGCATGATTTCTTAAGAAGGCTTAAAAAAACATCTTTCTCACCGGCTTGTGTGAGAAATGCTAAAACCTCCAAATTAAACTCTAAGTCGGAATCAGAAGCTGCCTTTTTAACAATATCGCGAATGCTTTTATTGGCCGATTCTTGATCTGTGAAAACCAGCAGACGAGCTTTTAGGAAGTTAAACCATTTGACATCCTGAACATAATCGCCAAAGCCTTCTAACAGCTCAGAGGCATAGGAGTAGTTACCGTTGTCAATCTGCTCTGCGATAAAATCATAAAGAAAGCTTTCGATATCATTTGCACAGTTGGCGCTCACGGATTCAAAGATTGCGGCTTTATCAACGCCTTTATCGGCATTTTCATCCAAAACAACCTGAAGGTTCGCTAAAGCATCTTGAAGCGGCTCAAGATTGGTGAGCTTTCCAAAGTCGTAGGAATGAATCTGATAATCGAGTTCATCGCAAAAAACCGTAAGACAAGGTTTTTCAGGAACTAAACGGCGCCATAATTCAAAAACCAACAGATAGACTTCATCTTGAACTTTGTTGTCAAACTCTGAATCGGAAAGCAGAGCATCGGTCATTTCTTCGGGTGTATCAAGTAGTTCGGCAAAAGCGATAAAACCGCTCTTATCGAAGGTAATTTCTTTTTCTAGCAATCTTGAAAATAATGTCTGGATAGGTAAAGTGCGATAATCATCGACTTGCCATGCCTCTACACCCATGCTTGGGTCTAAAAGCCAATTCATTCGTAAAGAATTATACAACGAGCGACGTTCTATCTGCATGATTTTGATTTGGTTTGATATAGAATTGAGTATAAATGCTTGCTAACATTTGAGCAACATAACTTTACCAAAGCGCCTCGCTTCCTATTCCATGCATAGCCGAGTGTTCCATCGACGGTGCTGACTTTTAACCCGGTCCTATTTTGAAGAATATCCAAAATTTTCACTTTTGCTCCGGCAGGCAGAGGTTTTTCTTTTGAACAGATTAGAGTTTGTTTCTCTGCAGAATCTTGGGTTTCCGGCTGGGTCATTTTATGCAAAATACTATGAAAATTTACTCAAGACATAGAAATACCAACTTGCATCTATTGTTACAGAACATGCTAGTAATTGGTTATTTTTATATGTATATTGGTATTTAAAAAATAGATTGTAGATGGTTTCGACGTTGTGCATAAAATGAATGCATTTCCTACCGGCATGCGCGTGCCAGATTTGCCTAGCTTCACACTATTTATATAACAAACACTTGGAAAATTTCTTTTATTTTAATCAATGAATTATCATACTATTCGTTATGAACAAAAAAAATCAATCATATTGCATGAAAACATAATCAAGATGACTAATATTATTTTTAACAAACATATTGATCAAAGAGATTTTGATAGTTTATTTAATCACTCGAAAACACCTATTAATTCCAATTCTACAAACAAAAACCGAAACAATCATGAGATTGATATAAAAGAAAATCTTATCAAAGAAAGAGAATTAATTATTAATGACATTGCAGAGAATTTAAAAAAGAATCAGTCCCGTGTTAATGATCTTTCTCTTTTGAATCATATAGAAACTCATCCCCATTTTGCCAATTTGATCGCCTTATTTGAAAAGGAAATAAATCCAATTAAGGCTTTAGCTTTAATCAACTTAAGTTATTCATCGAGCAACACAGGCTATGAAGGTTGGTCAATGACAGAAGCAGCTAAACTTTATTCCGCCATTTTTGATGTTATACGATCTAAAGGCGGCGTTTTTTGCCAAGATATTTCGCCAGACGTGTGTGCAAGTGTTGACCAATTAAAAAATGATTTGGGATTAAATGTTAATAAAATAAAAAGCATCGCTTGCGAGATCATGGGTGGAATCATAAATCTCAAGATAGGGGAAAGCTATTGCATGGAAGGGGGATGGTTTAACATACCATCCGGCCATACTATGATTTATCGCTTTAAGCGTACAAGCAAGTCACAATTCGATATCTATATTTATGATGCACAGAATGGCTCTGAAAACCAAAAAGGGGGTAAAAAGGAGATAAGGCGCAACCGTTCTCATCCTTATATCAAGCTTGAAGGCGTCACTCAGAAAGAAATGTTCTTTGGTGAGGTCGCGGGTCAGGGTACCCTTTTCCTTGAAAATCTTCTTTATTTAAATGTTCCGATCTCAAACCAAAAAAAATATTCTTCTAGTGATGTATTAGCCTGTTTTAGTCATATCATGCATCACTTTGTTACGACAAAATCGGTTCCAAGTTTGTTTATCTCCACGCAGCGCAGCGGAAATTGTGTCGTAAAATCGATGAATTGCTTGACTCTTGACTTAATAGGAGATCCTAATCAATACAAAAAAACATCTTTAGACCTTCGTTTGCTCACAATTGCAGCCACTTACCTTGCATTTAAGAAAGCAACCAAAAACCCTGTAGAACGCGACACAAGGGTATTTCAGCTTAAAGAAGCTTGTTCAA
>JABDEI010000105.1 GCA_013287145.1 Chlamydiota bacterium
TCAGCTTATCTTTGCCAAAAAAATTCCTATTCAGCTCAACAGTTGTCCCGGTGCGGAATGATTCATTAGAAAGTCTAACCCTCGGCCAAGATGCATGGTGGAGTGATTTAAGTGCGGTTTTCGGGGAACTTAAATCAATGATAGAGGGTCTTGAAAAAAGCCAAAGCAAGCAAAACTTAATCTTTCAAGTTGAGGCAACATTTAGGAATTTGAGCCATTTAAAGAATCAGTCTTCTGACTTAACTCCAGAGAAGGCTTTTAATCTTTTGGAAGAATTAACGGTGATTCAGGAAAAGTATCATGCTGCCGTTTTCGAATTAGATGAAAAAGCATCGCCTGCTTTCCAGAATACAGCAATGGAATTTTTAGCATTAGCCTATGAATTGGCTGTAAATGCAGATAAAAGCGACAAGGTTCTTGAAGAATTTGGTTTAGCAGTAGATTTTTTCCATAATTATGTCCGCAAAAATCGTCTATTTACGATTCAAGATCCAATTTTATTAAAACAGCGCAATGAACTACTACGTTTTTTTAAATCACAAAAACATAAACCTCAAATTTTCAATTTAAATGATTTAGAGATAGATCGGACCTTTAGAGATTTTTTAGAAGGAGAAACCCCCGATGGCAGTCTTTATAAGAAATACATCTCTTCTAACAAAAAAATTGCCGATGAATTTTTAACCATTAGTAATCAATTTCATTGTGAATTTCAATCATCTGATGCAAAACTCTATCAAGATTTCGATTCACCTATCCGCGGTGCAATTTCTAGTTTTACTGGACTTGATGAGGATCATTATCCTCGTTCATTACAACATTTGCGGTTGTTGAAGCTAGCGAGCGTTTATGCACATGAGGCCTGTATAAGAGGCCGGCCTGATTATAATAGCTATGTTGATGTTCGCTTTTACTTTGGTCAAAATTTTTTAAATGTTTTTACAAAACGAAATAGATGGTGCACAAACGAGGAAAATCGAGGTGCCTACAAAACATATCTTTTAGATTATTCTCCCAATCAAGAGCTCAATTCCTATACACAGCATAATCAGAGCAGTCAAATACCTCGTGAACTTGAAAGTGAAAATGCACTGATTTTGTCAGAACATGATGACCCCGAACTTCCCTTTAAACTCCCTCTCTCTGCACCAGAAGTCCAAACTTCTCTACTTCTAAGCTCCATAGAAAGCCATTTAGAGCTGCTTTCCAAACCAAAGATGCGGTTGCTTATCGGCCATATGCTGATCAAAGTCATCGAAACGGAAGCCGGGCTCATCTCCCCTTTGATGGAGTCATTAAAAAATGAGCCTCTTTTGATAAACAAATTTGACCGCATCATGGCGGTTGGAAAAAAATATTTCATCGATACCATGCCTGTAACTACCCCAAGGCTTGATGAAACCCTTTTTCTGATGCGCCAATATGCCCGAGCCTTGCATGTTTGCCGCGCGCTATTTCCCGATTATGTTTATCCCGATCAGACTTTTCAATTAATTGAAGAACTCGTCGATTGCTTGGATAAAGCTCTGCAACTTCCTGTTGCCGATTCCATGAAAAGAGAAATTCAAATGGCCAAGGTAGGTCTTTTGTTAGGAAAGCCTTTGATACGGTTGTCGAAGGAGCAACAAGCAGATCTTTTCTATACTTTGCTTACAGTAAAGAATACAAAACAAAAAGAGGTAAGATGTGAAGATCCCTCTTTTTGGCGTGAATGCCAAAGAATATGGTTTAATTGTAAAGAATGGGACGTGGTTCTACAAAATCCTGCCAAGCTTAAAGACTTCGGCGATACCGTCATAAACAACATCTCCTCAGTGCAGCTTGGAAAGTGGAACGTCTCTTCATACCGGATGATCGCTATAGATAGTTCCAAAGAAAATTGGATTATCGATCTTAAGGAACCCTCGATACGCAATACAAAAGGTGAGCTTATACAGAAAACCGCCCAATTAGAAATGAATGATTCTTTGGAACGTCTATTAAAAAAACACTCCTATGAATTGCAAGTGTTTGGTGATGAGATTTGGTTCAAAGATTCGAAATGGGGACAAATGAAGATCACGAGAAAAGGATCCAATACCCTTATACAACGTCTGATCGAAAACACTTGGTTTACCTATATTCCAGCTCATGCAGAATTTCAGAAGCTTATAAAGATCCATGATGCATTATTTTTTGATCATACCCTTTGGTTTAACCCTAACGACCCGTCCGATATTCGTTTTTACGATTTAAAAACGGGACATGAAGTCTGCCATACAAGAAAAGATGGATCTATATACAATCAAAAAGGTCAAATCTTTTCTTTGCTTAAAGAAACAGACTACCCTTTATTGGAACGCCTTGAAACGGTAGGACAAATCAACGCATGGATTGATCAAAAAGATACCGGAAAAGGAGAAGCCAATGGGATTTTAGAATTCAGCCGATTTTGTAGCCAAGATAAGGATCCCTTAAATTTTATTTGGAATGAAAACAATCAAACATGGAGCTATCGACAAAATTCTGATTTTTATTTAGATACATTTCCGGAACGACGGATTGGTTTTCAGGTCACTCGTTATATTCCACTTATCAACCAATCGCGCACCAAGCAAAAGTTTTTGATCCCCTGTGGAAAAATAAGCTCTAAGGGATATTCTCCAATTGCGGAAATTAACATAAAACCTTCTGAAGATGGACAAAAGGGCGATTTTACTTTTTTCGAATACAATTTAGCAGATGGCGAACTGATTCCGCAAACTCTAGATGCCAAGATCTATCTAGTCCATTTACACCTTGCTCAAAAGCAATATCAACGTGCTTTACAATTCTTAAAAACCATATCCATAAGCGAACAGATTTCAGCAACAAATATCCAGCTTATTCAAGATTTGCTTAAATCAATGCCGGAGTTGTGCGACCAGTCTCCCAATGCATGTGCCGTCCGATTGTATGCCTATTATATCTTTACCAAAATCAATCCACTTATTGATTATTTCCACTCTAAAAGATCCGATTTTGAAACAATGATCAATAACTATCTCATTTATTTGAAAGGTCCTAATAACATTGAGGCTTCTTTAACTCTAGATCTGGACACCGAATTGGAATTGATCGTTAGGTTGAAAGAGGACTTTGATAAATTTCTTTCAAATGTAGCATTTTTTAATGCGGATTTAGCGTTGTTAATTGGGAAATTGAAAGAGGCTTTGCCTCTAAGGGAGAAATTTTTGAAAGGGGGCAAAGCTTCATCTTCGCTTCTCCTTATCGAGAATCATCCTATAAGCCATTCTGAAGAAAAAAATGGAATCATCTATCACTATTTCAGAGATGACATTACCATTGATGAATCATATAGGTTAAATGATTACTTTGCGGATTATCAATATGATTCTTTTTTAAGTAAATATGAAGACTACAAGCGCTGTTATGAAACCCTGCGTAGCTCTTCGCGCGATTCTTTTAAATTTAAAGCCGTCTGTTATGAACTTTTAACCAATCATCTCCTTAGAAGAATTGATTCAAATCGATTGGCAATATTATCTATTGCAGCTTACGCCGGTGACGATGCCCCCACACTGCCTCCTCTTGATGCATCTAATGAAAGTAAATTATCTTGCTATCAAAAATGGAAAGAAATTTATCGGAAATATAATGAAAATAATGGGGTGAGTTATAACGATAATTTTATCACAAACTTACGAAATATTGCTTTTTCTGAATCAGATCTAAAACTAGATCAAAAGCCTGCTACAGATGAGATTGTTCCCATTTCTTTGCAAATGCCCGCTCTTTCTATAACGCCGATTGTAAAAAGAGCGCCTATTTTTTTGGCACGCGAAGGACAAGATCGACTTTTTGAGCAATGGCAAGAGAACTACTTAGAACCTCAAGACATCGTCAATCCTTTATCCAAACAATCACAAGAAAAAGACGCCTCTCATGTAAACTTAAAAGCTTCCGAAAAAAAATATTCCCTTTCCATCAAAAATCACATGGATCTTTATGATCAAGATTGCGATATAGCTGTCTTAAATGATAGGAGAAAGCAAGTCTTCAAAAAAGATGTCGATTTAAAGGAATTGCTACTGGCCCTACAAACGGAGCACCGCTTAGCAGTAGAACAAGAATCAAAATTGAAAAGCTCAATTAACCAATTGGCGCATAAAACTTCCTTCGCCTTTCCGGCTTATGTTCAACAACGTGCTGAGCAATTAGGACAAAGGCGCTCCAACCATAATCTTGAAACTATTTTACGTGCCGCCTCGATGGAAAATGGGGAAGAAGCCCTGCATTTAATTAATCCTGCTTTGGACAGCGCTGAGTTGGTAACATTGCGTGCTGTATGCATTGAATTAATGACGGAGGCAACCCATCGCCAGCATTTGGAGCGCATCATTCAATCTTTGGAGCAATGGTTTAAAGAAGATCTTCCATCAGCTTTGGAAGAAACCCATGAAGCGTTAAGTGAAGCCAGAGGCTATGATCCTAAACAAAGCCTATTTGCTTTATTTTTCGAGTTTTTAAGTGGCCTACGCGTTAGGCCTAAACAAGTCAAAATCATTGAAATGGTCTTAGAATCAGTTTTAGAAAGTAAAAAATTAAATTCCCAGCAACGAGAAGAGCTGATCGGCCAAGTTTTTCAACTGATCATGGCCGGTGGCAAGACAAGCGTCATTCTTTCGATATTAGTCGAGATTTTGGCAAAGAAAGGATTGCTCGCATGCGTGATGAGCCATCCATCCCAAATGGCCTCTGTGACAGGAAGCTTAGCCGATTTTCAATCGAAACGTTTTTCTAAGGATATCTATGTTATCGATTATACGATTCAAGATTTGTCAAAACCTGAAATTTTAGATATCATTCTCAAAAGGTTTCTGGAGGCCGAACGCAAAGAATCTGCGGTAATCATGAAGAGCTCTTTACCGCAAATTTTGGAATTAAAATTTATCATCGAACTCTTGCGTTTGCCTTCTATTAGAAATGAAAAAGCTCGTACTGCACATGGACAGTTCATCGATAAATTGAGAAGGATCAATAAAATTCTAAAAGATAAGGGTGTGGGATTCTTTGATGAATGCGATCTCAATTTATCCATGCTCCTTGATGTGATCATTCCGATAGGGCAGAGGAAAATTGTCAAAGCGGAACGAGCAGCATTAATGAATCGGATTTTTGAATGCTTTGCTGAAAATGATAATATTTTCAAGCTGGTGGATTTAAAGGGAAACCACCAGGCTGATCTTTCTACCTATGACCTAGAAAATAAAGTCTTGCCATATATCGCAGATAGCATGTTCAGCTACCTTCCTTTGAAACTGTTATACAAAGAAGAATTGAAGCCAGCGTTTAAGCGATATATTTGCGATCAAATCGATCCTCAAGATCAAATATTGGCTGATCAAGCGGATCCCATTTCACAGGATTTAGATCAAGAAAGACGTGAAAATGTGGAGTTTTTGCGCTACCTCAAGGAATTGGCAATATCAGACAATCGCTATAATCAGGAAGCGGCAAACTTAATTTCATTGATACGGCAAGTTTCTTTGAAGGTTTTGCGCCTCTCGCTTTCACGTTCTTATAATAGAGGATATGGAAAAGACCCTATAAAAAATAATGGAAGCATCATCCCTTACTTGGCAGCACGCTCACCTGCAACAACAAAATTTGGAAATGTTTATCTAGCTTTGGCCTATCACGCTCAATCTGCGTTAAATGACGACATCAATGTAGATGAGATTAAATTTTTGGCTGCAAAAATGTGCGAGGCAGCCAACTATTATGCCAGAAAGGAAAAGAAAGACTTCAACCAAACCTTGGAAGCATTGCAGTTTCTTGAACTGACAGGCATCTCTTTAAATGATATTAGTTCTCCGGATAAATTAAAACAGGCTGTCGATTACATCAACCATCCACAACATCTTAAACGACGTTTAGATTTTGTAGCGGAATTAGCTCCTTTTCACGTGCATTATTATACAAAAAAAGTGAGCAGCAATGCGATCAATAACGTCAGCAAGTTTAAAAAAGCCGTGGCTTGTGGGGGAACATTATGGAACCATGCGACATATCATCGAGGATTTGGCGCTGCAGCCCTTGATAAGGGAACCGAAGGCTCAGTTTTAAATCTATTGGCCCAAAGAGCCGAAAAGCATCCCAATTGTATCCATTCCATAAAAAACACCAATTTGGAAAGTTTTTTTAAATTAATCCATGAACACCCCGAAAAACATCGATTAAGAGCTCTCGTTGATGGCGGGGGCTTTTTCACAGATTGCTCTAATGAGGCAGTTGCCTTAGCTTTTAATGATTTTTTTGCTAAAGAATCATCTATGGGCGGCCCTGATATTGAGGGCATCATCTACTTGCATAAATTCTCTAAAGAGGAGATCGAGCTAGGATTGCCTCCGGAAAGCTTTGCACTTTTAAAGAAAGGGGCAAACAAACCGATATTTTTTAAAAATACAGATACTGCAAAAATTGAAAAAAATTTTGGTGTCAAAAAGGAGGCGCTTTTTGCTTTATTTGATGAATTGCGGGCGACAGGAACTAATATCCTTTTGGCGGATCAAGCATTATTTTTGAACACTGTCGATCATAAGATGCCTGTCCGTTCCTTTTTGCAGGCCGTTTCAAGAGCGAGGAAAATCTTTAAAGATCAGACTATAGAATATATTGTTACCGCTAAAGGACGTTCGGAAATGATCAATGGTGGCAAGACCTTCAACGACCTAAAGGAGACAGTGATTAAGAATGAAGCCATTACGCTGAAAGATCAAAAGGACAGGGCGCGTCTTGGGCAGATCGATGATGTCATCCGATCGGCCATTATGCAAGAGCTATTAAAAGAAACAGACGTTAATGCGTGGGAAGCTCTCATGAAAAATTACGAACTCTTTTTAAACTCAGGATTTGAAGATAACCCATACGAACAATATGGACGCATTCAAGACCTTGGAAATGCCTTTGAGATTTTATCTGCTTATGCTCATCGTCAATTAAATCGGTTCAAGCATACTCAATCTCCTAGCTTGCCTGCAGTACAAGAAAAAATGGATCGGCTGCTAGAACAAATGAAGTTGGAGATTCCTGCTGAAGAAAAGATGGAACTATCATTGGAAGAAGATTTAAATGCTGCGATCGAAATTCAGCAAGAAGAAGAAATCAATGTTTTGCTAGAGCAAGACCCTGAAATCGAACTTAATCAAGAACTTTTAGCCGAATTAAACTGTTACAATTTCGAAACACAGAGTATCGATTACAAGGAGCGTCCCTGGGATCTTAAGCCTACAGAACCTCTTTGGCAGCAGCTATCGGGTCATTTTTCAAAAGAGTCGTCCCCTCAGCTGTTTTCAGTACCGGAAATTCTTAAGCGTACATATCGAGGCCAAGTTTCTACTGAAAGCTATGCGTCCTGTTTTCCAGATAATTTTCTTATGACAGAAAACTTCTATTATACCTCTGTAGAGGAGGTTCCTGTTTTTCATAAATTTAGCAAGCATCCCGGCTTTTTATTAGTGGTCGAAAATTCGTTCAATCAACTTCAACTTGTCCTTATATCAGAAGCAGAATCTGCCTATTTTAAAGAGCTTTTGAAAGGAAATTTAGAGTTAAAAGCCTACCTTGTTGATTTAAATGGCACCCCTGAAATTA
>JABDEI010000106.1 GCA_013287145.1 Chlamydiota bacterium
CTTAACGCGTATGTGCGGTAGCAGTTCATCATTTTTAGCGTATGTGTATGGCACATATTTTGCGCTTAGGCAGAAAGCAAAATAGTCCATTGTGTTCACACGATAGTAGCCGCTGTCGCGGCAATTTACCGCTTTTGCGTTTTTTTTAGTCGCGAAGCGACGACAGAATCGAGCCGTGGGTGACGCTAGGAACCCACGGTTTATTGTAGATAAGACGAGGAGCCACGTTCAGTGGCGACACACAGACGTGGATTATTTATCGGACTAAGTCCTCATCAGTTTTGAATGCTATTTCTACCACACCGTTGGGTTCAAACATGCCTATAAATTGCTTGTACATCTCTGGCCTGTCTTCACCTCCGTATGTTGTCAAAAGTAACTCCTGACCAAATTCAGAAATATCTTCTACGATGCGTTCATGGCGGTAATAGGTCAGGATTGTCGCATTAACGTCCGTCTTGCCGTAGCCTTTATAAAAAAACTTTTCCTCGTGCGGCTTATTCCAAACGTTTGCGACACCCCCGCCAATGAACATGAGGTCGCGTTCTTTTGGAGCCATGATCGGATCATCCCAATCCACTATGTAGATTGCGTCATCTCCATCCATCAATACATTGCCGCCATGAATATCGGAGTGGCACAGCACGAATTTAGGCGATTGGTCCTGGAGCATTTGGCCTAGCTGTTCAGCGCGGTCTACCAGTCGACGAATGGCAAGCATATTCTTCTTCATGAATTTCAAAAGTTTTAAGGCGCTCTCGTCGCCGATCGGTTCGGCTTCCATCTGCATATAAAGAGAGCGAACGGCTTCCCGCCATTTAGGTGAATAGACTTCTCGCCGGACTCGGCTTTGGATCGATGGCGGTACCTCCATTTCATGAACTTGCCTCAACGCCTGGCCAAGTTTGAGCCATTGAGTATCGGTAAGATTACGGCTAAAGCCGTCCTGACCTTTAACAAAGGGGTACACAATGAGTGTAAAATCTTCAATACGCTGAGTCGGTTGACCATGGAGTGTTTTGACGGGAGGAATGATCTGTTGAATCCCGGCAGCATGTAAGAGCTCCACTATCACAACGCTGATATCATGGTGATGGCCGCGTTTTAGTTTTACGAAATAAGAGGTCTGGTCTTGCGCTTGAGCTTTATATACCGACGCATTCATATCTGCGCCCAAGGGGAGAAATGTAAGCGTAGCGACTTCAATGCCGTAATTGGTATTTAGGCAATTGATAATGCGTTGGTCTGAAAGGGATTGTTTTTCTATCATTGTTGAAGAATGCCAGTGGTGTTTGTGTGCCTTGGGGTCAGGTTATTGATGAGTGACGTGATGATCTCACCTTTTTATCTTTCTTCTCTTTTTTCGATCCTAGATTCTCAATTGCATATTGTATAAATTCGCATAGGTGCCATCCAATGCGATTAACTCTTCATGCGTTCCTTGTTCATCGATCCCGTTTTCTGTTAATACAACGATTCTTTGTGCATTTCTGACTGTTGACAAACGATGGGCAATCACAAGGGTTGTGCGGTTGACTGTTAACTTTTCCAGTGAATCTTTCACAGCTTTTTCACTTTCATTATCTAGGGCGCTTGTGGCTTCATCGAAAATGATAATGGGTGGATCTTTCAAGAAAACGCGCGCTACGCTTAAGCGTTGCTTTTGTCCGCCTGATAATTTCACGCCGCGTTGCCCAATATCTGTAGCATAGCCATTCGGTAACGCCATAATAAAATCATGGGCATTCGCCTTTTTGGCTGCCATCATAATTTCCTCTTCCCTTGCATCAAGTTTACCGTAGCGGATATTATCTGAGACTGTTCCTGCAAAGAGATAGACATCTTGTTGGACAATGCCTATATTCCTTCTTAATGAGCGCAAGCTGATGCCACTAATATTTTTACCATCAAGCAGGATTTCCCCTTTGTTTACTTCATAGAATCGAGGAATTAGTGAACATAGCGTTGTTTTACCAACCCCTGAGGGTCCCACCAAAGCAACATATTCTCCGACTTTGATATCCAGAGATATATCCCTTAGGACATGGTCATAGCCTTCTTTATACTTGAAGCTTACATTTTTAAATTCTACATTTCCCTGGACGTGCGTAAGCTCAATTGCATCTGCCGCGTCTTGTATGTCTGGTTCTACCTCTAAAACTTCCATAAACCGGTCAAAACCGGTAATGCCCTCCTGGTAGAGCCTGGTAAAATTACCCAACCTCTGGATAGGTTCAATGAGGATACCAATATAAAGTAAAAATGTGAGTAAATCCGCTAAATCTAAGGAACCCTTAACGATACTGGCTGCGCCAAAGATAACCACAGCAATAGTCATGAGTTGCGTGAGCGTAATCAAGCCTTCATAAAAATATGCCTCACTTTTATAACCCTCTTTTCTGCTAGAGACAAAACGATTGTTCTCGTAAGAAAATTTCTTTTTTTCAATCTCTTCATTCGTAAATGACTTTACAACTCTTATGCCTGAAAGTGTATCTTCAACTTGCGCGTTAATATCGCCGATTCTATCTTTGCTTTTTCTTAAAGCAACTCTCATTTTCTTACTGAAATAGAACCCATACACACCCATGATTGGCAAAAAGAGAAGTGCGATAATTGCGAGCTTAACGTTGATGTTGACTAAGATGATGAACGCACCGATAAAATTCAGTAATGAGATGACGACATCTTCAGGGCCATGGTGATATAATTCGGAAAGATCAAATGAGTCGTTTGAGATCCGCGTCATTAGCTGACCGGTTCTTTGTTCATCATAAAAATTAAACGATAGCTTTTGGTAATGATCGAATAATTCGCTGCGCATGTCGCCTTCCATCAATGCCCCCATCACATGCCCATGGTAGTCAATGAAGGTATGGCATGCCGTGTAAAGAGCAACCAAGGCAAGCATGACGCCGCCCATCATGTAGATTTGACTAAGAGCATCGGGTGTATCGATCGCTAACAAATTTTTGGTGATGTATCTTATGCATAAGGGGAGAGCTAGTGTTATTGCCGATACAATAACTGCACATAGCATATCTGCACAAAACAGTCCTAAGTAGGGTTTATAATATGATAAAAATTTCTTAATTCGCGAATTCACAAAAACTTCTCCTCGAATATCGCAATTAGGTCTTTAAACAATCGACAAAAGTGTAGCAGGATTTGCAATCCATTTCATTCAGTTTAAGAAGGGCTTGACCTAGATAAAGCAAAAGAAATGGCATCCTAACAAAAGTTTTGGCTTCATGCTGTTTTTTATCATGAAAATCGAGCCACCCAAAAGAGAAAAAAGTTGGGGCGGTTGGACGCATTCAGAACTTTTGATTGGTCAAAATTCATAGTTTTAGGCAGGCCGGAGTATAGTTGCCATTGGAGAAAGATTATCCAGAACGAGTTAATTCAAAGACTCGCGAGTTTTTACAGAAACACAGAAGGGTTGTCATCATTAACAAAGCGGCAATGATATAAATAGCTAGAGGATTATATAAATATATTAAGCCAGCAGCAAAGGGGGCAAAAATCTCATATGAAGAATGCAAGCCTTGATTGACTCCCTGTAACTGCCCTTGCTTATTTTCACTTACAGACTGGGAAAGCATATTATTATAAGAGGGATCAAACAAGCCTTCTCCAACCGTGATAAGCACAATAGAAATCCACAACAAACTAGCCATGCCTAGATAGCCGCTTAGCACTATTGAAGCAAACCCTGCTATCATAAGAATGAGGCCACCAAAAATAATGCTTTTTTCAGAAAATATGAGAAGCTTTGGCAATAAAATTGCTCTTGAAACAATATCGCACAATCCTATAAGAGCAAACAATACTCCAATCTGAGCTGGCCCCCAAGCAAAGACATCCTTTAAGTATACCGAAATATTACTTTGATAAAAAAGGAGAGCGATAAAAAAGGAAGCGCCTAATATAAAAACTTTTCTCGCCTCTTTTAGGCTAAAGATGTCCTTAAAATGAGAAAAAGGATTAAAAGCATTGACTGTTATATTTTTCTTGCGCTTCCCTTCTATAAGGGTTTCAGGCAAGGAAAGATAGATAAATAGCGCTGTAATAATTGAAATCCCTCCTGCAATATAGAAGGGCAGTGAAATATATTCAATGCCTAACACACCTCCAATTGCGGGTCCAATCATGAAGCCGATACCATTGGCGGCTCCTAAATATCCGTATAGCTTTGTACGTTCCTTCCCTTGCGTGCTATCTGCTACGTAAGCATATAATGCGCTAATATCCCCGGCTGAAATTCCAGCAATAACTCTGCCAAGAAACAATACCCAGAGCGCTCCGCCAATACCCAGAGTAAAATACCCGACCGCGGTTGCAAGCAAACTAAAAAACAAGATTGGTTTTCTGCCAAAATAATCGCTAAGAGCACCCATTATAGGAGCCATAAAAAACTTACAAACAGCATAGATCGAGACTAATATGCCCAAGTAAAGAGCGACTTTTTCTGCAGGAACATAAAGCCCAATAAGAAATGGAAAAAGTGGAATAACAATGGTGAGCCCAATCGCATTAAGCAACGCTATGATTAAGATTAGCCAAAGTTGTTTATTCATTTTTAATGATCCTCTGAATTTCAGAATTAAAGAATATATTTTAGATCACCTTGCTTATCACAGGCAAGACGTATTATATATGCAAAGCGCCTAAAAAGTGAGCAAGATCGGCCGCAATTAGGCCAATAGGGTATGAACTTAGCTGCTCGAGCTAAGGAGATCTTCGAAAGTTCTGAAGTGGATGAAAAACGATAACTTTTGAATTTCATGTTTCAGAACTTGAAATTATACGGCAAAAACCTGTCTATAGATAATTGTGAACAATTTACTACACTGGTGGACTATAAGCAGTGTCCAAAAGGATGGGGGCGGTTGGTCTTGAACTTGACGACCAGCAGGATGCCTAGCCGTTTGGAGAAAGTTCTGGTTTCAGACGGTAAATTCGCAACATAGGGATATCCCACTGTTTATGAACGTTAAGGAGTCTTTCATACAATAGGGTGTCATTAGCGCCGCTATTCAGGGCAGACATTTTTTCTAGACCGCAATTGTTATCATAAAAAAATCTCACATCTTTTTCCTGAACATAAATCATGGAGTGTCCGCGTGCCTCCAGTTTACGGTTATCTGTAGGCATGAGCATGCGTACAAAATAGACTCCATCAGAGAGAGTATTTATCTCTTGCTGCAATAAACCAGTATCTACTCTGATGTCCATTTCTTTGGAACAATAGTCCGTTTCAAAGTCGTGATATTTGAGGCAGGATTCGACCTTATTTCTAGTCACATCCATATTCACAGTGCGATCGACCGTAATACTGCTGTAAGCTACTTGTCTGCTTCTCATTTCTTCAGTGCTTTTCTCAAAGCTTTTACTCAAGAGACGCATTTTGTTTAGAAATGCCTCATTACCCGGAGTGATGTCCTGTGATTCTTTGCGAAGGCGATAGTAGGTCGAGGCAAATTCTAAAGACATTGCTGTACACGTCCCTATGATGGCTGGACTTCTATGATAGATAGTAGAATCAAAAGATATGCCTGGTGGAGCTCTCTCTTGGAGTTTCTGCCGCACGACGTCTGCTCTCTCTACAGATACGTTTCCACAACACCCCTCCTGACTGCGTCCCTCTCGTCGTGCAAGAAAGAGATAATCGGCGTTTGCAATCCTTAAATCGGGATTAACTTTGTTCACACTTGATCTACTGACTGAGGAGGGGGATTGCCAACGTGAAGCAATCGCAGCAATAATACGCTCTATAAGCACAACTATCCCGCCAATGACCGGCAGCGCTTCAAGGCAGGCAATGACTCTATGGCCTAAAGAACGAGGAGCATCTGTCTTAGCAAGCTGCCAGTGGCGTTTTGCCCATGGTAGCCCTACGCATCCTATCAATGTAGTAGGAGTGACAAATTCCGAACAAGAGACCTGATAAGAAGGTAAAAAATGGCCGTTAATTGCAAGTGACATCTTTCCGCAAGTTCTACTTTTTAAAAATCATTCTTATAACAATCTTAGAGTAAGATCGAAAAAATAATTTGTAATTATATCGTGAAATTAAATAAATGTAAATAAATTAACTAGGTTTAACATGTACGTCACAGAACATTTGATTGGGAAAAATCTAAAACTGCTTTAAGGTATTGTATTTGTCTCTATAGATATGAAAGACGTATACCGAAACACATTCAAAATTTGGTTTTGGACAACGCGAAAGCTCTCGCGATTCGATCATCGCAAGTCGCCTAATATTAGTAATATGAGGCGACTTGCGATGATCGAAGCCCGAGGCTTTGGCGCAGTCAAAAATCCAAATTTTGAATGTGTTTCGGTATAAATGAATTTGAAATGAAAGGGGTGTATTATGACAATTATCGAAAAAATCAATGATGGTATTAAAGAAGCGATGCGAAGCCGAGACCAGCTCAGACTCGATACCTTGCGCATGCTCAAATCAAAAATATTGGCAGTTGATGCCCGAGCCAACATTCCAGACGGAGAGGTTGTAAAGCTATTCAAAACTTACTTTGGCAACCTCCAAGAGGCCCTTGATCAGGCCCAAGCTGTTAACCGCCCCGAGATCGCTGATAAATTAAAAAGTGAACTGGCTATCGTTCAGGAGTTTTTACCCGTAGCTCTTTCTGCTGAAGAAACCAAAAGGATTGTCGTGCAGGCTATCGCCGACTCCGGTGCTAAAACAAGAAAAGATTTTGGATTGGTGATGAAGAGTATCATGAAGCTCAACAATACAGTCGACGGAAAGTTAGCTAAAGATTTGGCAAATCAATTACTGACTGATTAGGCTTTGGGGTCACATTAAGGTCAGGCATTCTGACATTTTCGAATTGGATAACATTTTTCAGGATTGGTAGGGCTGTTTTTAATCATTTGTGATTACGAATGGGTGTTGCGTAAATCTATTCCCCATCGGGGAAAACGAGGGTAGCCTCGGATTTCAACCCGAGGTATATGCAAAAGGGCATTGTGCCCCGTAGGGTCACAAGAAAATGAGTCGAATCGAATGTTTTTTACTCATGAGATGATGTCGCCAGTTCCTGGCTCACAACTTATCATCCTATGTCCCGTGGGTTCCTAATGTCACCCACGGCTAACTTTTGTAGCCGCTGTTGCGGCAATTTACCGCTTTTGCGGTTTCTTTAGTCGCGAAGCGACGACAGAATCGAGCCGTGGGTGACGCTAGGAACCCACGGTTTATCATAGATAAGGCCAGGAGCCACGGTCAGTGGCGACACACAGACCTGGATTATCGATACATTTGCAATTGTGTCCGATGGAGAATAGATTTATGCAACAACACCTTAGGAATGTCAGAGTGTCAGGCTTGAACCCAATGTTGACTATGAATAACCACGGATTCCGTGTGCATATACAAAAAAATCTCACTGTACTATAATTAGAGGTATTCCAAATTCCTGGCAAAAGCCATGTGAGAGAATAGAAAATATTAAAATGTGAGTTCATTTAGTGACTTATGTTAATTTAAGGATAATTTTATGGGGATAATTTCTGATGTTAATGAACTTACCGTTAATGGTCAAAATAATATTTGCTATGAAGGTAAGAAGATCGGAAAATGGTGGGGAAGGACCCTTT
>JABDEI010000107.1:0-7155 GCA_013287145.1 Chlamydiota bacterium
TTCTAGCTCCTCCGAAAAATCGTTTCATATGGAAACCATCATAGGCGATTTGCTGTCAATATACCCCTTTCTTGACCCTAAGGATGACGAAGAAATTAAAATTCCTATAAGAATCGAGGGAAAATGGAATCTAATCACTTATCGCGTTAAAAAAATTCCATTAACGCCGACGTGGATGGGATCGCCAGTGATTGCTTTTGGACTTACTCCCAAAGAAAATTCCGCTGCGCCTCCTCTATTATTATTTAAGGGTACAACCTATCCGACCGATGAAGGCTTCAGCTTAAGTTTGCTGACCGATCTCAATCCCAGCGCTTCCATTGGAACTTATGCCTTCCATATCGGAAAAGAAAAAATTCAGAATTGGCTGAAAACCTGCACCAAAGAAAAAAAAGCCGTCGTCTTCGGAAAAAGCCTAGGCGGAGCACAAGCGTGGCGCACTGCACTATTTTTTCCTGAGCACATAAGCAAAGTAATGGCTTATTCAGCTCCTGGGTTTTCATCAAAAGATCTCAATCGGCTAAAACAGTTGTTGAATAAAAATATTTCTTCTGAAATTAATATGTTTTGCCAAGAGAATGATCCTACTCCATATATTGACAAGGCAGCGGAATCAGGGGTGAACTATTATCAAGTCCTTGGAGAAAAAGCCAGAAAAGGATTTTTTGCTCACGCAGATATGTACTCGACCCATGAACATTCAGCAATAATCCATTTAAAGGCTTTTAAGCAAATGCACCGTTGGAAAAGGATTGGATTAAGCATCATGCGCGCTGTTTTGTCCTTTTCTATCTTTCCTGTGCTGCTAATAGCCCATAGTGTACACACATTAACACGGCATGTGACTCGACGCAATAAAAGCCCTCATGTTGTAAACAAAAAAACCGTGATTTAAAAGCGCTAATATAGGCATTGAGAATGGAGACAACGACAGATAGCATTAATATCCCTCCCATTGCAGAACATGTCCTACGCTGGGGAGGATCAGCCTCAATTGCTCTTTTGAATCCAGCTTGCCAATTCTTTGCAAACCCTTCTATCGATGGAGTCATCGGATATCGTACTGAATCAAACTGTGCCGTCGTATATGGCGATCCTGTATGCACGCCAAAAGATATGCCTCATTTGGCACAGGCTTTTCAGCATTATTGTCAAAATCAAGGTTGGAACACAGTTTATACAACAGCATCAAAGCATTTTGCTCAATGGGCCACTCGCAATATTTGTTCTGCATCTTTACAAATAGGAGAAGAGTTAATCCTCGATCCTGATTGCGACCCCAAAGAAGGATCTAAGGGCCGCAAGCTGCGCAATAAAATCAGCCATGCCCAACATGCCGGAGTTTTAGCAGAAGAGTATCTATTGATAGACAAAACTCTTGAACAAGCTTTGGAACAGGCTGCAGCAGCATGGATTCAAGGACGGCAGGGACCGCAAATTTATTTAGCTCAAGTCAATCTTTTTGCAGAGCGTTCGGGCAAGCGTTGGTTTTATGCCTGCCAAAATGGAAAAATCGTTGGAGGGATGCTGTGCAATCGACTTAACGCACGTCAAGGTTGGCTTATTAATCTTTTGTTCACTACACCCGAAGCTCCTCTTGGTACATCAGAAATGCTGGTCGTCAAGGGCCTTGAAACTCTCCGTCAAGAAAATTGCCGTTTTGTCACCTGCGGCGTAGTGCCAGGAAAGCATTTGCGCGAAGTCTCAGGTTTAAATTTTCTCACGACATGGTTTGCAAAAGCGGCTTTTAAGGTTGCGAAGAGTTTTTTCCATCTCAACTCACGAAAGATGTATTGGGAAAAATTTCACCCACAAAGCGAGCCATCATATCTTTTATTCAGCCACGCTCGAATACGTGTGCGTGAAATTGTAGCAGTTATGCATGCCTTAAATGCCTCTCTATGAAAAGGGAAAAGTCGATCTCGTCAACTTCCCCCTTTCTTTTTCTTAAAGCATTCTATTTTTGACATTTATCGCAGCTGCAGCAGCATTTACCCACCGCCACCAGAATCAAAACACCCGACACGATAGCCAATAAGTGTATCACTACTGGTGGAATAAACGCGAGGGAAGGCCCTGCCACTCCAATAAGTCCTACTAAGATTAAATAGACTGCTAAGAAAACAAAGCCGAGAACTTTTAATACCATCATAAAATCTCCTGCTTAAAAAGGGATTATCTCCCTACTCCTAGTATAAAATATTTCAAATATACCATTCAAGGTTTAAGTGACTTATGTACAACGAACGCGACTCAAAATTCTCTCTAAGAATCAATTAATCTACGTATGTAAATAAATAATTGAATTTCTTGTTGCCATTTTTTAAATAGTGTCATATGAGTGAATTAGGAGGGTATCAATATCCTCTAAGAGAGCAAATGTTAACCCTGAGGTCAATTATGCAACCGGCTACAATTTCTTCCTCTAAGCAATTGCGCAAGTTCCCCCTCTTTGATTTAATGCGCTTATTGCAAACGGTTTTTAAACCAAAAAAAGGAGAAAGGTTGTGCATTCTGATCGATTTAGAGCACCCAAAAGATGTCGTTGACTTAGCTTTTCTTAAAAAATCCGGCCATCCAGTGCAAAAAAAAGCCTATGAAGTCTTCTATCAAGGGTTGCGCGATGGAGTCATGGATCAGCTCCATCTAAAGGCATGTGACTTTTTTGCCTATAAGATGACAGGCGGAAGTAATCTTGAATTACCAGAAGATGCTATAGCAATTGACGGCTCTTTGATGCACTTAGATAAAGACATTTATCCAAAATATGACATCATATTGTGCATTACTAGCTATTCAGCAACAGCACCCCTGACCCAAAGAGCAAAAAAATTCGGATTTCGGGGAGCTACCATGCATGGAGTTAATGATACAATCTTAAACACAGGCTTGGCTGTCGATTATCATGAAGTTAGCCAAGAAACAGAACTGCTTCGCAAAGGAATGGCCCATCCAGACAGTGTGGACATTGACTTCGAAGTAGATCATCGGAATTATCATTTACACATTGACCTCCAGCGTCAGGATGCTCAAAAGAGTCATGGCATATGCCATGACGGTGGAGACATTGTCAATTTACCCGCAGGAGAAGTTTATTTTGTTCCGAGCAATGCCGAAGGCAGTTTTCCTATTAAATTTGAAAGCGATGGAACGCTTGGCCTAATGGATGTCGAAGAAGGAAAAGTCATTAAAGCCTCACTTCTCCGCGGCAACCCAGAAACCATCAATGCCTGGCAAGCAAGGCTTGAGTCTGATCCTGCTACAGGGATACTCGGCGAGTTAGGATTCGGCACTCAGGTACTTCCTTATTCCGGAGCAGATATTCAAGATGAAAAAATCTTTGGGACTTTTCACCTGGCAACAGGGCGCAACGATCATTTAAAGGGCTCCGTCACAAAAGAACGTTTTCGCAAATTGAGCAATGCTTCACATGACGACATCCTCTTTTCATCCACTAAAACTCCTGAAATCCACGTCAAACAAGTGCGCATGCTGCGCCACGGCAAAAGTGAAAATTTAATCGAAAATTATGAGCCGTCTTCTTATTTGCGTAGCTTACTTAAAGCCGCACAACAATCAAATTCAAAAACACATGAAACTTAATTGCCTTCTTGTTGCCATCGAATAGGTGAAGGAATTCCATGAATTTGCGAAATAGTTTTCTTAAAGCTATTCTGCGCTATGAAACAAAAACAATTCTAGAGCAATATCTGCTGTTCCATTACGGCGCAGATCAGGATCTTCTCCCCTTTCCTTTTGGACCTCAACATTCTCTTCACTTTCCTGTGCGTTGTGTGACTGAATGCCTTGATGTTAAAGCTCTGCCCTCGAATGCTAAAGGGCTCGATTTGGGATGTTCGGTGGGAAGATCAAGCTTTGAATTAGCACGCCATTGCAAGTCTGTATTAGGAGTTGATAGCTCGCAAACATTTATTTCAGCAGCGCAAGAAATCCAAGAAATGGGGCAATTGGAATACACGATCATGGAAGAGGGCGCCCAAAGAGGAGTTCGACAGGCTAAGATACCTGAAGATATAGATCCCCAACGGGTGATATTTCGCTGCTGTGACATCATGGAGTTGCAACAAGAATCAACCACCTTTGATGTCGTTTTAGCAGCTAATCTTCTTTGCCGCGTGAGTGATCCTCTGGCTTTTCTTTTGTTGCTTTCTAAGTTAGTCAGCTCAAAAGGACAATTGATCCTCATTTCACCCTATTCATGGCTAGAAGAATTTACCCCGCGCAATCGATGGTTAGGCGAAAGAAATGAGAATGATAAAAGCGCCTTGGAATGCATTCGGGAAATTTTGGAAAAAGATTTTGAACTTCAACGCTGTTTTAACATTGCCTTTCTTATGCGAGAACACCTTCGAAAATATCAGTGGGGCATTTCACAGGCTACGATGTGGAAGAGGAAATAGATCATTGATATTCACTAAGAAGTTCTAAGACTTCTTCATCTTCAGTCTGTGAAAAGTCTTGATAAAATTGACCGATCGCTTCGAAAAAAGGCGGGGTATCCAAGCAAACAACTTCATCGGTTTCAAGTTGGATCTCCTTCAAGGTGTCTTCAGGTGCAACAGGGACGGCTACGACGATTTTTTTGGCACCTTCAACTCTTACCGATTGAATGGCCGCCTTCATTGTAGCTCCCGTGGCTAAGCCATCATCGACTAAAATGACGATTTTATCTTTTAATTCACGCGGCGGGCGATTTTTTCTGAAGATACTCAGTCTTCTTTGAGCTTGCTGTTTTTCTTTTTCGATAGCTTCAAGTAGAAATTTTTCTGATACGCCAAGAGCCTTTATTAAGCGATGATTAAAAATTCCTTGTCCTGTTTCCGTCACAGCTCCAATTGCTAATTCAGGATTGAACGGCGCTCCCACCTTTCTTGGACAAATGACATCTAAGGGTAAATGCAAAGCATAGGCAATCTCAAACGCAACCACCACCCCGCCTCTTGGAAGACCTAAGACAATGGCTTGTTTGTTATCTCTATACTTTTCCAAAAACCTGACAAGTAGCTTTCCTGCCGATTGGCGATCTGCCAACATCATAACAATCCTTATAAGAGGACATTTTCTTAAGCTATACATTAAAAAGTAATTTATATACATAATGGGTTTAAATGAAATCAATTTGCGCAAGGAAGGTGGTCATGAAATTGCAATCGAATTCCTATAAAGAAGAGATCTCCATTAAGCTTGCAGAAGGCATATCTCTAAATGGCATTTTGACTATGCCGAAAAATGCTCAAAAAATTGTCATTTTTGCGCATGGAAGCGGAAGTGGCCGCTATAGTCCCCGCAATCAATTCGTTGCTAGCTTTTTAAATGAACAGCAGCTTGCCACCTTACTCATGGATTTGCTCACACCTGAGGAAGAAACTGTCGATCTTGAAACGGCTCAATATCGCTTTGATATCCCCCTTTTAGCAAGAAGACTTGTCGATACATCTTCTTGGGTCCGAAAATTTCCGAATACTAAAGAGCTGAAAATCAGTTATTTCGGGTCGAGCACCGGAGCGGCTGCCGCCCTTATTGCCGCTGCCCAGGAGGAAAAAAAAATAAGCGCTGTTGTTTCGCGCGGGGGACGGCCCGATTTGGCAAAATCTGCCTTGCAGCACGTGCTGGCACCTACATTGCTCATCGTAGGAGGAGATGATTTTGGAGTAATAGAATTAAACGAAGAGGCTTTTGCTTTAATAAAAGCGGAAAAAAAATTGGAGATCATTCCAGGAGCTACGCATCTCTTTGAAGAACCCGGCAAATTAGCTGAAGTTGCAAAAATAGCTACGGCTTGGTTCAAAAAACATTAGTCGACAGTCGGTAGTCACTGCTGACACCATCAGGATAAAAAGATAACTTATTTTCAGGAAAGTTCTCCTGAGAGAGAGTTTTCCTGAAAATAAACCAAATCTTTATTTTAAAATTTTCATTCATTCCATATAATTAAGGTAAGTAAGCATGACTTGTTAATTAATTGTATTGAGTAGAATCTAACTACCCAATCTTCTACAGCCTTAGGGCTGATGTTGCGGCACCGGTTTTACCGGGCAAGTTTAGAGCATTGCTCCTGCAAAGCTCTAAAATATGAATAAATTTTCGATAATCGGAGGTTGAGAGTATGAAAAAGCTACTATTTATGGCTTGTGCATGTTTCTTTTTGTTTGCACCGGCTACTCAACTTCACCTTTTCGGAGTAGATGCTAGCAACGATGGCAACGTGCGAGTGAATGTCGTTCAAGATAAAATAGCAGTAAATGATCAAGACATTACGCGTGCTGTCACCGAAGCAATTGCTACAGATACTGTCAAAGTGGCGACTAAAGATGGTGTTGTCACTTTGAGCGGAACCGTGAACAATGTGCAAGCAAAATCTAATGTGGAAGCTAAAGCAAAAGCTGTACCAGGCGTTGTCAACGTTGTCAACAACCTGGAAGTAAAATCTTAAAAAAAGGATAAAAATACACAAAATTTTTATAGTGGCGAAGGCTTGCTCCTTCGCCACTGCAGCAGCACTGTCTCCCCCTCCAGAGTTTAAATTAAATTTTTATAATAACTTCGTTGTCTGAAAGAGCCTGGTTTCGTACACTCTTATTTTAACAAATTTTAGAAGGGAAAGTATGTTCAAATCTTTTTGGCGACGAATTCTCACTTTAGCCCTTACTACAGGATTTTCTTTATCCTTATCCCTTACCCACGCCAAAGACGAATTCCCTGATGGATTAATTTTTTTTGGCGATGGATTAGTCGATTCAGGCAATGCACCTATTGCTCCAACAACCAATGGACCTACTTGGCCAGTTCATTTAGGAAAACACTATGATATAAAAATCTTGCCCTCGTCCCAGGGAGGAACAAACTTTGGCTTTGCAAGCTCTGCTATCGGTTATCCTGTTTTTAACCCTATAGGTTTCATAGCTCCTTCTTTAGTCGATCAAGCAAATGCAATTCCACCTACACTCAATAAAACCTCTCCTGTGTTTTTCCTCGAAGGCGCCACCGATATCTTGATTTCAACGACTCCTCTTGCTCCTTTTTTTCCATCGCTTTCGCAAGAAGTGCAGACTTACAAAGAGGTTTTACAAAAAATTCATGACGAGGGCTTTAAAACTCTTGTCGTTTTAAATTATTTTAACCTCGGATTGCTTC
>JABDEI010000107.1:7165-7631 GCA_013287145.1 Chlamydiota bacterium
AAGCAGGATCTATCGGGCCGCTAACTTTTTCATCGCCTGCTTTATCGACGGCAACCCAAACTTTTAATTCCGAATTGCAATCGTCCGTTTCCGATTTAGACTTTCCGGTATTAATGCTCGACAACTACGCATTGTTCAATTCGATCGTAGCTAATCCCCTGCTCTACGGTTTTACCAATGTGACCAATGGTTTTGTCAACACGCTTTTTCCAGCGCCCCCTGCCGGCACCGATACCGACGGCTTTTTGTTTGCAGACCTAATTCATCCTGCCAAAGCTTATCACAAAATTTTATCCGACTATGTCTACGCGCAGTTATCGGCTCCCTTTCACTATGCAACTTTAGTAGACCAAGTCTTTGCGATAGAAAGACAGCAGTCTTTTAACATTCAACAGCAACTCTATCCAGCACAACTGTGTCATGAAATCTGTCAGTTCTATCCTTTTATCAGCGGCGGTTACGCTCC
>JABDEI010000108.1 GCA_013287145.1 Chlamydiota bacterium
GATGCCCTACTTGTTTGCTGAGCTGCCATTTTTGTGTTAAACAGCAAGCTAATTGTTTGATTTCGATGTTATCGAAGGGCTTTTTCAAAATGACAAAGTTATCATTGATTCCGAGCTGCTCAATCATTTCATTCCAAGAATAATCGGCATAAGCAGTGCAAATCACGATTTGAATCTCAGGATCGACTTTCCATAGCCGCTTGGTCGTCTCAACGCCATTTAATCCCGTAGGCATCAGGACATCGACAAAAGCCAATGCATAGGGCTTGCCCTCTTGCACAGCTTGACTTGAAAGCTTCAACGCTTCCGATCCCGAATAAGCTGAGTCGATAGCGTAAGAGAGGGGAACCTTTTGCGATGCGCGATGTCCAAATAAGGTTTCTTTCAAATTTTCCAGCTGATCTTGACGGATGGGATCCTCATCGGGGATAAGAATCTTTTTGAAGTCGTCATGAATGGCTGGATTGTCATCCACGATAAGCAAACGATAGTTATTTTCAGTGATATCCATATTTTTTTCCCTTTATTTTGTTAATTAAGGATCAGGAAAATGCATCGGGCACGCACACGCACACGGCACGGACACGAAAAAGCATCACAATAAAGAATTCAGCGTTCGTAAATTGACGTACCCGTGTCCCAAATCTATCGAGCATTACTTGCTTTTCGTGCCAGTGTGCGTGCCCGTGCCCGAAATCTAATGATGAGTGGGAATTCTTTCCTCCTTCATCCTTCATCCTTTATCCTTTATCCTTTATCCTTTATTTTAGTGTCCGTGAGCTCTGTCCCAGCGTTCATCATCCAATTTTCTTTGGATGCGTTTATCTTCCAAGTGGCGCTCTTCGACTTTTTCATCTTCGATTTGCTGTTCTATGCGTTTTTGTTCTTCGCGTTGATCTTCGAGCTTTTCTTCTTGTATCCTCTCTTCAATGCGTTTTTGCTCGTCGCTTTCTGCCATCAGTTGATTTGTGGCTTGAAAGAGTAGGCTTAAAACGAAAAAAGCCCTTAATGTTCCCATCGCATTTTTCATGGTTTTTCCTTTCGCTATCTTAATTTGATGCTATTTTCTAGTATGCGCATTCGAAAAAATAATTCTATCAAATTATTTTTTTCATAAATTCATTCGATTGATATGCTCATATGTCACAATAAGCTAACAAGGAGACTCATCATGAAAAAACTTATGTTTACCTGGATTTTTGTTTTAGTCGCAGCCTTATGCTCCGCTGACGACAACCTCGAATTATTAATCGGTCCTGAACTCATTGCGCAAAGAATCAGCGAAGTGGCTTTGCAGATAGACCAAGACTATCAAAATGAAGATCTTGTCGTGATTATGGTGATGAAAGGGGCTGTATGCATCGGCGCCGACCTCATTCGCCACCTTCACACTCCTTTGACCTTGGAATATATGAAAGCAAGCAGCTATGGCCAAAATGGCATGACAAGCGGGGCAGTAAAAATCACAGGCCTTGATACCCTAGATATCAGTGGAAAACATGTTTTAATCGTCGATGACATCTTCGATACAGGCAAAACAATGAACGGTATCGTCACGCAGCTGCAGCAAAAGAATCCAAAAAGCCTAAAAACCCTCGTCATGCTATTAAAAAAGGTGCCTCGCCAAATTATCTACCTTCCCGATTACACTTTATTCGAAATCGAAGATCGCTTCGTGGTGGGCTTCGGCTTAGATTACAAAGAACATTACCGCGGCCTGCCAGGCATCTACGCCTTCATCAATGACACGCCGCCAAATTAAAAAATGCAAATGCATGCAAAAAGAAAAAACAGCAGAAGCTCATACGCGTTAAGCTAACACAAGTGTTTATTTATAAACGATTTGAAATCACAAAAAATTATGCCGTTCTTACAGAACTCTTTTTTTATTTATCATTTTCCCAGGCCTCTCGCTTTCGCTTCGGCCTGGGCTATGTTATTGAGGTCTTTCAGACCATTGAAAACACAATTTGTTCTAAAATGTACTTATTTTATGGCCTGAAAGGCCTTCATATCATAGCCTAGGCCGAGAGGCCTAGGTTATCTCCAAAGGAATGATTGAGTTCTGTAAGAACGGTATAATTTTTTACGGCAACTATGTGAGAACAAGCAGTAACGCCTAGTCACATCATAAGCAGGTAATCGACAGTTAAAACGTTGATAATAGGTATGTTATGTTAGCTTAACGCGTATGTGCGGAAGCAGTTCATCTTTTTCCATTAAGCTTGTTTTCGTTTGGAGGGGACTAAAGCAAGTCTAGCCTGATAGAATTTATCTGAATCAGGGTGCGGAGAATTTTTAAGAGCTTCATGTAAGTTGGTTTTAGATTCTGGGAGATTTTTTTTTGTTGAATTAATAGAGTCCATCGCGTTTCTTAAAATTTTCGCGGCAACTGAAAATTGTTCAGTTGGAGCACCATCTTCTCGAAGGAATTTGCCTTCCTTCGCAAAAGTAAGATCTTTATTTATTATAACGGGTGGGGCTAAGTAAGATTCTCCTTTTTCTTGATCAGAGGCTATTTTTTTTCGTAAATTTTTAAAATTACCCGTCATGCTAAGGTCATTTCCCAAAGTAGACAACGTTGCCATATCTTTTTTTGATAGAAAAGGCTTTACCCTATCATCATTCTCTATTAAAGTACTAACATTGTTATTTGCTAATGCACTGTAAATAGCAAGCGAAGCTGCATAATTTTTCTGTTTATGTAAATTGTCTGCTATAGTAATAAAATTGGATATGGCATTAAAGGCTTTACTTTTAGCCTCCTCAGCAGATTTTGTATCACCTTTATCAATTGAATGTCCAAGAATTGCATTATTAACAAAATTTGTTGTTTGATTAATGAGTTCGGTAAGGCTTGTTACGTTAGGAGCCTTACTTAATTCTTCAGATTTTGACTGGTCAATTAGCAATTCCCCAAATTCAATTTTGTTTGTAGCTTGACGAAAGAGGGCGTCAAACTCATATGTTAACTGTTTGACATTTTTTGCATTAGATGGATCAGGCGTAGGTTTCAATTCATTGGTGTTCACTTGTTTTTTTGCAGATGTTTGAGAAATTACTTGCTCTAATTCATCTTGAATCAGCCCACCAGTAAGTTCAATATCGATAGGTAAACCCTCTTTCTGGCAGGCATCGGCAATTTTTTGTAACTCATTTTGAACTTTCTTTTCTTTAAGATCCTTAGGATAAAGATCGCTTTTAATCCAATCACGACAAAATGCTAACGTTGAAAATATCTTTGCTTTAGTCTTTAAATCTTTTCCTTGTGAAGCTTTAAGCTTAGCTAAATCGTCAGTTAATACAGTTGAAATACTTTTAAATAACTTTTCAGAGGTCATCCCTTTTACGAAATGATAGGTATATAAGAAATCATTAGAGCTTATAGGTTTTTCTTCTTTCTTATTTTCTTTAGTTGCTGTCCTCTGTAGATTTTGTATTAAATCAATTTCAAGGGGAGGAAGAAGATGTCTTTCTAACCTCTCTTTTTCTACAGCCTTATCTTCTTTAATTCTTTTATCGACGAAACTTTGTGCTTGTTTTCCCGTTTGGGTTGTGAGCTTGCCTTTAGAATCTTGTAATTTTGCAAAGCTTTTTCTGAGTTCAGGGTACTTTTCTGTCATTCTATTTACAGAAATAGACGCTCTAGAGCCTCTTACCGGTTTTTCATCTATTGTCTTGAGCTGACGATCGATTGCTTGTTTTTTCTCCAGCGCTTCATTTTTTCTCTTTTGTAATGCTTCTCGTTTGGCGGCAATTTCTTCCCCAGACTTTTCCAATCCAATGGATTTATATGCGCTGTCGAATTGTTTCGTTATCTCTTTTTCTTTGCTTATATTATCCCGGACAGTATGAAGCATCTTTTGCGTGTTTTTGTTAACTGCTTCTATATCCATATGAGCACGTTCTGTGGGTGGCGCAAGGGGGGGAGCGGAAATTGACTGTTTTTTTGCCTCCTCAACAGCGGTACCTTGCAATTTTTCGAGCGCTTCGCGATCAATATGGGGTGGAGGTTCGGAAGGTTTTGCTGGAGGCTTTCCTGGTGGAGGCGCAGGTTTTGGGGCTGTTGGAGGTTGTACATTCGAATAGTCAGGAGAAGACAAAGACCGGTAATCTGTGGACATAAAACATCTCCTTGAAACCAATTAAATATGAAATAAACCTTCCTTCTTTTATTTTACCAAAATTAAATTAATTTGTAATATTATTTATTTTTTTATTAGTTAATAATGAAAATGCACGCATAGTATAAATCTAAAGAGTAAGCCAATATTTTTCATATCAAGGAAGGCTTGCGAGTTTGAGAGAAACAAGGTATTACTAGGGAAAAGGAAGTAAATATGAATTTATATCAGATGACAACTCCCGGATTAGCCATAAACACCTATATCCTCGTAGATTCGTCGGCAAAAAAAGGGGTAGTAATCGATGCTACCCGCGATGTATCGCCTCTACTTGAAGTTTTGCAAAGAGATGGCCTCCAAGAAGTTGCGATCTTAGAAACGCATGTGCACGCCGATTTTGTCTCCGGTGCTAGGGAGTTAAAACATATCCTCAAAAGAAATGATATTAATACCCAAATCTATAGCTCCGGCATGGGTGGGCCCACTTGGATTCCCAATTATGCCGATCATCTTGTTAAAGACAAACAAGAGCTCGTTTTTGGTGAGATTAAGCTGCAGGCGTGGCATACGCCAGGGCACACTCCTGAACATGTGATGTGGCTACTTTTAGACAAAGATAACGTCCCAAGGAAGGCTTTTACCGGCGATTTTTTGCTATTTGGCAGCCTTGGACGGCCCGATCTTCTAGGGGAAAAAACACTCTCTCTTCTGTCAAATCAGCTTTATAACAGCGTTTTTAACACTTTAGCTAAGCTTCCTGATGCTGTCGAAATATATCCAGCACATGGAGCTGGATCGCTTTGCGGCAAAGGAATTAGTCCGCAAGCTTCCTCCACTTTAGGGGAACAGAGAAAAAACAACCCTTTCTTGATCCTCAAGCCCAAAGAAGAGTGGATTAGGAGCGTTTTAAGCAATATGCCGCCAGCTCCCCGTTATTTTAGCATAGTGAAACAGATGAACCTTTCAGGCGTGACCCTTATCGAAGAGCTTCCCCCTTTAAAAGAATTTTCACCACTGGATATCTTAGCCCAGGATCCTAAAGAAGTATTTTTCCTAGATGTCCGCAACAAAGAAGACTTTTCTTCAAATCACTTGGCCGGATCGATCAACATTCCCTTTAGCCCTCTGTTTCTTTCCTGGGCAGCGCAGATGGTGTCTTATGAGAAATCCATCCTCATGATTTCTCCCGATGAAGAAACTTTGGGCGAGCTAATAAAAAATCTAAGAACGATTGGTCTTGATAATCTCAAAGGTTTTTTTGTCTTTACACCTGAAAAAATGCAAAAGATCCAAGAAAACCTGGTTTCATTCCCCTTGATTTCACCACAAGAGGCCTATGAAAAGATGCAAGTCAAAGGTTCAGCCATAAAAATCCTTGATGTGCGTACCCTCCCGGAGTGGAACAATGGCCACATCGATGGTGCTGAGCGCATAGAAGTTCCTATGCTGCAAGAATACCTCTTCAAGCTCCCCAAAGACAAAACAATAGGTTTGATCTGCGGCAGCGGTTACCGCGCTTCGATAGCGGCTTCTTTGCTGGAAAAAAATGGGTTTAACAATGTATTTAACATACAAGGCGGGATGCAAGCCTGGACAAAGGTGCAGCTACCCATAACAAAAGATTGATAGGAGGTTATTCTGATGGCACAAAAAACATTACAAAAGCCGATCATGCTCGGTGACATAGCCCCCGATTTTATTGCCGATACTACTTCGGGGAAAATCTCCTTTCATGAATGGATAGGGGATTCCTGGTGTGTCTTCTTCTCCCATCCTAAAGACTTCACTCCCGTTTGCACCACAGAATTAGGCAATACTGCCAAGCTCAAAACCCAATTTGACAAACGCAACGTCAAAGTCATCTCTCTTAGCGTTGACAGCCTTGATAATCACGTAAAATGGGTCAAAGATATTAATGAAACTCAAAAGACGCAAGTTAACTTTCCCATGATCGCCGACCCCTCCCGCGAGATTTCAGAGCTTTATGGCATGATTCACCCAAACCTGAGTGAAACCTTTACTGTGCGTTGTGTCTTCATCATCGATCCAAAAAAAAAGATCCGCCTTATGATCACCTATCCCCAATCAACGGGGCGCAACTTCGAAGAGATCTTAAGAGTCATCGACTCCATGCAACTGACCGACAGCAACTCCGTAGCTACCCCTGCCGACTGGAAGTGGGGACAAGATTGCGTCATTTTGCCAAGCCTCACCGACCCCGAAATCTTAAAACAAAAATTCCCTAAAGGCTGGAAGGAACTCAAACCCTGGCTCAGAATGACGCCACAACCAGAAATGAAACGATAAATGCTAAATGATAAATGCTAAACGAACGCAAGAAGCCAGAATCCAGAATTCAGAATTCAGAATCCAGAATGAAGGCAGGGTAGTCAGTAGCCAGTAGTCGGTAGTCAGTAGGAAATCAGAATCTTGAATTCAGAATGACGTAGCATAAATGCCCTATTCCCCATAGGGGAAGACGCTGGTAGCCTCGGGTTTTCAACCCGAGGTATATGCAAAAGGGCATTTTGTGCCCCGTAGGGTCACAAGAAAATGAGTCGAAACGATTTTTTTTGCTCAGCGCATATCTTGCGGCTCTAACGAGACGCATGATTTTATTCAACCTAACCCTCGAGTTGAAACTCGGGGCTACCCGCGTCTTCCCCGATGGGCTAAAGTGTAACCTATGTGTGTGTTGCACAAGATTGATGCCATGTATTCTGAGTCGTGGATTTCCTACCGACTACTGACTACTGACTACTGGCTACTGACTACCCTCCTAAAATGCGTTTGGCGAGGGCAAAAGCTTGTTGGCGGATTTCGGGGACGGCGGTGGTTTCCAATTTTTCGCCGAAGAGGAGGGCGCCTAGGGCGAAGATTTTACCTTGGGCTTTTCCGGCCAGATCTAGATCTAGATCATCTTGGGCTAATTTAAAACCAAAACTTAAGTCGTCGGGCAGCAGCAGTTGTTTATTGAGGATACTTTGCACTAAAACGTCTTTGCGTTTAGCGATATTATAGTCGGGTCCGGCGCAGTTGATCACATAATCGGCGGTCAGAGATTCTACTTTGCCGCTTTTTTTGGAAAAGTATTGTATTTCCAAGCCTTTGTTGTCTGGCGTGGGATTCACTGATTTGACAATGCCCGGGCAGATATTTAAGCGCAGCTCTTGTTTAAAGTAGGCGATAGCAGAAGCGCTCGCAGGTGACATGCGATGGCGGTGGATATTCCATAGCCAGAACAAGTGGCGTAGAAATTGTTTTTTTTCAAAAAGAGGCCATGAGTACCAGAGTTTGGGGATATGAGGTCTGAGCTCATTGATGACTTGGCGCCAGTCATTGCCATTTTTTTGAGCCGAGGCGATTTCATTGCGCATAAATTTAAAGAGAGCGGAGTTATTTTTGGGCAAGTGATTGAGTGGGGGCAGAGATAAAGGCAGTACTTTTGCGTTCGCGTGTTCTAGAGGGAAGTAGCCGCTCGTGGAGAGCACTTCGATAGA
>JABDEI010000109.1 GCA_013287145.1 Chlamydiota bacterium
TTTAAACCATTCGGGCAGAGTGGGGCTGAGTTGTTTACTGCTCGCATGGGCAAAAAAATTGAAAAAAAAAGCGACGATAGGGATTTGCAAGTCTTGCCTCCGAACTCCACTTTAGCAAAATGCTTGCGTCAAAGTGAAGCCCTCTTAGATCTATTTGAGCAAAGGTTGCCAAAAGAGCAGTTGGATAAAAAGAAAATAGTGCAATATCTATTAAAAGTTAGGGAGAATCTTAAGGGCTCGGTTGTTTCAGCGTCTTTTAAGAAAAATTTAGAGGAATTAGCTGATTGTGAAATTAATGAAAACAATTCAAAGCTTTTTCGCTTACTTCTTAAGGTAGATGCTTTCATCAAATATGATGTTATTGAAAATGAATTAATAGATTTACCCACGCATAAGAATAAAGACCACTACTTACTTCGTTCTTTTGGAAATCGCATAGAAGATAACCATGATTTGATAATTTCTGTGTTGAGTGCAAGAAAAAGCAATTTTTTTATTAATTCAATGGCAGTATTTGTAGACGATTTTTTTCGTAATCCTTCTTCCCCGTCTATAGTTCCCTTTAGTACATGCGGATCGATCATACAGCCTCTTAGCGATAACATGGCAGGAATTATCACAACACTGGATGGAAAACCCCATCACATTTTGGATTGCCTTGTTTTTATTGGGTATTTAACAGAGGGCGCCTACTGTCTGGAACCGGATACAGAAAGCAACTTCACGGATTTCCTTATAGAGAGAGCTAAGCAAGAAAATAAGAAATTATCTGCATATGTTGTGGAGGTACTCAAATTCTGGTTAAAAGGGCGATGTAGAAATAATCCTTTAAAAGCGGTTGCTTACATATTTAATCTTTGTGTGGGCGTGCTTGCCAAAGGACCACAATATAGTGAGGATATCAAAGAAATCTGGAATGAAATTTTACCATACTGCGAAACAAAAGATTTATTAAAAGTAAGCCAACAACCTGCCTCATTCTTTGAATATTTAGTGAGTGCGTTAAAAGAGCCGGAATTGACTTTTGAAGATGTGTATGCGCAGTTATGCATTTCATCCTATATCCATTATAATCTCAAAAGCTTCAAACATAACCCCAAGAAAAATCAAAATAAGTACAAACCTAAATATAGAGTGGGGCCTAAAATTATATTAAGACAGCACAGCAATTTTCAGCCAATTTTTCAATGCTGCATCGACTCATCCAGTCCTTTTGTTAATCTTCTCATTCGTTTTGATGTGATTAAAAGCATTGATAGGCTTAATAGTTATAATCTCGAGAAGAATCCCCTTTCTGCGAGGGCTCAAGTCATTTTAAAAAAAATCCATTTTTTTACGAAAGCGGAAAGAAAGTATTCACAACCCTCTTCTTCGCGATTGGCGCCATATCCTCAGCTATTCAGGCTGGATGAGATACAAAAAAGTGTTTGCAAAATCCTTGAAACAAAAGATTTTTTCTTTCCACAGCTTGCCTATGAGCTGTTATTTGTTTGCCAGCAACAGCAATCTGATCTCAATATCTTTCCTGCATTATTAAGACCCCTTATTTTAAATCACCGCAAAGGTGAAAACATTCATTCCCACTTTGGTGAAATGAATGAAGAGGCGTTTACATTTCTTTTGAAGTGCATTGAGGTATTATATAAGGACTCTATCTACGAGCGGATCGCAAAGAAAGATTCTGAATTATCAACCCATCTAAATAAATTGTTTGTTTCAAACAAAAAAATGGGATCGAAAGAGCAAGTGGCGTGTCTGATCAGCATAGCCAAGGCTGGCGATCCTATGCTTAGCAAGCTTGCATGCGACCTCTTCCAACATCTGGAACCTTTTTTGGGAATTACCACAAAGAAAAAATTGCTGCTGAATTTATTAGAGTCATTACTGCCTCAACGAATGACGTTGATTTCACCCATGTTGATGAAGATGATTAAAAGTTCAACTTTTACATGTTTTTTTAGACTATATTTAACAGCGAGATTGGCAAAAGTTTGGGTGGCGAATAAGTCTATTTATAAAACTGAAACCCTTGTCGTCTGTGAAAATCTTTTTCAAGAAGCGATGACGCTTTTGAAAAATAAAGAGATCAAAGTCGAGGAGGATATCCCTTTAGAGGAGATTACAGAAGGTGTTGTTAAACTCGTTGAAGATAAGCGTCAAGAGAAACAAAATTTAGATGCATATTGTCTTTTGTCACAAGCTCGTCATCATCAATTTCTTAAAATACTCGATTTTTTTTCTGAATCTTGGCTGACATCGTTAGCCGAAGAATTGTTCACTTCAAAGAATTATCAGGCTGCTTATGCATCCAGGAAATGGAGTTCAGATAGAAAGGGTGAAGTTAAATCAACAATACCAATGCACTTTGTTCAAGCAATTGTTAATGATAATGCGGATTGCGATGAGATAATATTACGAGATTTTATTAAGCTTTTGATTCAGCAAAAAGAGCAGAGGGTGCTTTCTGAAGCTTTGCAAAATAGATGCAATCTTGTCATTTTGCAAATGATCGATGAAAAGTTAATTGACGTTGAAAAAAATGAGCTCTCAAATGAGTTCTCAAAGGATAGCCAGGCTATTGAAGAATTGTTAATTTTATTGATAAAAAACGATCAAAAAAAGAAACATATCGACAGCGTCCAAAGCCTCAGCAAGAGGATATTAGATCATACAAACGGGTTTTCAATTAACGCAATCAAAGCTTTCTTTGAAGCCAATGATACAAGTTTAACCCAGACAGCTTATTTATCCTTTCTCAAGCTTAATCATAGGTCGCAACTTTTCCAAGAAATTGTCTTTTTGGAAAACTTTCTAAGATTTTTTTCAAGCGATTTTAAAGCTTTTTTTTCGTTAATTTTAAAAATTTTAGATAATGAAAATTTGCCAAAGGAAGTCAAATTGGAATTTTTATTTTCTTCGTTTAAGGATGGTTTAAAACTCGAAAAGGAACAAAGCAACTCTCTCTATAATAAGCTAATACCTTTATTCAACGACGCTGATGTCATAGACATTAAAGATCAGAAAAAATGCAGTAGCTTCTTTCTTTGGTTGCAGGATCAATTGATTGAACAAAAGCAATTCGATGAAGCTTTTGCTTTACTTTCTCAAATCCATAAAAGCAAAGTGCCTTTCTCATCGGATTCTTTAGCAAAAAAATCCATGATCATTGCTCAATGCTCCTTAAAAGAGCCTATAAAGGCCTTTGATATTTGGAAAAAAGGAGAAACGCAAGGCTTTTTTGTGAGTTTACCTCAGCAAGAAACAATTTTCCTATCCAAATTGGCTCCTTTGCTAAAAGGCAAAAAACCTCTTAGGGAATGCTATTCAGTTCTTTTGGACCATATAATTGAAAAAAAACATAACACAAGCATTCCAGAAGATCTTCAACGGCAATGCAATGCTCATATTCTCGAGACATTAGTTCAACTTCCTGCAACAAAAGATAGCATCGATAAAATTCTAGAATCTTATCAATATTTGCTCAAGCATCAGCTAGTAAACTTCTGTTGGGAAAAAGAAAAGAAAATCTTTGAAAAAATATTGAAAAGTATGATTTCGTTTAGCTGGGCTGAGCAAGCGACTCCTATGCAATTAGTCAAGCTTAGATCATTTTTCAGTTATTATAGAGATTCCCATAGAGAAAAGCATGCTCAAGAAGTTTTTCAAGTTGCGTTTGATGGAATTGTGCAAGCCAAAGGGCAAGAGAAAAAATTACCTCACCTAATTTTTCAGTTATTAGAATTCTCTTTGCATCTTATGTATGAAAATCCCTTAGCGGTGAGTTTGCAGAACTATCAATCCTTTTGCCGTTTTCTTTCAGAGGCTTCATCCTCTGCTTCCGAAATGCCTTCACAGTTGATAACCCTTCTTCAAAGCTTAAAAATGAAACAAGTTTTCCAAGCTTTAAAAGATTATGGACTGATAAATGAAATGACACAATTGCGCATGGCTTTGATGAAAAAGAAGGTCAATCAAGCTCATGTAAGAGACATTCTCTACTGGAATATTGAAACATTGCTCGAAACTTATCTAGCAAGAATAAATGACCCTCAAAGTGAAACAAAATCAGATGATAAAGTCCAAATAAAATTTGAGACCATTCTTGCGCTTCTGGAGACGGATGCTGAGGCGTTTGTTTCTACAGTAGCTGAAGAGCATCAACTGCGTTTGCATCGCATTTTTTGTCAATTTGTTCGCTGCAGGCTTAAAGATAACCCTATTGAAGCAAAACGATGGTTAGAAAAAGCTAAAACTTTTAAGACTCAAAAAGAAGAGGAAGATAGCACGAAGATTCTCACTTTTGTTTTAATCCATTCATTAATTTCTAAAAAAGAATCCAAACTGGCTATCGAGCTTTTAACTCCCTTTCAAGCTGATAAAAGCGTGCCTCAAGATTTATTACAAAAGGTTGTATCGTGTTTCTCAACTTTTTTTGGAAAAGTTGAATTGGCTGAATTTTTAATTGAGAACGCGGTATTCCATCAAGCTAAGCATCCAAAAATTATCGGTACTGTGGAAAATTGTCTCATAGGCCTTGTAAAAGAATACTATTTAGAAAAAATAGAACATATAGACAAGTTGCTAAAAACTAAGAGTCGTGAACGAAAGAGCCAACCAAAAGGGTTGAGTAAATTTGAGAGTAAACTTAAGTTAGCCTTTGAGCTTTTAAAGATTTTTCGTTGTCCTAGCGAAGACCTTTGGCTTTGTACGTTTTCAGCCATTGCTGAATCGCGAAAAGATGTTTTAATAAATTCTGCGTATAAATTCCTTCATCAATTTTCCCTAGATCACAATTTTTTCTTATCAAACTCTACCAAGACTAAACTTTGGCAAGGCATATTAGAAGGGCTTGAAGCAACGGGAAACGAAGGTTATTTTGAATTAGTCAAAGATACGCGTTTTTACAAATTGTTAGAAAGCCAAAATAATGAAATCAAACTATCTCTAAGTAGTTCTCTTTGTCTAGGGATCTGGAAGTATCTTGAAGCTAAAGAGAAACTTAAAGAAAATAAATCCAAGATGTTAAAAGACGAAGCCAAAGTTTTTCTCAGAGCTTTTTTATACAGAGGCTGTTACCTTCCAGCAACAATTGAAGATAGTAAAGATGTAACATACCTTCTGCATTTAGTAAAATTTATTCTCTATGCTGACGATGATAACCACACGCATTTGATTGCAGATTGTTTTAAATTGCTCATAAAAGAAGCTAAGTCGGAACAAGTCAAGCAGGAGTTGGCTGATCAGCTAGCCGATTTCATTTTCCTATTTGTAAATAGGGAATATTTTGATTATGATATGAAAAGAAAACTCGATGATCTCATCTCGGAAGCTCAAAAAAAGCAAATTCCTCTAGCTGAAGCAAACATTAGGTTATTTGTTCTTTATACGCTTTGCTTGCATAAGAATGAGTTTGTCGAGCAGAGATGCATGATTCTCAATTATCTTGTGCGGCGTTTGCCACATAAAAAAGTTGTTGGGACTTCTATTGAAATATTGATTAAGCAACAATTCATGGAAGTTATTGAAATAAGCAAAAGGTCCTTAAGAGGTAGCCTATATTTTAGTCTGAAAAATGAAAATATAGGAGCTTGGTTAAAGCCCCCGAATGTGGAAATGTTATTGAAAGAGTTGGGGGATCCTAAGGTCTATACAAGATATAAGCATCCGCCTAGCGATATCATTGATGTACTAGGAAGAAGCTGGGATAATGTAGTGGAACTTTTTCAAAATTTAGCACAAGTTAATCCAGAGATGTCAGAAGATGAAAAAAAGAAACTAATTCGAAGACAGATAACGGTTTTTGATAACTTTGGCGACGACTTAACAAAAAATAGTTTTTACGCTCTTGCTGCCATTAAAAGCGCTCTTTTTGCTTATAGAAACTTACGGACGTATGGAGTTCTCTAAAATAAAATGTTTTCTTGTTGAGAAGGTTTGTTTCTGATATAAAGTTTGTACTATTTTAATCAATAATCTTAAAGAAACTATGGAAAAAAAAACTCAAAGTCTTACAGGGCGTCTTTTCTGGATTGTTCTGGCCGTCGTCATTGCCACCGCAATTGTACGCATATATTACCGGGCCACGGATGATTTTCGACTCAACAACATCGTTTACGATCTTTCCTACCATCAAGAGTGGGAAATTCAACCTCTATCTTCTGCTGAAGAAACGCATTTGAATGCTATTCTCAATCAAAAATTCAGCTACATAGGCAAAGGGGCCCAATGCTACGCATTTGCCAGTGATGACCAACAATATGTGATTAAATTTTTTAAGTTTAAACATCTTAAGCCTTCTATTTTCACTGATCTGCTTCCCTCCATTCCGCCTTTTCAACACTATAAAGAGCGCCAAGTGCGCAAAAAAGAAAGAAAGCTCAATAGCATCTTCGCTGGATATAAGCTCGCTTACGAAAAAGACAAAACTGAAAGCGGCCTCATTTTCATCCACCTTAATCCAACCGATACGGTCCATAAAACCATCATCGTCAGAGATAAAATCGGCTTAGAAAGAGTGATCGACCTTGACCAAGTGGTCTTCATCGTTCAAGAAAAAGCCCAGACTCTGCGCAATGTCTTAGCCGATCTTTTAGACAAAGGCGACCTCACAGCAGCTAAATCGCGCATTGGACAAATTTTTGATCTTTATTTATCCGAATATCAAAAGGGCGTCTATGATCGCGATCATGGCGTGATGCATAACACCGGTTTTGTTGGAGATCGCCCTATTCATCTCGACGTTGGCAAACTCAGCCAAGATGATAACATCAGAAATCCTGAGACAGCGCAAAAAGATTTTGCTTTGGTCATTGATAGAATGGAAACATGGTTGCGCAGCTCTTATCCGGAAGATTTTCCCGTTTTGCATGAATATATCGTTCAAAAACAAAAGGATTTCTTTGCGAAAGCGTATTCCTTAAAGGATGCGCCTTGAAATATATCATGGCCTATATTCGAGAAAAACTCGAATCTAGGCTATTGACATTTTCAAGGCACCCTCTTAGCTTAGGCAAGGCTTTTACTCATTTGATCTATCCCCCTGCATGCCTGCACTGCGATGAGCCTCTTTATCCCGATCAACCTCTTTTTTGCAATAGCTGCCTTGCCCTTCTTGAATTAATTCAGGCCAAAGAGAGGTGTCCTTATTGCTTCAGTTCAGACTACAGTGTAACCCAGAGAGTCTGTATCAAGTGTGCAAAGGGATCCCCCCTTTTTCATCGATTAGCTTCGGCTTTTGATTATGTAGGACCGGCTTCTTCATTAATTAAAAAATTAAAATATACTAACATGCCGCATCTGGCAAAAGGGGCTTCTGCCTACTTGACTGCGCAATTTTTGCTTTTGGATTGGCCGCTACCCGATGTGATTGTCCCTGTTCCGATTTCATTTACACGTTGGTTTCAGCGTGGATACAATCAAAGTTTTTTGTTAGCTTCCGGCTTAGGAGAGATGATCAATCGCCCTGTGCAAGAGGCTCTTTTGAGGAAAAGCGGCGATTTTAGCCAAGCCGGTTTAAATCACCGACAAAGGATTAGCCTAAGCGGCGAGACTATCCTCATGAAAAAACATCAAGGCCTCCAGGATAAATGCATATTGCTGATCGATGATGTGATGACA
>JABDEI010000110.1 GCA_013287145.1 Chlamydiota bacterium
TTTAGAATTTTCATTTCTTTTTGCAGATTTGAAATTTTTTTTTATTGAATAGTCTGTCAAAGCCCTTGCTTTCTTATTTGCTTTCTTCGGCTTTCTCACAGTGTTATCATAACAATTACCGCAAAGTAGGTCCTGTCTATTCTTCTTATCAGACCAATACCATTTATTTTTATCTGATTTGTTACATGCTAGACAAATTTTGTTTTCGATATCTTTAATGGTGAGTGGTGCACTGTTACGCAACTTTTTAATTTCTTCAATGTCGTCTATTCCTTTATGTATTCTTTTGTAATAGAAACTAGTACATGGAGAGCATAAAATAATATTACCAAGTTTTTTGGGTTTGGATGACATTTTCTCTTCACTTACATCACAAAAATGACAACGCACTATCTTTGTTATTTTTTCCAAATTACAAGGCTGTGAAACAGAGGGTTCTTGTACAGGATAAATTGAATAATTAACCCTATTTTGCTGATTTATTTCAACACTCATAAAACTCATAATAAAACCAACCATATATTTACATTAAAAATAAATAATCATCCCACATTGATTTATTAAATACAAACAAAAAAATCAAACCTGTTATTAACAAAGTTCAGTTTAATCAATTGATGTTTACACCTATTATCCTTTGGAAAAAATGACGCAAAGCTGTACAGAATTTTTTCCCGTAAAAAAATATAAATATTTTTTAGCGATGGATAGTTGAAACTTCAGCAAGTAAAAGGAAAGGATCAGGATAATACTGTCTCATTCTTTGGGAAAACAACAGACTTAAGAACATCTTGGAGTGATAATTCTTTGTTAAAGCCTCTTTCACAAGCTTTACACACCCGGGTTTTCCGATTTAGAAGCCTTTGATAAGGTGCACCTTATATATATGCATCGATTTTTTGGGAAGTCGGATTACATAGCTTTCTTTTTCCAGCAACTTTTTTGGGTTCATCGCAAAAAAGAGTACCTGTCCGAGTGTGCTGCCACTATTCGCGGCTAACGACTAATTTTAAACTTAAATTCTTTTGTACTCGTTTTTTGCGAAAAAATTAGTTAAGCAAGTCATTTATAGATGTAATTCTCTTTTTATTGCGAAATTCTTCTTCTTCTTTTTCTCTTTTAAATTTTTTGCTATCCGCCAATCCGCATGCATTACACAAGATTTTATCAGCAACTGCTGCGGTTTTACCCCTGCGCCATTCCGGTGTTGTATCAGTCGTGCATTTGAAACAAGGACCTTCTAGTCGTTTCTTTCTCGGTTTCTCTATTGCTGTTTGTGGTGCAGTACTTGAAGCCTCTTGTGTCCGTCGAGCGTTATTTCTAACGCGATTTTTGCGTTCCTGGGAAACAACTTCTTCCTTGGAAGCCACAGGAAATTGGTTCGGTTGTTGATAAACATTGGTATAACAATTGAATGTAACATTTCCATAAAAATTATTAGTAACACTTGAATTACCAAAACTCATAAAACCTCTTATGTTTGCGATATGATTAAAATAAATAATAACAAAAATATACTATTTTCATATTATTAGCAAATAAATAGAACTATTATGCTTTTATTCACTCCTTTTCCGCTAGATGCTTTAGTAAAAAATTGCCAAATGGCATTAATTGCTAGCAAAAAAATCTGAGAAATTCAAATAATCACAGCTTTAAGCATAAAAAATCGCATGTTGCATATCACAAATCTTAAATTTCACTATGGCAAAAGATCGGTCTTACGCGATTTTTCGCTACACCTTCCTAAAGGAGAAATTGCTACTTTAATTGGTGCTTCCGGTGTCGGCAAAACAACCCTTTTTAAAATCTTGATAGGCTCAATCAAAGCCCAAGATGGTACAGTAAAAATTAACAACGCTTCTCTTCCGCAAGCTAATGCTTTTGTTTCTTGCATGATGCAAGAGGATCTTCTTTTGCCTTGGCGCAGTGTGCTGAATAATATCACGCTACCAGGCGAGTTAGGCACAATGCCCCAAAAAAAAGCTGCCCTGAAAGTTGAAGCGCAAAAACTTTTAATGGTCTTGGGGCTACAAAACTACGCCGACGCAATGCCTCATGAACTCTCTGGTGGCATGCGCAAGCGCATCGCCTTAGGTCAAGCTTTGATGCAACAGCGCCCTTTGCTTCTTTTAGATGAACCATTCGGATCACTCGACCTTATCCTAAGAGAAGAGCTTTACGCCTGGATAAAACAAATCCAAGAGACACTTCAGATGACCATGCTCATAATCACGCATGATTTTCGCGATGCGATCAGTTTATCAGACCGCATTTTCTTGCTTAAAGAGGGAATCGTTTGGCATGAATGGCTTGTTTCTGAAAAACAAAGGCAGGATCCGCAATCGTGTCATGAGCTCATGAATGAAATGCGCAACTGCATGCGTTGATTTATTCATAATTCAATTAAACTTCTTGCGCGGTACAAGAAATTTAATTGAATGAAGAATCATCTAATTCGAATGAATTATACCGCCGCAGGCGGTATAGATTGCGTTCCTAATTAAGAAGAGATTGAATAGAAGTATATTTACTTGGAGGGTTCTGGTCTTTTTCAGTCTCAACTTCCTCAACCTTTCGTTTTGGTTTTATAACCGGCGACAACCCACATTTGTTACAAGCTTGCAATCCATTTGCACTTCGTCGCCACTGAGGAGTGTCATGTGTACCACAAAAAGCACAAGTTTTTACTTTTTTAATTGTCTTCTGTAATTTTTCCTGCCGAATGTGCTCCTTTAATTCTTCTACAGTTTTTTCTATGGGAAAGTTTTCTGCAAGCTTAAAACCCTTTTTCTTATTTTTTAGCGCTAAGCCTTCTGGGTTACACAGCGTGTATCCCGTTCCTGCTGTGCGCCATTGCGAAGTCTCAAAAGTGCCACACGATCTGCAATACTTGATTTTATATTCTTTCTCCAATAACTCAGCCGTCACATTCTCTGAAAATTCTAGAAAGGTTTCCTGCGCCATCTCATCGGTTGTATCTAACACCTGATCATCAAAAGGGAAAGGAACTTCATCTGTTGCAGGGGAGAAGGAAGTATTGGTTTGTTCGGGAAAACACTGATTTATTATATTAAAATTAAAATTCGAAGGTCCATAGAAATTAAAAGCGACATTATTACTCATAAAAATCCTTATTAAAATTGGTGTTTATATAAAAAAACATAAAGATACTATAACGGAATCATGTTTTTTGTAAACTTTTTAATAAAAAAAATATAATCATAATCTAGAATCTGGAGATCTTAAAAATTGAAAAAATATACTTAACAACAAAATCACTTAAATGATGAAGATTTACAAGAGTTATTTTTTTTCGCGATGCTAGTTATCAGAGGTTTTGCAAAGTAAAAAGAATTAGCAAGATAAGAAATAGATCAATGCATGAGATCATTTTCTCGCATCCATGCCGCGAAGCGATTCCACAGCTCTGTATCCAGAACTTGGCTTTCAACCAGCGCTGGAATGGTATTATACCAAGCTTCTAGCTCCCATTGGCGCGTTTTTTCACTTTTATCTGGATTAGCTTTAAGGTACATCTTAAAAGCTTCTTCAGGATTTGATTTAGCAAAATCAATAGATTCTTGCAGAGCTTTTTTAAAGTGATCAGCAAGCACTGGATGACTCTTTGAAAAATCTTTTTTTGCTACGATGATGAGTTCGTAGTAATCGGGTACGCCAAATTGAGCTAAAGAAAAATAGCCTGATTCAATCCCCTGCGATCTTAACAGCGCACTTTCAATATTCCAACAGGTTCCATAGACGGCATCGACTTGTTTTGTGGCAACGGTTGTGACAAGATCAAAGCTCACATTGCGAAGTTCTTTTGGTTTAATTAGATTTTTTGCAAGAAGGACCTTTAAAAAAGCTGTGTCGTAGCCATCGGTGCAGTAGCCAATGACTTTACCGCTGAGATCCTCAAGAGAAACAATTCCATCCATTTTGCGGAAAAGAAAGCAGTTGAGAGGCTCTTTAATGAGAACGGCTGCAACTTCAATAGGAGTGCCCTGTTCTATAGCAGAGAGCGTATGCGGCATATAAGTGATCGCAAGCTCTGTTTGTCCGGAAAGAAGATAGGGAAGAGCATCGCCGGGGTCATTGACTTTGATGATTTTAAGATCGATGCCGTATTTTGCAAAAATGCCTTGTTCCACGCCGGCATAGAAAGGCACATGATCAGGATTAGGAAGCCAATCCAAAATCAAACGCGTTTCTTTAGAATGCGAGGTTTCAGGCTGACAGCTAGCTAAGCAGATCACGGTCAATAAAGCTACAGCAGGTGCCGTGCACCACCGAAAGCTGCGTTGAAGGAGTTTTTCACTGATGGCAATGCTGCCATATAAGCTCAAGCTTAAAGCTACTAAACAAAAAAGAGCGCCGAAGGTCGTCTCAAAGTCGGCGGCGCGGCGGCTTTCTAACATAAGAACGCCAAGCCCATTTTGTGCGCCAGCCCACTCGGCAGCAATGGCGCCAATACCGGCCACACCTGCCGAAATGCGAAATCCGGCAAACAGATAGGGCGTAATCCAAGGCAGCTGAAGCTTATAAAAAGTTTGCCACCTTGTCGCACCATTAACCTTAAAGTAGTCGATGAGTGACTGCGGCGTCGATTTTAATCCTTGGTAGATGTTTAAGGTCAGCGGAAAAAAAATCATTAAGGCTGTAGGGACGACGATAGCGGTATAGGACCAACCGAACCAAAGCACCATAAGAGGAGCTAAAGTGAAGATGGGAATGCATTGAATCATGACAAAAAGAGGTTGTAGAAGAAGGCGTGGCGTTTTCCAAGAATACATCAGCCATCCAAGAGGAAAAGCTAGTAAGAAAGCTGCCACAAAACCGCCTAGCATCTCTTTAAATGTGGCTAAGGTATGTAGCAAGAAGCGATCTTGATGCTGTAAGATATTGGCTAAGACGTAAGATGGCGCTGGCAAAACAAAGATGAGCGAATCAATTAAGCGGCTGGACAATTCCCAAAGAGTCATGAGTCCAAGAAAAAAAACCATTGCAATGATCAGTTTGCTTTTCATATTTGTTTACCTGCGTTTCTTTAAGCCATCAATGATATAAGCATTCGAGTAAAGCAGCGGCAGCAATGACTCTTAGGGATTGATAAGGCTCCTGCATCTTATCGATCAGGAAAGGAATCGAAGATTCCGACCCTATCTTTCCCAAGCCTTCTAAAATTCTTTCTTTAAGCTCGCGGTCGACTTCCTTATAGGCTTGCTGCAAGACAGAGATAGCGTCTTCGCCTTGACCCCATAGTGCTAAAATCAAAGCCGCTTGAAATCGCACTTTTTGATTAGAATCACTTAAAAGGCGCTGTACGATATCTGCAGCATTTTCATCCCCTTCAGTCAAAAGAAGTACCGTAGCTAGTCCTGTGAGGCCCCAGATCTTTTCCTGCAAAAACTCTTTAATGGCTTCAAAAGCTTGGGGATAGTTCATCAAAGCTAAGATGTTCAGAACTTCCAATCTTGTGATTTGGTTTACAGCCTCAGGCTTATTGGGGATGGTTTCATCATAAGAGATTTTACTGGGTGCAAGAGCTTTAAAAAAACCACTCTCTTCCCACATCCATCGTTCTTTTTCTTGCTTAAGTCCATCATAAAGGGCCCGACAGCCAAGTTCTGGCGCAATGCGTTGAGTGATAAGCGCCATACCAAGATTCATTTTCACATAAGCATCGGGGGTTTCATTAAAAGCATCCAAGGTCAGAGGAAAACCGTATTTTCCTGTTGAAGCCAATGCTGCAGCTGCTAAGATGCGGGTTTCTCTCTTTTCATCTTTAAGCCAGGCTTTAAAGGCATTTTGCCCTAATTTTTTGTGATTTAAAGTCATCACCCATGCTGCCGTGACGCCAACATAGGGATCATGATCTTGTGCAAGCTCTGCAACCAGCTCTTCAATGGGATGTTCCTTAAAGACACTCGTACGGGTTATTCCCAATGTATATAATGCAGCAGCACGCACTTCAGCTTGAGAGTCGTGCAATAAGGGAATAATGAGATCGATATCAGAAGTTAAGTTTAAATGAGAGATCACTTGACAAGCCAGCAACCGAAGACCTGCTCTTGGGCTATGCACTAAAGCTTCAAGCTCCCCTCTTTCCACCGCTTCAAGCATATTCACAAGAGACTCTATGGCAGCAGCTTTTTCTTCAGCAGAGCATCTATCATCAGAGACAATTTGAATGAGTTCAGGCTTGGCTGCAAAAATTTTCATGCTCCCGATGGCCTTGATGGCTTCTAAGCGTACTTGCCAGACAGGATCTTGTCGAACCATTCTTAGTATTTCATCGCAAAGCCTGGCATCGCGCATTGAAGCCGACAGCTGTACGGCAACACTACGCAAAAAAGAATTTTGATCTTTCAGATGAGCATGCAAGATAGCGACGCCTTTGGCATCTTGTCCCATGTAAGCTCCCAGCATAGCAAAGATGCGGATATTCGGCTGAGATGAGTTGGCAGCTTTTTCGATTACGCCCCAGGCTAAACACTCCATGAGGTCGCGATTGTTTTTTTCTTCAGGGAAAGAATTGATGAAACTAAACCAAGCTGTCATCATCTCTTTTTCATCGCCTTTTTGGGCTAAAGTTTTAATATGGGCTTGCCATAGGGGCTTAGATTGCGGAAATTGATTCAATGCCTGCGTCGACTCTTGGCTTGCAGAAGTATAATCTTTGATAACAAGATGATCGTAGATTCGTTTTACAGCTGTATCTTCAGAATGAGAAAGTAGATATGCCGGCTGCCCGAGGAAAATAATAACATAGGCTACAGCGCCGGCAATAAATGCGTGTTTCATTTGAGAAGCTGGCTTATGGACTTAAATTCCGGCGATTTAGAGTCCCCTAACAACTCAAATAATACCGTTTCAGCGCTGCTGATGCGTGCGCCCATATCGCGCAATTCAGCTATTGCTGTGGAGAAATCATAAATTGAACGCGAAGTGATTGCGTCGTTTAAGACAACGACTTGTTGATTAGCTGCGAGAAGATCTTTAGCGGTTTGTAAGATGCATACATGGGCTTCAAGGCCCATCAAAACCCATTGTTGGCGCGAAGAGCTCAAAAGCTGTTGCTTGATGTGGGCGTCGCCAAGGCAAGAAAACGACGTTTTTGGAAGGTATTGCTGCTTTTGGCCAAGGCATGTTCTTAAGCCAACGATAGTGTGACCTAAGCCTTGAGGATACTGTTCGGTGACAAAGATGGGAAGCTGCAGGATCTGGAAGCCCTTGATCGCTTTTTCCATGATTTCCAGCACCTCGCAGGCACGGTCGACATGTTTAAAGAGCTTATCTTGAATATCGATGACAAGGACAGCCGTCTTATCTTTAGCCAATTTAAAATTTTGCAT
>JABDEI010000111.1 GCA_013287145.1 Chlamydiota bacterium
TCTTGCAAGGATTGTAAGGAATCAGAAATTTGAACGACTTTAGGATCTTTTTTTTCTTCCTTCAAGATTGGATGATAAAAGTGTGGGTCTGCAAAACGATCGGAGTATCCTTCTAGAGTCTTTTTAACTTTAGATTGAAATGAATCCCATGTTTTGAGTCCAAAACCTTTCATTTGATCCACTAAAGAATCTGAGTTTTCAAGAGATTGAATTTTCATGTTTCTTTCTTCAAGATTTCGCCGCTGCAAGATTTCATCTTGCGAGAGATAAAGAATCGAACTTTCCTTAAATCCGCTTCTCAATGCTTGACGCTTTAAATCCGAAAGACATGTAGCTTCTTCTTTCGAAACAAAATAATTCACGCTTCGTACATGGCGGGTTAATCCCACATAAAAGAGTTCTTTGTTCATATAGGGGCTATGCAGGACATAAGCACGGTCAATTGTTTTCCCTTGCGAGCGAAAATAAGTAGTGGCATAGCCAAGTTGGAAAGAAACATAGGTTTTCGGATCAAATGTCACTTCTCGCAAATAACCGCGGTCCTTTAATGCCACGGTAAAAGAATCTGGTGTTGCTTTGACTAAAGTTCCTGATATTCCGTTAGTAACCCCTAGCTTTCGATCATTTTTACGGAATTCGATTGTATCGCCTTCACTAACAAAAATTTGTCCTGAAGAAGTCGTGCATTCGTATTCTACTTCGCTGATTTTTCCCAGCAATTTAAGGTAGGACCGAGCAAGCTCATTTAACACTTTCACTTCGGCGTTTGAGTGCGCGATGATGATTGAAGAACTTTGCGGGAAAAAGTTTTGGTTCTTTATCCAAGTTTTAATGAGATCTTCGATAGATTCCATCTTTGTCGTCGACCAAGCAAATCTACCGCAGGAATTGATTTGATCAAAAGCTTCGCTAACTTTGCCAAGGGACAATTTTTGTATAGCTTCTCTATGAGAGGCTATTTTTTGACGTTGAATATTCCCTAGAAATTCGTATCCATAGCGCAAGCAGAATTGTTTAAACATCCCGCCTCGATCAACAGCTGACAGCTGCGCTGTGTTACCGGAAAAAACAATTTGAACATGCTTGTGTTCTGCGACTTTTAACAATTCAAGCAAGGATTTATTCCCAACTTTTCCAGCCTCGTCAATGATCCAAATTTCCTTTCCGCTTTTAAGCTTTTGGTGGTCATAATATTGCGAAAATAAAAACCGGTAGAGATTATCGGCTTGTTTAAATCCATGCTCTTCGAGAATTTTGGCAGTGGCGTTATCAGGCCCAAGAGCTCGTACCGTAATTCCCGATTTTTCAAACACCTCTTTTAATGCCACAAGCAAATGGCTTTTTCCAGTGCCTGCATGTCCTTCAAGACAAACAAGAGATTGTCCTGAAAGAATATTAACAAATGCTTTTTTTTGTTCATCGTTTAAGTTAGAAGGAGCCAAAAAATTTGATTGAGGCAATATGGATTTGCGAAGTTGAATTTTATCCGCTAAACGCAAAATTCTTTTTTCCTCTTCCATGACTTTTTTAGATGTGAATTTTCCCAAGGGGTTTTCAGTTTTACGATCAAAGAGCTGTAATAGTTCAGGCTGTTTCCAAAAAGCCTCTTTAATATTGGGAATGTCATCATGATTGACGTGTTTTTCTAAAAAATAATTCAGATCTTTCTCAGTAAAAACGCTTTTGTTTTCAGTCAAAGTTTCTAAAATCCGCGAGGGATTTTTGGAGCTTTGCAAATTAGTTTCTGCCAATTCATTCTGTCTTTCTAGAAGAGAAAAAGCTCTCCCTCTCATTCTGACGGGACCTAAATGAACCTGTGGAACAACTCCGTTTGGATCGACACGTAATTCAAGTCCTTTTTCTTCAAAATATTCATTTTGATGCTGAGCCCAAGCCCGGCCCCAATTTGGACCTGAAATGACCTTTCCACCTCTTATAATTGGCATTAAATCCCGAGGTTTCTTCTCTTCTAATGAAACTCCATTTTCGGCAAATCTTCGCGACGTTATCAAGACGTGCACATGCCAATTATAGTCTTTGTCTTCTAATTCGCCTGTTGCTTCACTAAACGTAGATTTTTTATCGGGAGGATGGATATCGATTTGAACAGCCAATCCTTTTTGCACAAATTCTTTTTGAACAAAAGTTTTGATCAAATGAATTTTATCTTCTAAAGAAATAACTTCGTCATCAGGCAAAGCGGCAACGAGCTCGAGTGCAACTTGTGCATCTTTCCGCTTTTCAAATTGCTCTGCAAAATTCCAGAGAGTTTCTGGATCATTAAATTTTTTGTCTACATGGTCAGGAAGAATGATCTCATGATAAGCAGGTTTTTCTTTGCTTCTCCAATCGTAGGTTTTAGCTGCCGTGCATTCATTCCCTTGGAAATGAATCCTTGTCCTGCCGTTGTACGCGGCTTTTTGACAAGCATTCTTTCCCGAGGATCTTTTGACGAACTCCAAGCGGCAAAACCCGATAGCCATGAAATCACCATTTATCAGAATTTTTCTTGAATGTATTTTTTTTCTTGAGTTTTGTCAACCGCTTTTTTCGCTTAGCATCGGGACGATGCATATTGCGTATATCTTATCTCTTTCTTGTGTGGTGGTGTTTGGGTTTACGATTTGATGGTTACTTTTCGAAATCGGTTATCTTGCAGGTGGCAAAATAAATTTTGACAAAAAAATTATTTTATTACATTTTCGAGATTGAAGTTTTTCTTAGCATTTTTAACAAATTACGATGGGGAATTTATGGCTGGCTTGGATAAAATGAAAGAGAGTTTATCTGTCAAAAAACAAAAGTTGAAAGAAAAAGAACAGATCATTAAAGCTCAAGAAAAACGCAGTCGTCAAAAGCGCCTTTCCGAATTGGGAGGCCTCGCTTACAAAGCAGAAATTGACAAACTCGATGAAAATATTCTTCTAGGTGCTTTTCTTGAAATAGCCGAAAGGTCCAGTGATCAAAAATCGATTAAAACCTGGCTTGAAAAATCAAAACAAATCGCTATGAATAAGCAATCCAATCGTTTATTGATTTCATTCAAAAATCCTCCGAGCTTTGAGATTAAAGACAAGCTGAAACAGCTAAATTTTCGATGGAACAGTTTTCGAGGCGAGTATTATGGATATGGCGAAGAAAACATGATCGCAGAGATTTTAAACGGCTTAGATTTTACAATTGAGGTAGTTCATTGAAAAATGAAGGAATAGCTATTAATCTTTCAGCCAATCGCAGTCTTATCATTGCTTTTGCAATTTCATGTTTGGCCCTCTCTTTTTCTTTTGGGGCAGAATATCTGGCTTCAATTAAAGCCTGCAATCTTTGCAAGCTTCAACGCATTCCCTTTTTTGTTATCTTGACAATTTCTGCTATCGGGATTTTTTTGAACATTAAAAAACAAACGCTGGTTTGCATTTCGATATTTGCTTTGATCAGCATGCTTTTCGGCACATATCATTTTTTTGTACAACAAGGTTTTGTGAAAGATCCTTGCAAAGTTCAGAAAGTAGAAAATTTAGCAGACTTTCATCGAATACTTGAAGCAAAAACGCCCTGCGCCGAAAAGCTGTCAATTTTCAAAGTTCCAATCCCAGTTTTCAATATTATAGGGTCATTCTTATGCTTAATATTTTCTGTCAAAAAGGTTATTTCACATGAGATAAGCTTTCGAAGACGATTCTTGATATATGGTTTACACAAAAAGGATCATCCCAAATATCATTCCAAGTAGGTTTTTTGCGCTAAATTTAATTAAGGCATGAGAGAGAAGGGATTTTTCAATCCCTCTAATCTGTCAAAGCTTGCTGTTCGAAAAAATTTTGATTTTGAGATACAATTTCTCTTCAATAAAAAGTTTCCAGGCATCATCCATTAACTTTTGTTTGGTATCGAAGTCTCCTCTTTTAGGATCACCAATATAACATTTTCCACGCCCAAAATAATTCTTATACCAATCATTCAAATAATTTTCGTAATTACTTTTATCTTTTTCTGAAATAGCGGTAATGACTTCTTGAATAAAGCGAGAGGCATTAAAATAAGGGGTCTTGACTTCTGAAGCCAATTCTTGAAAAGTTTCTTTTGCGAAGGCTTTTGATGGAGCACGTGATCCTGGCAAAATTATGATTTCTTGATCGAGCAATAGAGAGTGGCATGCCTGCCTGAAAGATTGAGCGCCGCCATCTAACATAAGTAAAGTGTCAGCAAAAAAATCAGAAGATACAACATCATCACCAAATACAGTTCCATGTTCTCGACATGATTCATCGTCGCCATAAACGATAACGTAATGTTTTAGTTCCGGCCCGGAGCATCCCCACTGCTTTAGTGCTATTGGCGTATGAAAACCAACCAGATTTGCTATAACCTGATCCTGTATATTTTTTTCATTTATGACATCTGTTACAGCTGCGTTGACACATCTTGTACCATCGTTTTCCGCATGGCCAGTATAGCCATATAATACTACACTATTCTCTGGTAAATTAATTTTTAAAAATTCTTTTGCTTTTTCGGTTCCTCCAATACTAAATGCTGCAGAATCGCCGACAACTTGAATAACCTTTGTGTTCGGTGGCAATCCCATTATTTGCAAAATATGCGATTTTATTTCTTGATACAGCTTTCGGGTTGCTAAATAAGACAACTGAGGGTTTTCTTTTACTTGCATTTGTTGATTTTTATGAATGCCATAATAATGCACTTTTCCTTCTTGAATATGTTGGCAATTTGATGAAATCCATTGCCCCTTTTTTTGTTGAAACTGAGCTATGATCAAAGGAATTTTTTCTAATAAAATTTTTTGCGATGACTCTAGTGTATAACTATCTAACTTTGATGCGTGTACTTTATCTAAGGTTACTGCCACAATTTACTCCGTTATTAAACTTTTAAAACTAATAAACAAGACTCTATTTATCAATCTTGTATCCCTTGCTCATCCAAAATTGCATAAATTCACGGCATTTGCTGTCAGATTGACATTCATCGAATCCTTGTTTTGGCGTTATCTCAATCTTATCTCTTTCAAAATAACCGGGTGTTGCACTTTCAAGTACCTCGGTATCTTCTACCTTGTTAAATTTAACACGTTTATCGTTTTCATCTGCGGTTACCGTTAAAATTTTTTCACAGCCTTGATTTGGGTATTGTGAAATTACAGTGGTGAGATTAAAAAAAGTAAAGCTCATATCATATCTCCTTTCGATAGGGTTTTCTAATTTTTTAAGATTTTATTAAATTATTTTTGAATAAAAGGAAGAATGTAACTGGTTTTTAACTTTTGATGCAAGTCGATATTTAGCATCAAATGCCGACGTGTTTGTATAGCATAGGCAAAACGCGCCCTGTCTCCAGTCCTAGAATAGCTTTCTCCCTGGAATATTGACTAATGGGAGTCAGCTCAAAATTCGGATTATAAAGCACGTTAAGGATTTTACTTCTTTTGGTTAATAGTACTAGCTATGGAAGCTTTTACAACAGCTGGCATAGTTCCAGCACTAATATGCGCAGTGATATCCAAGTCATCAATCACATAAATGAATTGTCCTGAAACAAGTTGTCTGAGTGTCTTAACAAGTAAATATATATTGTTTTGTGATTTCCAAAATTTAATTAAACTTGCTGGATCCAAATATGATGATGAACTATCTACAGGTATTATTTCTTCAATGACTTCTTGCGCATATTTTTTCGCTTGTTCCAAATCTTCAATTTTTAGAAAAGTTGATGGAGGACAAAGCACACATTTTTGAAATGGGCACCATAAATGTGAATCTTCTACATATCCCTGCATTAGCGTCCATGGAACCTTAGATCCATTTTCCAGTTCTAATAAAAAAGATACCCCTACACAAGCATTTTCCCTCTTCTTTCGTTTCTTTGTGTAAGATTTCTTTTAGTGGATAATAAGGAGGAAATTGAATGATCATAAATGCTCGCCTCATTAAAGATGATATTTTTAGTCAAATGATAGAAGAGGGGGTGTTATATTGTCAATTTAGAGTGTACCCTAAGTACTTCTAAGCAGGCTAAAATAACCCAAAGAGAAGCGTATCGAAAAAGATTTGAATTAATTACTGATCGGCATCCGTCTTTAAACGGAGGCCGATTAGCATCTCTTGATATCTCAAAGATTCTCATAGAATCTCAAGATATCTCAGCACCTGTTTTTCCCTATGAAAAATCTGCATTCTATGACGGTATTTCCTGCATTTTATGACGGTCTTTTCTGCATCATATGACGATTAAAACAGCATTTTTCTGCATTATATGACGGCATTTTCTGCATTATATGACGTTCATTTTGTTAAAGTTACGATGTTTTAAAGCTGTTTGAACAAGTAAAGGAGTGTTTCAAAGATGAGAATCTGCACTATATGACGGTTTTAGGCTAAATATTGAACCTTTCTATTTAATAAAACCCCTCGGAGGGAGCTAGAAGATTCAAAACAGATAATTTGCACTATATGACAGATAATTTGCACTATATGACGGTAGCGTCTGCATTACATGACGGTTTATAAGTTAAAAGAGTGTATTTTTCGCTTGAACTAAAGCACGTCTTGGGCGAATGGAAGATGTTTTAACATAGGCATCTGCATTCTATGACGGTAGCGCCTGCACTATATGACGGTTTGCAGGCGAAGAATATATTTTTAACTTAAATTAAAACGTCTTAGAAAAAGGATGGGAGATGATATAAAACAGACAATCTGCCCTACATGACGGTAATGTCTGCACTACATGACGGTTTTCGTCTAAGAGGTTCTTTTACTTGATGAAGGCATCTTAACAATAGAGAAAGCTTCAAAGATGAGAATCTGCATTATATGACGGTAACGTCTGCACTATATGACGGTTTATGGGCAAAATATTGTGTTTTTTGCTTTCATAAAGGTGTGCCTTATGAAGAATAGAAGATAACTCAAAGAAGACAATCTGCACTATATGACGGTACCAGCTGCATTACATGACGGTTCATCTGCATTTCATAATGTTTTAGAGAAAAAAGATACGTTTTATTTCATTGTGGAGATGCTAAGATTTTTTATACTTGCAATCATACGATAATATTTTCTATAGTTACTATATTTTTTAAGTTTTTCTTCAAAAATACCACAAACAATTAATAAGGATATAAGTATGTCTTTTTCTTTAATTCAATTAGATATGAAGAATCATATTTTAAATTTTATACAACCTACTGGAAATACTATATCTGAATTTAAAAATTGTGCTAAAACAATCAAAATTTTTTCAATAACAAATA
>JABDEI010000112.1:0-3975 GCA_013287145.1 Chlamydiota bacterium
TTTTACACCACAGAGATCACAGAGAATACAGGGAGGAGGAAGGGGAATAGGATATACAGGTTCCATCTCTCATTATTTCGCTTCTATTTTTTCCTCTCCCTGTATTCTCTGTGATCTCTGTGGTGTAAAATTGTTTTAACATGCTGTGCTTGGGTTTCTGGAATGTTCATTTGCTATAAACAACTCATGTAGAGTACTATGTCTCTTTAAAAAGGAAGTTTTGTGAAACGCGCTGTCATTGGAATTGTCTTCAATCCCGATCAATCTCAAGTGTTAATTTTGAAACGCAGAGACGTTGACGTCTGGGTCTTGCCAGGTGGAGGAGTTGACGAAAATGAACGGCTCGAAGCTGCCGTTATTCGAGAAATTCAAGAAGAAACTGGTCTGAGCACAAAGATAAAAAGAAAAGTCGCAGAGTATACTCCCTGCAATAGACTTGCGGAATTAACCGACGCATTCGAGTGCGAAGTTATCGAAGGCGCTTTAAAAAAAGGGGAAGAAACAAGAGATATCTATTTTTGTCCCTTGACACAACTGCCAAAATCTTTTTTTTTTATACACGATGACTGGCTGCAAGATGCCCTGAAAAATTCTCCGGAAGTCATTCGCAAGCCTATTGTGCAAGTCACATACTTGAAACTTTTGCAATATTTTTGCCGTCATCCCATCCAGGTAATAAGATTTGCTCTTACCCGTCTAGGCTTGTCTTTGAATCGATAGGGCAAAAGCAAGAAAAACCGTTAAAGCAAGACGCGGGTTCTATGTGAGGCAAGAGTTCGATTTTTATACTCTTGGCTTTGTCATGGGTCACAACATGTTTTAAGCAACAATTATGAAATCTATGCCTTGCTTTAACGGTTTTCTTGACTATTTTTTAGGACTTTTTGGTTGCCCATGGTCATGATTATGATTATCATCATGATTATGATCATGGTCCTGATCAAGTTTATCCTCAGCTTTTTGAAACAAGCGTTCAATTTTAGCTTTTCCAACTTCGCACTCGTAATTTTCGACGTGGAACATGCGTTTAAATTTATCCCACTCTTCAGCAAAAGATCTCACAAACTTTACATCGACAGTTTGTTTTATTTGCACAAGAAGGAAAAGGAGCTTATGAGCACTATCTAAACGCTTGTTTGTATCATCCTCACCGGGCTTAATTTTTTGCTGCAGGAAGTACTTGGTGATGAGCTGCGCCATGTTATCGGATTCCTCTTCTTTGGTGATGACCCAGCGAGTAAATTCATTGCGATCACGAGCGGAGGAAAATTTGCTATCGTTCAACATCGCCATCGCTTTCACCATTGTTTCGACGTATTGATCGATTTGATCATAGACCATGGCATCATGATAAATTCCGCACGGCATTTGGCAATGAGCCGAAATGGGGTCTTGATAAAATATAAAGCTTGATAGAACCGCTGCGAAGAGGATTTTTTTCATTGCGTGTGCCTTCCGATTAAAGCCTGCTTTAGAACTATTCAAAGGTCGTTTTTAGAGTATGTGATGCTTGGTGCAATAACGATTTTTACATTAACGCAAAATATTTAGCAAGGGCCTAAACCATCCAAAAAATATTGTCGCATAACAAGTATTTGAAAATAGCAATGTTACATAAAAAAATATTTTTTTTATGGTAAAAAAAATACCGAAAGGAAGACAGAGAAAAAGGATTCTGAACCTTTGACTTTTGAATGACTTTGTTGCATAAATCGGATCCCGTTCTTTCAGAACTCAATCCTCTCTCCGGATACCCAGGCCTCTCGCTGCGCTTCGGCCTAGGCTATGATATGAAGGCCTTTCAGGCCATGAAATAGTGCATTAAAAAATGAGGGTTTTAATGGTCTGAAGGACCATCTTAACATAGCCCAGGCCGAAGCGCAGCGAGAGGCCTGGGAAAAAGGATAACAAAAGCTGAGTTCTGAAAGAACGGGATCTGATTTATGCAACAAAGTCATTCTGGATTCTGGATTCTGGCTTCCCACCGACTACCGACTACAGACTTACCTCAAAAAAAGTTCGCACAAAATGCTCCAAACATCTATATATACCGAACGCGACTCAAAAATTGGCACTTGGGCGGTGCCAATTTTTGAGTCGCGTTCGGTATAGAATGGTCGTAATCAAAAATCGCAACGAGAAAGATGCTATGAGTATTAAACCCGATCATTGGATCAAAGAAATGGCAAATAAGCATGGGCTGATCACGCCTTTTGCCGATAAGCAGATCCGCCATGCCGAAGACGGAAATAAGGCAGTGAGTTATGGTCTTTCCAGCTATGGATACGACATCCGTGTATCTGATGAATTTAAAGTCTTTACTAACATTTATAATACCATCGTTGATCCGAAAAACTTTGCTCCGAATGCTTTTGTCGATATATGCACACCCGAGTGCATTATTCCACCTAACTCCTTTGCTTTAGCTCGCAGCATTGAATATTTCCGCATTCCACGCAATATTCTCACAATCTGCTTAGGAAAATCTACCTATGCACGTTGTGGAATCATTGTGAATGTGACTCCTTTTGAACCTGAATGGGAAGGTCATGTCACCCTAGAAATTTCTAATACAACTCCACTGCCGGCTAAAATCTACGCCAACGAAGGTATCGCGCAGGTAATCTTCTTTGAGTCAACGCATGTTTGTGAAACCTCGTATGCTGATCGAAGCGGTAAATACATGAAGCAACAGGGAATAGTCGTTCCTCGAATTTAAAAAATTATGCTTTCTAAATCCCTAAAAGTCTTGGAAGAAGCTCTCATCCAATCATGGTGGGTGATTCTTTTTATCTTATTATGTTATATGGTGTATGAACAAGGTTTGAAGAAACGCAATGCCGAATTTTCAAGGCTGCATGAACACTATAAAGAGCTCCTGCAAGAAAAGCAACGCAGTCTTGCCATGCAAAAAGAGCTGCTTTTGAAAATCAATAGCGAAAGCGATCCTGCCTGGGTAGAACTAGCTCTGATGAAGGAGTTAGGATTAGTGCCAGAAGGACAAACCAAAGTATTGTTTGTCAAAGAAGGAAGGTAAATTTTTTAAAAGCACATGGAAATCATTGTTTCAATAGTTCTATTAATTGTTCTCACCTTTTGCTCAGGCTATTTTTCAGCTTCTGAAACGGCGCTTTTCTCGCTCTCTTCCATGAAGATTAAAGCCTATGAGCACGATCACAACCCCAAGAAACGCTTGATCGCACAGCTGGTTCTTCAGCCAAAAGATCTTTTAGTCACCGTATTTATGTTGAATACCCTGGTTAATATTCTACTGCAAAACGTGGCTTCAGATATGTTTGGCGCAGCTGGCGGATGGGATCTTAAAATCGGCCTGCCGCTCGTTCTGACGTTGGTGTTTGGAGAAATCATTCCTAAATATATCGGCCTGCAGAATAATGTGTCATTAGCCTATAAAGTTAGTCCCACGATCTATTTTCTGCAGAATATCTTAAAGCCCGTTAGAAAAGTGCTCATCGCCATCACTTCGCCAATTTCCCGTGTGATGTTCTTCTATCTGAGAAAAGAAAAGCAAATTAATAAAGATGAGCTTGAGCATGTCTTAATGGCCTCTGAAAAACATGGAATGCTGCCTCCTGAAGAAGCGGAATTGGTGCGGGGTTATTTAGAATTACAAGATTCATTAGTAAAGGAGCTGATGCGACCGCGAGAAGATGTCCTATATTATGATATCAATGATCCTTTAACAAAATTAACATACCTATTTGTTGATCAGCAATGTTCGCGCATTCCAGTTTGCAACAACGATCTGGATTCTGTCATCGGAATCATCACAGCGCGCCAATTTTTTTTACATAAACCGGAACTAAACGCACCTATTGACCTGCATTCCATCCTCACCAAGCCTTTTTTCATACCCGAAACGACACAAGCAAGAGCGCTTTTGAGAAGGCTTAATGAAAGATGCTGAGGTATGACCTATTGAAGTTAAAATGTTCATTTCCTTGAGATCGGAAA
>JABDEI010000112.1:3985-7094 GCA_013287145.1 Chlamydiota bacterium
TTAATGAAAGACGCGAAGAGATGGCCATGGTAGTTGATGAATATGGTTCTATTTCAGGGTTAATTACTTGGGAAGACCTCGCCGAAGTTGTCATTGGAAGCATCGCCGACTTGCGCGATCAAAAAAGTTTATATACAAAAGCTGGTGAAAATGAAATTATCGCCAGTGGAAAGTTGGAGCTTGATGCTTTCAATGAGGTATTTCACTCCAACTTAGAAAGTCAAAACAACTTGATGACGATAGGGGGCTGGCTTACAGAGCAATTAGGCGATATCCCTAAAAATGGAACTAAATATGAAACCGAGCATTTTTTATTCCAAGTTTTATCTGCCGAACCCAATCGCATTCGAAGGCTTTATATCCGCAAGTTAAACAAAAAAAAGCAAAATAAATAAACTTATGAAACAAACAGCCCTCTGGTGGCTTTTTTTAAATCTTTTCTCACTCATCATTCTTTCGTTTTTTTCGATGCTCGAAATGGCTTGCGTATCTTTTAATAAAGTCAGAATTCAATACTACATCGACAAAGGAATCAAGCGGGCCGTTTGGCTAAATTATTTGTTGCAACAGCCCTCACGCCTATTTGGGACTACTTTAATTGCAGTCAATGTTGCTTTAATCGTGGGATCAGAGTGTGCAAGGCAATTTCATAGCGCAATAGGCCTAAATCCAGACCTCGCTCCCCTCTCTCAAATTGTCATCGTTCTAATCTTCGGAGAACTAGCTCCAATGTTTGCAGCAAGGCGCCACCCGGAACATGTCGTCATGCTCGGCATCCCTATCGTATACTTCACTGCCAAAATTATGACTCCAATTCTCTGGGGAATTAATGGCATCGCTAAAGTGTGCAATTTTTTCGTTGGCGGCAAACAGCTGCAATCGGACATTTTTCTTAGCCAAGATGAATTGCAGAAGATTCTAGAAGAACAGGAAGAAGATGTTCCCCAAGGCGATCAAAGGGAAGACTTTAACACTATCACCACAAATATCTTCAGTCTTCGACTCAAAGATGCAAAACAGATCATGGAACCGATCCATTCTGTGCCGACGGTCCCTTCCAATACAACTATTGTTCAAATCCGCAATATCTTAAAAAAAACTGATATTCACTTCATCCCCATCTACCAAGGGGATCCAAGCAATATTGTCGGCATAGCGCTAGTGAGAAATCTCATTAAAGCCAATGAAACCCACAGAGTTAGGGACTACGCTCATCCACCTTGGTTTATCACATTAAATACTCACGTATCGCAAATTCTCAAACAATTTCGCCGCAATAACCAAACTGTAGCTATTGTGTTAAATGCCCAAGGTAAAAGCGTCGGAATCATAACAATAGACGATCTCGTTGAAGAGATCTTAGGAAAAGTGCGATACAATCCGCGTTCGGCAAAACCGCAAAATCTTATCATCATCGATAGAACCTTCCCAGGTGATATGAAAGTCGCAGACTTTAATGCTCAATACGATGTTTTATTAGAAAAAAATAGCGATCAAACCCTCTCTGAATTGCTAACTGCCAAACTGGGCCACCATCCGACCGAAGGCGAATCTGTTTTTCTGGATCCTTTCGAATTGGCGGTTAAAGAAACTTCATTGCTCGGCGTAAAAAGCGTGAGAATTACAACAAGAGTTAAATAGATTTTCTTAAACGAGAAACGACTTTGACGATAACGTCGATGGTATGATCAATTTCGGCCTCGGTAGTAAAACGGCTAAGGGAAAAGCGAATCGATGAGCTCGCTCTTTCCGGAGAGATACCCATATTCAGAAGGATGCGCGAAGGCTCAAGTGCTCCCGATGCACACGCCGAGCCATGGCTGACAGCAATGCCTTCTAAATCAAGATTCGTTAAGAGGACTTCGCCTTCGACTCCCATAAAAGCCAAATTGCTTGTATTGACAACGCGGGGGCCTTGGCCATTGACGATGACATTAGGAAGTTTGGCCATAATTTCTTTTTCTAGTTTGTTTCTTAAATTTTCCATCCTAATCGAGGCTTCAGGCAATTCATTTTTAAGAATTTCAACGGCTTTTGCTAATCCAATAATGCCAGGCATATTTTCTGTCCCCGCGCGAAATCCAAACTCCTGGTCGCCGCCTGTTATCTGGGGAATAAGCTTAAGGTTGTTTCGGATAAAGGCACATCCGATTCCCTTTGGGGCATGCAGCTTGTGGCCGCCAAAACACATCGCAGAAACACCACCATGAATTGTGAAAGCCTCTTTTCCGAGCAACGCCACACCATCGACCACAAAAGGGATGTTGAGTTCTTTTGCAAGCGATGCAATGGCATGAATGTCTGTTTTGACACCGGTTTCATTATTGACGGCCATAAGAGCGATAAGGGTCGTGTTGGGTCGCAAAGCGGCACGTACGGCGTCGACAGAAGCAGCTCCCCATTCTCCCGGAGAAAGAAAAGTTATAGCTCCTCCCCTCTTTTCCAAATCTTTTAAGGTGGCAAAAACAGCGGAGTGCTCGACATTTGAGCTAATCACATGTCCTTGAGGATTATTAAAAAGGACTCCTCGCAAAACCATGTTAATAGCTTCTGTGCCGCCTGAGGTAAAAATCACTTCCCGCGGCCTTACATTTAGGTAGGTGGCAATTGTTTGACGGGCTTTGCTTAAACGACTTTTAATATCTTGACCAAAAAAATGTACGCTGGAGGGATTGCCAATGTGATTGTGCAGGTCTGCAATGACAGCTTCTACTACTCTGGGATCAGGAGGTGTCGAGGCATTATTATCGAGGTAAATCCTTTGAGTCATGATCTTCTTCTACTTTTGCAAGCACCACTGTAACGTTATCGTGGCCGCCCAAACTTTTAGCTGTTTCAACAAGGTTCTGAGCAGCTTCTTTAACGGTAAGCCCTTTAGAAAGAATTTTTTCCATTTCGGCTTTTGATACTAGATCGGAAAGGCCGTCGGAGCACATGAGAAAAATATCGCCGTTAACAACTTCAGAGCTATGGACGGATGGTTCAACATAGGGTTCTGTCCCAACAGCTTTTGTAATGATATTCTTATACAAAAAATCGGTTGCTTGTTGTTCGTTCAGCTGGCCCATATCCACAAGTTCGCGGAGAAGGGAGTGGTCCTTAGTGAGTT
>JABDEI010000112.1:7104-7225 GCA_013287145.1 Chlamydiota bacterium
GCATAAGCTAGCTTTCTTCCCATTTTGTTAATGCATGAATATCTATCTTTGTGATAAGTTAATGTTTGTAAGAAAACGATAAATGCGGCTATCGCCTACATGGGCATAGACTAATCCCTGT
>JABDEI010000113.1 GCA_013287145.1 Chlamydiota bacterium
TTAATTTTATTTAAATCTTCATAGGCTTTTTCCCATGCCGCTTCTGCTTGTTGATAGTGAAACAGGCGGCGATTCCGCTCTTCTTGACTAATAGCTCGAGGATCAGGAAGGCCAACAACCATTTCATATTGTTTTTTAGCTAAATCTAATTCGGCTTTAGTGCTTTTCAAAGCAGATTCAGCAACAGCAAGATCTTCAGCACGAGGCAAGGACTTAAGTTTATTCAATTTCGCAATCGCTGCTTTAAATGCTAGTTGCTGCTCCTTAAGACTAGCTTCAAGGTCGTTGTCTTCCAGGCGCAGAAGAATATCACCTTTTTTTACTTTGCTGCCCACATTAACAAAGATCCTATCTACAATGCGTTGTAAGGGTGTTCCGATAAAGATGTTTTCACTGCTAGACTCAACGATACCTGATCCGGAGATGTAAAAATTATAGGGAGCTTGAGGTGAAGGGATCGCAGGGTCTTTTGTTACAGGGGATTGGATTTCTTGCCATAGGGAAAAGAAAATTAAAAATAGGCAAAATAATGCAATTGCAACGATTACTAAGAAATAGTTTCTATTCATGTTCTTTCCCTGCAGTTATTTGGCCATCGTTAATGTGTATGATGCGGTCGGCAAAAGAAAAAATTCGGTGGTCATGTGTAACTACTAATACCGCTTTTCCAGAATGCAATGCCAGTTCTTTTAATACCGCCATAATTTCAAGGCCGGCAGCTTGATCAAGAGCGCTCGTCGGTTCATCGCATACGATGATTTTCGAGTCATTGACCAAAGCGCGTGCAATAGCAACGCGCTGTTGCTGGCCTTTGGATAAATGTGAAGGTGAGATTTCGGATCGATGATCAATTTGCATTTTTTTAAGAAAAACCATGGCTTTATCTTGAGCCTCTTTTTGCGGCATTCCTGCGACAAGAAGCGGCATTGAAACATTTTCTACTACGCTAAGAGTTGGAATAAGAAAGAGCGATTGAAAAACGATACCAAGGCTCTTTCGGCAAAATTCAGCTTTTTTACTCTCAGACATTTGGCTCATTTCTTGCCCTAATAAGAAAAGTTTCCCCTCATCAGGAGTCAATATCGTCGTTATAATGAACAAAAGCGTTGTTTTTCCAGAGCCCGAGGGGCCGACTAAAAGAGTTAACTTTTCGGGATAGATCTCCAAATCGATGCCTTTCAAGGCATCTACTCGGATGAGATCTTCACCATAACTTTTTTTTATCCCTTCGCATTTGATTGCCGCTTGATCCATATCAACTACCCATCAGCGCTTTAGGATCGGTTTTTACAACCCTATGAATGCTCAATCCCGTTGTGAATAAACAAATAATCAAAACGATGACTCCTGTAAAAAGCAGCAGCTGCCAAGGAAAAAGGAAGGCCAAAGTTGTATCCTTAATGGCCATGCCCCATAACATCGTAGCACCGGTCCCAAGCAAAAAGCCAATCACACCTACAAGAACTACTTGTATTGTAATCATTTGAGAGATGAGCTTTTGATTTCCCCCAATTGCCTTGATTAATGCATAATACATTAGGTTTTGCAGGGTCATGACGTAAAAAATTTGCCCTGTAATTGAAAAACCAATGATGATCCCAAGAGCTACCGACAAACCAAAGTTAATCAATATTCCGGTTTTTAAAAAGGACTTCGCAATACGCCACTTAAGTTGGTCGCTTGTCAAGCCATTTAATACTGAGTAGGAATTAATCTGCTTTAATACCGCATCGACATTTGCATCAGCCCGTGTTTTAGCGGCAATAAATTGGATGCTATTTTTCGAAAACGAAGCAAAATAATTAAACTGATTATAACTTGTGAAAATGATCGGCTGGGGATAAAATCCTTGCGTAATTTTGCAAATGCCTACCACCACAGCGTGATGGTTGTTAATTTCAAAGGAGTCGCCAATCTTAACAGGAATCTTGGTGCCATCCGGTAATACTTTTGCTAGCAACCCATTGGCTGAATAAACATCAATAATGACTGCGCCTTCACGACGTAAATCGCGGATGTCGCCTGCCACCATCTGCGTGGGTGCTCCAATCAATGTTGCATCATCGATGCCGTAGAGTTGGCAGATATGAAAAATACCGGTGGGAGTTGTCATAGGAATGTCCATGACATTGATAGGCACTGCCCACTCAACATTGGGAATGCTGCGCACCACATCGAGATATCCTTGCGGCATCCCACGCACTTTTTCATCGCTCTCAGTGGCAGGATCCACCACCCAAATATTAGGGGCGGGAATGTCCGTAACGAGTCGATAGGATCTTGAAACTAACCCTAGAAAAATTGCCGATTGCTGAGAGATTAACAAAGTCGCAAGAAAGATCCCAAAAATAACGCCGATGCATGAAGCTCTATTTCCAATGAGCATTTTAAGAGCTAAAGTCATCATAGATGTTTTTCTTCGTTAATTAATTTTCAATGGGATATCTTTTTCTCCCTCATCAGTGTTCATAACTTTTAATACAAATATCTTAAAGTGTTTTCTTGCGAATAATTTTTTAATTAATCACAGTACAACCTAATAGAGCATAGCCACGGATGCATACAATGGATATCTCCTTACTTACTGAAAAGGTCAACAAAGAAAGCTTTCTCATAGAAAAATGGATCCAACGCTGGGGAAAATCGATTTCTCAAGTAGTTCTCGATGGTAAATGCGATTTCTTTTGCCTTACCGACGTCGAAGGTCTTATCGGCTACCGCATAGAGTACGGCTGTGCTGTCATTTTTGGCGATCCTATCTGTGCTATTGAAGATGCCCCTCGCTTAGCTTTGGCTTTTCAAAGCTATTGCCAAGAAAGGAATATGAATTTTGTCTATCTTATCTCCTCAGAAGAGTTTGCAAAATGGGCCATAAACAATCTCTGCGAGGTCATGATCCAAGTTGGCGACGAGCTCATCTTCGATCCTCAAAGCGACTTTAAAGATGGACATAAAGGCTATAAACTGCGAAATAAGGAAAATCATGCCCGCAAAATAGGTTTGAGTGTTGAAGAATATGTATCAACAGACTACGAGATTGAACAAGAGATAGAACAAGCGGCCTCAGCCTGGCTTAAGGCTCGTCGTGGACCTCAGATTTCTTTAGGACCCCTCTCTTTTTTTGAAAACCGCAAAGATAAACGCTATTTTTACATTAAAGATGCAGAACGCATCATCGGCGCTGCTATGTTAAGCCGCATAGAGATGTGCCAAGGCTGGCTTTTGAAATTTCTAGTCACGGTGCCAAAGGCTCCTCGCGGAGCGTCTGAATTGCTGATGATATCTATTCTCGACCACTTGCGAAAAGAAAATTGCCATTTTCTGACCTATGGCATGGTTCCGGCGAAATACCTGGGTGAAATGAAAGGCTTAGGAAAGGTCTCCTCTTGGCTTGCACATACTGTTTTTATTTTAGCAAAGTGGTTTTTTAACCTTAGCCAGCGCAAACAGTATTGGCAAAAATTTCGTCCAAAGACTGAACCGGTCTATCTACTAATTCATAAAAAGCTTGGCTTGCAAGAGATCCGCGCCATCATGAAGGTCCTGACGATTTCTTAATAATCCTCCCTGTGTTCTCTGTGATCTTTGACGCCTGTTCCCATATTTGCCAAGAGGTTGCTTTTCACAAGCGTGGAGTGTAGCCGAGCTGCTAAGGTGCCTAGTTAAAGCCTTCCCTGATATGCAAAAAAATTAGAGAGAAAAATTAAATTCCAACAACGACTAATGCTAAGATTGTGATTTCAATTTCTTAAGAGGTTGTTGAATAAATGTCCTTGAGTTCAGTAGCCCTTCGCATTCGCTTCATGTCAGTGAATTACAAAAATGTTTTATTTTGAAATGTGGCGACAAGAAGCTTTCAGATATCTTAAAATGAAAAACTACTATCTCTCCTACAGTTGCCATGAAAATTATATCGTTCTTACAGAACTCAATAATGTCTTTTAAAGATAACCCAGGCCTCTCGCTTTCGCTTCGGCCTGGGCTATGGTATTATGGCCCTTCAGGCCAACAGAAATGATTTGAATTGGCCTGAAAGGCCTTCATATCATAGCCCAGGCCGAAGCGAAAGCGAGAGGCCTGGGAAAAAGAATACATAAAAGAAGAGTTCTGTAGGAACGACATATTTTTTTGATTCTCAAACCGTTTATAAATAAACACTCCTGTTAGCTTAACGCGTAGGTGCGGTAGCAGTTCCTCTTTCTTAGCGTTATGTGGCATGGATTTTTGAGATCGAATTACAATATTTTTTTAATTCACTGAGATTGAGCGAATACGAAGGAAGACTGAACCAAGGACATTTATTCAACAACGTCATTTCTTAAAGAGAATCCAGAAGGGAAAGTTCTTGTTTAGTCAACTCTATTGAGGCTGCGGCAACATTTTCTTCTAAATGCGCGACCGAAGATGTTCCCGGTATCGGCACCATCACAGAAGAGCGTTTAAGAAGCCATGCAAGGGCAATTTGTGCAGGCGTTGCTTTTTTTTCTTTAGCGATCTTCTCAAGAGCGTTTCCTTGCACTAGTTCGCCGCTTCCCAGTGGAAACCATGGAATGAAGGCCAGATTGTTCTTTTCACAGTATTGAAGGACAGATTCAGATTGGCGATTGCTTAAATTATAGAGGTTTTGCACAGAAACGATTTCAACAGTCTTTTTTGCGCGTTCAATTTGGGGCACTGAGACCTCCGAGAGGCCTATGTAGCGTATTTTACCTTGTTGTTGCATCTCTTTTAGCACCCCAAGGGATTCCTCAACAGGAACTTTAGGATCGATTCGATGAAGCTGATAAAGTTCAATGCGATCCAAACGCAAGCGTTTGAGACTCATATCAACACAATGTTTTAGATGTTCAGGGCGCGCATCGACAGTCCAAATATCTGGTCCTGAACGTTTGTATCCGCCCTTAGTCGCGATTAAAAGATTGGGTGGGTAAGGATAGAGTGTTTCGGCGATAAGGTTTTCTGAAACTTCCGGTCCATAGGAATCGGCGGTATCGATGAAGTTAACGCCGAGTTCAATAGTCTTTCGCAATACTTCTTTAGCTTCTTTTGGATTTTTAGGAGGGCCCCAAATCCCTGGGCCTGTGATCCGCATGGCTCCGAAGCCTAAGCGGTGGATTGGTACTTCTTCACCAAGAAGAAAAGTTCCTGCGCTACTTGCATTGTATGTGATTGATTTTTTCATTTGGCACCAATCCTTTTTATGAGTTTAATCACACTTCAACGCATAAGCTAGGTACTTCTTAAACTGTTTTCTTTTTTTGATTTAGTCAATAAAATTGATTAAGCTTGTCATCTAAAAGAGTTCTTAGATTGCTAACTTGCTATAAGTTAAGAAATAAAATTTCTTTTCAAATGATACGAATAATAGGAATCGCCGATTGCAAATTAATACTTGATGATTATGCTAATATAACAATGCTGTCAAAAGAAGAGCTATACCGAACGTGACAGGACACATTTAATTAAGGTACCCAATTTCGAGTTTTTTTTGGAGGTGTTTTTCATGTCTTTTCCTGACAATTTAAACTATTCTTTGCTACAGCTCCATGCAAAAGTGAATACACTCCCTTCTTCCCTCGATCCAAAGCAACTGAAGCCAAAAGATTTATTAGTGGAGATCTTTGGTAAAATCAAGACGGAAGAGCATGTTTTTACTTCATCAGAACTACTTTCGACATTGAAAATCATCACAAAATTAAAAGCTGAACATTTATTTCCCATTGAAACCATCAACGAAATGAGCATGGAAATTCTCGATAAGATTTCCAAGAAAAATCCTTTGGCATCAAAGAAAGTGCTTTCGCCACCTGAAATAAAAGCTTTTTTGATAAACGAAGGAATTCTTCCATCCTCTGAGGAGGCAAAAAAAGTTTTTTGGTCGCTAGGAGAAGATTGGTGGCGGCAGATTATCGACGGAAAACATCAGAAGCATGGAAAATTAGTTTTCGACCAAGGTCTTCATGGAGGCAAGATCGAACCTGGTTATTTAAAAGGAGTTGAAGATGGTTCTCATTTTTTTTACTAACCGTTTTGATCAGGAATTTAACCCTTCGATGTATCATGACATTCATCATGAAACATGCAAACACTTTAGAGGAAAAGCCAATGATACCATTTGTAACGTTGATGAAATCGATCGCTTCCGAACAAAAGAGGAAAACTGTAATTTCTCGATGGCCGATGAAAATATTCCTTTTAAAGGGATAACAGGCCAACTAAAATCCTTTGAGATATGCAAGGATTTTATTAACAAATATTTAGAGAGTATTGCAGAGCCCGAGCCATCGAATACGCCTAGTTTCTGGGGACATTTTCATAAGTCTTCCTTTTCTGAGGAAGAGAAATCCAAAGCTAAAGAACAAGCTCTAGCAGTAAAAAAATGGTTAGTTGAGACTGTTGATCCGTCCTGTGAAGAAAAAGAATTTAAAGAAATTTATAAAATTTTAAGTGATAAGGTAGTGGATCTTAAAGAAAAACTTAAAGTACTTGCTTTAGAACAGTCAGCAGCATTGAATAAGGAGTTTGCTGCGATTGCAAAACGCTTGTCTTTAGATTTGCCTTTTGTAGATTGTTATGCAGTTTCTGGATTAGATTACAAGACGCTCAGGGTTGAGTATTTGAAGCCAATAGATTCCGGCCAATGTGAAGAAATTACAAAAAAGCTGTTTGCCGAGTTTCAAACAAATCTCAATGAACTCCAAAAAAATACCTATTTAAAAATTCAAACTATAAAGACTAAAGACTTAAAAGAACAAATCGCAGGTCGTCTTGCAATCAAAGCAGACTATCAAGAAAACGTCATTAAACTTATTGCGAGGCTTTATGCAGAGCTAGAATGGGCTCATCCCTGGATCGATGGACAGGGACGTACTGATCTAATTGTCTTGAACGGGTTGCTTTGTCGCGAAGGGATGCATCCCTGCATTTTAGATGAACCCTACTTTTCCACAGGCAATGACGTCGAGCAGTGGATTACTTACTTAAAACAAGGTTTAGCTCGCTTTGAGCAAGTCCAACAACAATCTATAGAAAAGAAATGAACAAAATTGGGTCAGCCCTGAACCCAATCTCTAGCAAGGGAACGCA
>JABDEI010000114.1 GCA_013287145.1 Chlamydiota bacterium
CTCAACTTTTTCTCCCATAAGTGGATCTCCGGAAATTAAGCGAACCACGCCTTTGCTTATTCTTCCGGAAATTAGATCTTCTATTGGATACCCTTCGCGAACTTTGAAATATCCTACATGCTCTGGAATAACGCCCGGACCGCCAATTCCGATCACTCGTTCGCTGAAATAACGTCCTCGATAAAGTAGATGGCCGATTGTCACGACATCATGGGCATTAAGTGTCCACACCACATCGTTATTTGCTGCAATTGGATCAATGGATTGGATATGTACAGAAGAGTTGCCAACGGGATGCGGGCCTTCTGCTGTGTGTTTTTGGACGTTTTCAGCATCGATGAAGGGACGAAACGTGGAGTCATTTTTATAGACTAAGTGGACTTTTCCCGGGGTTAGCAATGACAAGGCATGCAGGCCTATTTGAAATTCTTTTTCGTGACCGCTAACTTGCATTTCAGCAGGCGGCACAAATAGAGCGGACTCTAAAGCCTTTACAAAAATATTGCGTGGAGTTTGGGTGGGATTAGCAAGGAGATTAAAAGGTCTCTGTCGAATGTGAGAGAAGGCACCTCCGGCTTTAAGTCTTTCTAAAATCTCTTCGCGGGAGGCATTTTTTACGTCTAGAGGAGGAAATTGATAAAACTGTTCTTGCGTAGAGACTTCTATGACTATGTCTAAGAGACTGCGTTTGCTTCCTCTGCGGATCTCTTTTACAACGCCAGCAGCAGGGGAGACAAACATACGACCGGGACAAAATCTATCTTCAGCGAGGGGCTGCCCAAGAGTCACGATATCGTCAACATTAGCAAGTACTTTAAATTTGATATCATCAAAAGGTTTTAGGTTCAAAGCAACTTGATGAGGTGTTTTTAGGGGAGTGGCTTCACCGCTTAATACGAGTGAGCTTATATTTCCTTTGGGTTTTCCTTTGATTGGAATATCCAGACCTTTTTTTACAACAATATGCACCATACTAGCCTCTGGAAAAATTTATCAAAAGTTAATCAAATCGATTAGTTTTTAGCAACACAACTATAATGTCTATTAAACCTATCGCAAGCTTAATTTTTTAATGATGCAACCGGTTCATTCAGTGCAGATAAGCTAATATTTCTGATTCGTCTGCAGAAAAACTCTGGAACTTCGTCGTGGTCTTGAACTTGATTGGAATGAACGGCCAGTTGAGTTTCAAAGTGATTAAGGAGTTCTTTAACATAACGCTGCATCTTAGGATTTTGCGCTACGGGCTTCAGAACACGGCTCCAGTAAGCAACTTCTTCCTTGGAGAATTCCAAAACACCGATGCTGTCGAGATTTAATAAAAATACGACTGTACTAGGAGGATTGGAAAAGAAAAGAGCAAGCAGGTTATGCCACTTTCTAATCGTGGAGTCGTTTATGCCCCATTGCAATTCATCAGCCGCAATGTCGGAGAGCATTTCAACACAGTCTTCCCAATTAGAGATCTGCGAATAGATGATCTCATCTTCCACGAATTTGAGAAATGTGGTCATATTTTTTGTCGAAATGTCTGCTAATTGTTCATAGACTTTATCTTTAATGACACAATTTTCTCTGACGATGTCGACGTAAGAATGAAATTTCATACCAGCGAGAAAAGGGGATTTTTCATCGAGTATCTCTTGGATGGTGACATTTTCAAAGTGGGTTTCTTCGCGGTGAGTAGTACCTAGATAACGAATATCAGGAAAAAGACTTCCAATCATGAAAGCTTTTTTTTCTTCATGTGTGTACTTCGGATAATATTCAAAGAAGCGTTTGGATAAGTAGGCGTGAGAAATTGGACCTGAAGCTTCCACAAAAAAATTCGTGAAGAAAATTCCGCCAAGTAAAAATGCTAATGTGAGCTGATGCCAGTGTTTCATCTTGCAAAGTAAATTATGAGTTGCAAGAGGATACAATAAACGAAATATTTTTTCCAGATTCCTTTTTCATCAGTATGCATGAACGCACATCTTGAAGTGTTTCATCAACCACTGTGACTACGATCTGATTAAAATGGCTAAAGAGGCTTTCGGCTTCAGCGCTGTTGGGCATGGCGGAGCTTATGCCGATGATCCAGTCATAATTTTCTTTAAGTTTGTTTAATTCACTCTTGAAAACATTTGATCCAATCAGTTCTGAAGAAAAACGGCTAATACCTCCTGACGCGATGAGATCATAGGCGGGCTTATGTTGAATTTTTGGCTCTTGAGCTGTTCCTTCAATGACTTGAAGCAATCCGGGCAGATCCTGCTGATTTGTAGATTGATCGAAGCAGAGTGAAAGAAGCAAGATCTTACTTCCTTTTTTCGATAGAAGCATTGCTAAAGCCTGTGAGTAATCACATCCTTTACCCTGTAAAAGAAGCAATGATTGTGCCTGATGCACCGGTTGCTGAGAAAGATTTTCATTTTGTTCTAGGAAAATGAGAAGGCGTCTTAAAGTGGCTAAATCATTATCCACGAGATTTTCTTCAGAACAAGACCGCGATAAACACCCTGATACGTGCTGTTGCGCTAGCTTGAGATTTTCTTTTGTCGCTGGAACACCTTTGATCACTGAACGGGTTAGAGCAACGAATAGAGCGAAAAAGCCACCCAAAAAGCCACCTAAAAGAATATAGGCCATTAACTTAGGGGCTGCAGGATGCAAAGGGGGCAATGCGTAGTCAAAAGGGGCAGACTGAATGGTATCCAAATTGCTAGAAATATGCTTAGATTCAACAAGCTTAGTAATTTCTTCAACAATTTTTTGGTTCGTGTTCCTTTGATATTCGATTAGATTTTCAGCAACTCTTTTTTGTGGAAGGGTTGCCATTTCCTGATTGATCTCGGAAAGATGTTTTTGTAAAACATCTTTTTCGACTTCTAATTTGCCAAGATATGAATCGAGGTAGTTACTTCTTTGTTCCTCTAATATAGAAATGCGCTGCTGATAAAGAGCCAAAAATTCATTTTGCAGACGATGGATTTTGTCTCGCAGCATTTTTTTATGCAGCTCAGATAATTCGATGGTTTGCTGAAGATGCATCTGTAAAAAACCCCGGTATAGGTCAAGCTCTGCCTTGATGCGTTCTTGTTCTTTGGGGGTGCGATAATTTTGATCGCGCAATGTCAAAACCAGTTGAGAAGCTTTCTGAAGCATATCTCCGCTAACGACATCTGACAATACCGCATTAAGCGAGCTGATTTCAAATGCGGGATCTTCTTGAAGGCGATGCAAGCAAAATTTTTCTCGAAGAAGTTTGGCGTCTAAAGTATTGATCTGTTCCTGATAATTGACATAAAGGGTATTTGCAGTGGGTAAATCAATACCTTCAAATTCCAGTTGTGGAGACTGCTGATGAGTTAATCTTTCCTTTAAAGAAGCTTTATGAACGTTCAAAAGATGGATTAAATGAAGTAGATAACTTTGAAAATTGTCTTTATAGCGGGACAGAGCGAGATTTTTAGCATTTTTTTCCGATGGCGAGGCATTTTTTACGTCTATTTCTCGAACAACAAGTTGATCAAACCAAACTTTGGCCAGGTATTTAGGATTTTGAAACAGGACGTCATAAGCGGGAATCGATTTAGTGTTTTCTTCATTTACATCAACAAGCAGTTGTTGAGCTTGCTGCAGGCATTCCTGAACTTGACGAAGATCTTCAAATTGTTGAATAAAAATATCTTTGCGTTCATTTGGAGACTCTTCAACATAATTGCGCAGAGCGAGATCGACAGCATCGGAAGCTTGGTTTAACTCTCTGATTTGTTCGTCGATGATAGTCATAAAATCAACATCTAGCAGATGTTCTTTAGGCAGCGGGCCCATAGCTTCATCATCATTTGTGGATCGATCGCCTTTTTGGAGACGTTTGATTTTCAATTCTATTTCAAGGAGCAGTCCCTTGTAGTTTTCTTGTGTGCGCAGCAGGAAATCTATCGCACTCTGCGAGTCAAGATATCCTATTGTTGACACATCTTGGGAGAGACCTTCAGCATAGTCACTCATAATGTTTTTCAGTTTATTAAGCATCTCTTCTTTGCATTGATGCAGGTAGTCAAGCTGTTCTGAAAAAACTCTTGACTGCTCGCTTTTCAAGTAGTTTTGATAAACATGCATCAGTGTGTTAACAACCTTGCAGGCATAATGGCGATCGTGATGCAGATATTTTATCATAATTAACGACTTATCCTGAGAATGCGGTTCAACGATAATTTGCTTGGATAAGCCTTCAGCTTCTTTGTGTAAAGGGAGTAGTGTGAGGTAATATTCTTCATTTGCTAGCGGAAGATGTTGATGATCCCGATCCAATGTGAAGGAAATATCTTTGAAAGCAAAGGGAACACCTAATCTTCCTTTACCTATTTCTTCCCCGTCTTTTCCAATGAGCTGATAATCCTCTTCAGAGATGAAAACTACTTTTAGATCAAGAGGGATCTCGTCACCATACACGATATCATGACAGCTTAGGGCCTGTTGAGCATCCGGCAAGCTTGGTAAAACGCTATTCTTTTGATAGGCCCGCATAACACGAAGATTATCGAGGATTTTATTGCGGTTTTTTTGTTTTTTTGGAGTAAGCACAGCCTGGATTCCCAGGTTCTGCACTAACTCTCCTACAATCTTGCGCGATTTCATCAAGGTCAGAGAGTCTGAGTCCTTTTTTCCGTTTAAATCAGAAAAAATCATGCTTGCTAAAGATTGGGAACTAACTCCAGCACCGTTTGCTTTTTCTTTGAAAGTAGCCTCTGCGGTGTATTGAATGGGCTTATTCAATGCATAAAATCCGCCTAAAATGGCGCATATTACAATTCCCATGGAGATGGAATATTTTGATTTTTTACAAATGGAGAAAAAGTCGGATAAAGATAAAAGAAAGAAATCTTCATCGCGTTTATTTGTTTCTTTCATAATATCCTCTTATCTCGTCAACTGATAAAGACCATATCCGGCTTGAATACCTCCAACGCTGGGAAGAAGCTGGTCAATAAAGCGGTTCCATTCTGTGATCGGTTTTGCCGAAACATATACGGTATCTCCCGGCATGAGCAACAAGCTGTCATTAGGAAGATGAACGATATGCTCCCAAGAAACAACATAAATTTTTGGGCATTGCAAGTTTCCGCGGATAACTTGAATATGGCTGCGATCGCCGGTAAAAGGAATTCCACCAGCAGAGACTAGAGCTTCGCGAAGGGACATATATCCATAAGGCAAGCTCACAGCTCGAGGAACTCCGACTTCGCCCATTAACATTACGGTTGCATCACCGGGAGCTGCGATGAAGATCTTATCTCCGCCGCGCATCACAATATTTTGGCACATTTCCCCTTGGTTGATGAGGCGATGTAAATCGATAGGCAGAGCAACACAATCTCTCATGACATAGCTCATGAACAAGTTCGCTTGAGGAGCGATGTGTGCTTTTGCTATAATTTCATATAATCGAATTTTTCCATCCACAGGAATAGTGGGAATAGCGACCAAGCCAGTTAATTCAACTTTTTTTCTTAGGCGATCTTGATATGAAATGAAGACATCGAGATCCTGGATGTTTTCACGGTAGATCGCTTTAATCTTTTGTCTAGCTTCTTCTAGGGTTAAGTCGGCAACTTCGATGGGTTGCATCTCAGGCAGTTCGATTTTCCCATTAACTACAGGGATTCCGCCAAGGCATTCATTGAAGAATCTCATACTGTCGACAAGATCTTTTCTGGTGGGATGATAGAGGACAATATTTAAAAGATCGCCTTCAGCTATAACATCGACATATTCATCCAAAGATTGAGGGTCTAGTTCTCCCAATTCAGTTCCTTCCATTTCGAGTATAGAAAGTTTGCCTTCTTGAATTTTGTAAGAATCGATCACAAACTCATCAACGCCCATAATGGCATAATCGTGGCAGGGTTTATTGCATGAAGCAAAAAGAGTTAAAAGGAGCAGTGACTGTAGGATGAATTTCATTTAGTATACCTTCGGGACTTTTGATCATGCAGCAAAGAGCTAATAAACTTCTTAAAAAACGTTTTTAAATGTCCAGTTTAACTAGCATTAAGGAGTATTATTTACAGTAATGGATTTTAAATCTAAAGCTTTTTTTCATTAAGATAGGCATCTGAAACCCAATAGAAATCTTGACTGCTTAGGCTTTTCTTAAACCAAAGAGGAGCTTTTGAACTTAAACGCCCCAAGCGATAACCAAGCCATTTTGCTGCCGTCTGAACAAAAGCATATGGCAAAAGATGCACATCTTTTTTTGTGAGCTGCTCGATCATGCGAACGACATATTCTTTACCGCGTTTAGAATCTTTATATCCGCACTCCAGAAGATATTGATATTCCTTGCGGGCCAAACCGGTATCAAAATTGCGACGCATTTCTTCAAGAAGTGTATAGCGATGAGAGTGCTTGACAATAGCTTCAGATACATAAGCTATTTTATGCCCCTTTCTAAGCAGCTTAGCTACAGCAACGGTGTCTTCACCCAGAAGCACGGGTTGAAAACCGCCTATGTCATCAAGGGCGCCATTGAGATAAGCGGCACAAGAATTCGAACAGAAAAAAGTGTAAATTCCATATAAATGAAGGTCAAGTAATGAGCGCACATGCCCTTCTTCCGGATAATTAAAATGCCGGGGGAAAGCTTCAAAAAATGTCGCTCCATCATGAGGAATTTGCCGAGCATAAGCTACTGAGGCTTGAGCCGTGATAAGTGGGGCGACAAGGTTTTCTAAAACATGTTTATCGGCAGGATAAGCATCGGGAGTGATCATGACAACGATATCGGTTCCTAAATGCTTTCTAGCTTTCTCGCGAGTGGAACCGTGATTAAATTCCTGGCGTGGGATA
>JABDEI010000115.1 GCA_013287145.1 Chlamydiota bacterium
GGGATAGCTCCTGCCTTTTCAAGTTTCAATAGTTTGTAGGCAGATTCAACTTCTTGTTCAGCTTTTGCTATCTCAGGGGTACTTTCAATCTGATCAAATAAATCAGAAAGTTCCGGCGGGGGAGTAATATCATAAAAAGGGTAGTTGACATTATCAAAATCTGGGTTATGGCAATCCCAAAACGTAGCTAAAGCTATCTTTGCCGAAGCAAATTGCGTTTTAGCTTTTTCTGCTGCAATATGGCTGGTGTATTGCCCAATGGAAGCTTTTTTCTGCTGTATTAGAGGGGCTTTTCCATTTTGAACTTTTGTAGAAACGGTTTCAAAGACTTGCTTCGCAACTTGCTTCCGGGCTAAAGCAAGCTTGTTCATCTCTTGGGCAGCCATAACATCGATGAAGGAATTTTTGACCCCTAAAATTGTATCAAGCTTTGCTATCTCATAGTCCCAACCTAATGTGCATGATACCGACTGCACGTAGCCTATGCGTTTTGATCTTTTGCCGCCTAACTCGAAATCTTGTGATATGGCGCAAGCGACATCGGGTCGGTTTTTGCTGCCGCAGCCTTCTTCGTCGCGCCCTACATCAACGGAAAAAACAGGATTTGGTCTAAGAGATGCTTGATAAGTATCGGCTGCGCTCATCTCATAGGCATAGTTAGCGAGGACGATTTCATGAGCATATGTTAAGGCGCGCTGCAGGGCGCATTCGTAGTCTAATGTGATTTCTGTGCTAGCAAGGCATGCGGGGATGGCAAATATCGTTAGGATAAAGTAAGAGATTTGTTTCAAGTATATCATCATGTCAAAAGAAAAAATTTAAAAAATCAAAAACCAAACTAAACCGCAGATGCCCCATTTTTTTCAAGTGTTAAGTAAAATTTTATTTTGCAGTCGAAAGAGTAGATGAAGATAAAAACTCTCACATTGACTTCCACAAATAGTTTCCTTTATGCTTTGGCGATGATAACAAGATAAAAACACCCTTAAATATTTCTATGAGTACTTTAGTGATGAAGTTTGGCGGAGCTGCAGTAGCTACGCCCGAGCATTTTTCGCGTATCGCCGAGATTATCTTAACTCGGTTGCGCGACTATTCGCGTATTGCCATTGTCGTAAGCGCCATGGGGGATACGACCAATCAGCTCATCGCTTTGGCCAAGAAAGTCAATCCAGATCCTCCACGCCGAGAATATGACATGCTTGTCACGGTGGGAGAGCGCATCAGCATAGCTCTCTTAGCTATGGCTTTAGCTGCCCGCAATCAAGAGGCCATCAGCTTCACCGGCAGCCAATGCGGCATCATCACTTGCGATCGCCATTCTGATGCTCGCATTATGGATGTGAAGCCCCAGCGCATTTTATCCTGTTTAGACGCTGATAAAATTGCCATTGTTGCAGGTTTTCAAGGAGTGAGCCGTAAGGGAGAGATCACCACATTGGGGCGAGGCGGATCGGATACTACCGCGGTGGCTTTGGGCGTGGCCCTTGGTGCTTCCAAAGTGGAGTTCTTTAAAGATGTCCCTGGTGTTTTCGGCGAAGATCCCAAGCAGAATCCTAAAGCTCAGTTATTTGAGTATTTGTCTTATGATGAGGCTTTAGCAATAGCCTTAAAAGGAGCTAAAGTGTTGCATAGCCGTTGCATTCAGCTTGCTCAAAAAAATCGCATGCCCCTCTACGTCAAATCTTTTTGTGATTTTGAATCGAGTAAAGAAGCAGGGACTTACATCGGTGAAAAAGGAAATAATTTTCATATATCCTCTCCTGTTTTTGAAGAAGGCTGATCAAGTGAGTGAATATTTGGGTTGCGTGTTATATTCTGTTTTGATATCTCAACTCGCGGCAAAGATTTTTTTTTAGGTGAAAGGGTATGGATCCCTATTGTCTTCCTCAAATTACTACTTTATTTGATACGCCCGAGGCGAATGCAAGCGCAACTCTATATCGGGAAGCTATTCGCAATATCCTTAAACAAATCATTCCCAAAGACTTATTCTCAGAAAAAGCCTCCGATATAGAGACGTTGGAAGATCAACGCGACCAATTTCACTCTTTCTTGCCTTTATTCTCGCATCTGCCAATCGGGACCGTTCCCTGCAATTTGTCATTTCTTTTGCTGTCTAAATACCGGGCAAATGCTTTTAAATTTTTCTTTGATATGATTAGCCGCTGGCTTGTTCCCGGAAAACGCTTGAATGTCGTCGTCATGTATGCCGGTGACTTTCAGATGCCAGGCATTAGCGATGAAACTTACACTGCCTGTGAAGTCGTTATCCGCGCCGATCATGAAGCTGATTTGCTCGAGATTCAACGCAATCTTCCCATCATTGAAACAGAAGTATGCCTCGGTGTCGAATCGAGTCATTATGCAAGGCGTATTTTAGAAATTAAGGGGCTGTCTACCCACGAAAAAACAGCGATGATTCAAGAGCATATCGCCTATCTTGTGGGAAGGCTGCCGCAACACTTCGACTATGATGTCTTCACAGAAATGCAGCATGTTTTAGTGACGGCTCGCGAGGAGTTTAAGTCTATCCGCGAATGTCAGCACTTAAGCCGCATTATCAGTATCCATTATCTCTTTCGAAAAGCAATACGCATTGCTCTTAAATCTTCGCCGGAAAAGCGTTATCTTAGCCTTAAACTTTTTCGTGCAAAATTGAATTTTCCTGAAGGCCAGAAATCAGTTTTGTCAGTTATCGTAGGCGTAAATTTCTTAAAAGAAAAAGAAATCTTTGAAGAGAAACACTTACTCAAAGCCATCCAAAACTACCTTCCCACAGCGCAAGCGATTCCTTCATCATTCTTTGCAAACCGCCGCGGGTCGGAGCACATATGCACTCTTTATCTTGAAATTGAAAAAGTGAATGGGCAGGAATTTACCGGAGAAGAAGTCGCTATCTTGCGCAAGGAGCTGCCCAACGACTTAAAAGATAGAATCGAACATTTGATGCATCCTGTCTTTATGCCGCGCAATGAAGAAGAAATTATGCGCAACATATTGAGCTTAAGTAATCAAATTAAATTTATTCGCGATATCCCGCAAGTCTTTATCTCTTTTGACGAGCAGACTCACGCCAACCTCTTTTTCACAGTAATCCTAGTTCGTGTTATGGTTCCCGGTAGCGCCTCGATTGTAGAGATGTTTAAGAATGCCGATACATTTTTAGAGTATGTCCATGATAGATGCAAGATGGTGGGTTTTTTGCGAAAACGCTATACAAAAGAAGCGACTGTTTTCAGAGTTAAATTCCGCAAAGATGCTTTCTTGCGCCGCGATCACTCCATCGACTTATACAAAGCGCGTCAAGCCGTGGTCGAAGAGCTTTCGCGCATTGTTGGAGAAGTGCGCGATTTCAATGGGGGCATGATCTCGAAGCAAAATGAGCTTCTTTGTGCTGTGCGTGAATCTTTAGGCGATGCAGCCAAACACAATGAGCTCTTATTGGAGAACTTTTTCTATTCTCTAGCTCCCGTGATTATGCGTACCGTCTTAGAACCCAATGCTCTCAAAACCTTGTTTTTAATGCTTTTAAAGGCTGTAGAACAGGGATTCTTCAAAGAAGATAGCTATTTCTTGCAAATTCAAACAGAGCCCAATTTTGTCTTCGTAATCATCGCCTCGATGGATCGCTCGATCAAAGGAGAAGTCATTCGGGCCTTAAATAAGTTTCAATTTCATTCTTCTGAATTAGCCAACTCCTATGTCAAGGTATACGATATCCCATACATAGGGTATATCTATCGCTGCGATGACGTACAAAAACAAGCTTTGTTTACTCTAAGCTTGCGCACAACCATTGAGACCTGGGCACAGAAGAAGAACGTACCGGTGTTGCAGGCATAACTCTCTTGATCCCAATTCTTGTCTTAAAGCAAATGTTCATCACATAAAGTAAAAGATTAATGACAAAATAAAGACAGCTAAAACGGGAATTTTGACGGGTTTAAATGCATAAAGCTTATAAAGCAGATTTAAGACGCTCAATGTAATGAGCGCTGGATAGCAGATCAGCAAAATCGGGGCCAGGAGTGCCACAATTTTTGTGAAGTTAAGCGTCGCAATGACATTCGTAAAAATAAGCGTTATGATGATAGCAACTTCATAGCTGACATAATTTTGGGTCACATCGCTATGAATAAACTCTGCAAAGACAGTTGTCAATGCAATTGCAGTCGTTAAACATGCCAAAGCAACTGTCACACAAGCGATGATGCCTGCGTAAGGTCCTAAAATTTGTTTAGCAAGGGTGCTAAGCAATTCCTCTTTTCCAATCGAAACTAAATTTTCACTATGAAGAGCTGCAACATAGCTAAAACCTACATAGATGATGGCTAAAAGAAAAGCTCCGATGCAGCTTGCTTTTAACATTAATATTAAAAGGCGCTTATGGCTGCTTCTTTCATTTGTTAGAGGATATTCTTTTCTCAAACATTCTAACACTACAGAAGAGAAAAAGAAAGCACCTAGCAAATCCATCGTTTGATAACCCTCTTTCAATCCAATGGAGAAAGTACTCCACGAGGAAAGATCCGTTGTAGAAACTTCAGGGGAGGAGATTAACCCTTTAATAATGATGACAGCGAGCGAAAGGATAAGTAATGGTGTTAAGACATATCCTAAGATATCGATGATGCGACTGCGCTTATAAGTAAAAAGAAAAATGACAATGCAGCTGATGACACTGAATATAGGCAGCGAAAGTGCAGGAAAATAAGTCTTCATCGTTGAATAGGAAAGAGCTATGCAGCGAGGGATAGCTCCGAAGGGGCCGATGAGTCCCATAATAACGGCGGCTACAATAAATCCAGGAATTCTGCCAAGCCTATCGAAAAAATCCTTGGCGTTTCCATCAAATAGCGCCATTGCCGCCAGACCGAGAAAAGGAACACCTACAGCAGTGATCAGCAAACCAATAATGGCAAAAAAGTTCTTATCCTGGGCATATTGTCCTACAGCCAAAGGAAATACCACATTGCCTGCGCCAAAGAACATGGAGAACATCGCCAATCCTGTGGCTAAAACTATCGTTTTATGATGCGTACTGGCCATTGTTCCTCAAATGTTCCATTCAGTGTTTATTATTGTCGCTGATTCAAAGACTCAAATTTGGATGTTACAGGTAAAAAAGAAAAATTTGCATCTTTTTTGTTCATTATCCATTATTCATTATTTAATGATGAATAAGGAGCCTGTAAATGCCAAAAAAAAGCGGTCATAAGAAAAATATGAGAAAAGAAAGCGACAGCATGGGATCTATCGATGTTCCTGCCGATCGCTATTATGGAGCGCAGACAGCACGATCTTTGATTCATTTTAATATCGGCATAGAAAAATTACCGCGCAGCCTCATACGCGCCATGGGCATTCTTAAGAAGTCAGCTGCTGATGTCAACAGCCAGCTTAATATGCTCGCTAAAGACAAAGCCAAATGGATTACTATCGCAGCTCAAGAAGTCATTGAAGGCCAACTTGACGATCACTTTCCTTTAAGCGTATGGCAAACAGGCAGTGGCACTCAATCCAACATGAATGCCAATGAAGTGATCTCTAACCGTGCTATCGAATTAGCGGGAGGGGTCTTAGGGAGCAAAATACCAGTTCATCCCAACGACCATGTGAATATGTCTCAATCTTCAAATGATAGCTTCCCCACAGCTATGCATATTGCCGCTGCCGAAGAACTGACGCACAATCTCTTACCTGCTATTGAAAAGATGCGGGATACTCTGGCTAAAAAAACTAAAGAATTTGCCCATATCATTAAAGTCGGCAGAACCCACCTCATGGATGCTGTCCCAATAACTCTAGGACAAGAATTTTCTGGTTACGTCGCCCAGCTTGATCAAAATATTGAACGCATTAAATCAACTCTTCCGGGAATTTATGAACTAGCCATTGGCGGCACAGCCGTTGGCACCGGCCTGAATGCCCATCCTCAATTTGCTAAAAAAGTTGCCGCTAATATTGCCAAAAATACAGGACTGCCTTTTGTTTCTGCTCCGAATAAATTTGCAGCTCTGGCTTCCCATGATGCTATTGTGTTTGCAAGCGGGGCTTTGAAAACGCTGGCATGTTCTCTGATTAAAATAGCCCGGGATATCGCTTGGATGGGTTCAGGACCACGCTGCGGCCTTCATGAGCTCATCTTGTCGGAGAATGAGCCTGGGTCTTCCATCATGCCGGGCAAAGTCAATCCAACTCAATGCGAAGCTATGATGATGGTGTCTACGCAAGTCATAGGAAATGACGTAGCGATCACGATGGCAGGATCGCAAGGCAATTTTGAGTTGAATGTTTTTAAGCCCATGATCATTTTCAATTTCTTAAATTCTACAACTCTTCTTGCGATGACTTGCCACTCATTTACAGATTATTTGGTGAAGGATCTCAAGGCCAATGAAAAGAAGATTAAAGAATACTTACATCACTCGCTAATGTTGGTGACAGCTTTAAGTCCCAAGATCGGTTATGATAAAGCAGCCAAAGTTGCGCATAAAGCCTATCATGAGCATCTTTCATTGAAAGAGGCTTGCCTTAAGCTCGCTTACTTAACTGAGCAGGAGTTTGATGCTCTAATCAATCCCGAGTTAATGTTAGGACCGTCTATTCCATCGAAAAAAAAGGGTATTGCCTAAATATCTATAAGTTCAGTTGTCTTTCGTTGCACTCAATGTCAGTGAATTAAAAAATGTTTTATTTCTGGAATAGAGACAAGAAGCTTTCACACACCTTCAACTAAAAAAATAGGAACTGCTACCGCACATACGCGTTAAGCTAACATAACATACCTATTATCAACGTTTTAA
>JABDEI010000116.1 GCA_013287145.1 Chlamydiota bacterium
AAACGCGATCGCAAGAAGGTTGTTTTACTCATGAAATGATGTCGCCAGTTCCTGGCTCGCAACTTTTCATTATATGTCCCGTGGGTTCCTAGCGTCACCCACGGCTAACTTTTGTAGCCGCTGTCGCGGCAATTTACCGCTTTTGCGGTTTTTCAGTCGCAAAGCGACGACAGAATCGAGCCGTGAATGACGCTAGGAACCCACGGTTTACTGTAGAACTGATACAAGATAAAAAATGACTCTGAAATTATTTTTTAGTGTGGTATCTTATCACATCGTACATGTCTATAAATTGCAGAAAAAAATGCTCTTTTGCTGTTTACAACTTAGCTTAATCTTTGTCTTGCTTCTGCCTGTTTGCTTGCTTTGCCAAGAACCTTCTCCTAGCAGCATTGAAAAAATGATTCAAAAGTCGATGAACTCTTGGCAAGTGCCTGGATGCAGCGTCGCCATCGTAAAAAACGGCAAAATCATCCTCGCTCAAGGTTTTGGAAAGAAAAGATCCTCTAAAGATTATTCAGAAAGCAGGGTCGATGAAGACACCTTATTTCCGATTGCTTCTCTGACCAAACCTTTCACTGCGACAGCGGTTGGAGTCATGATCGAGCAAAACCAATTGGATTGGAACGATCCGGTCGTTAAATATTTTTCAGATTTTAATCTTGTCAATCCTTACGCCAAAGAACATCTCACTCTGCGCGACTGCTTAAGCATGTATAGTGGCCTTTCGTTTCCTTCAACAGAGACTTTGAATGTCTATTATGCCGCTCTTTCGCAAGATGATTTGATAAAAAAATTGGAGAAGCTTCCTTTTTCACACGGATTTCGCGGATGCTTTTCTTATCAAAATCTTCTGTATCTACTCGTTAGCAAAGCAATCGAAAGCCGTCTACAATCTTCTTGGAATATGATCATCAAAGAAAAGATCTTAGACCCGCTTCAAATGACGCATACGCATACGAGCTACATTGCTTTGTTGCAAAGCCATAACAAAGCCCATCCTCATCAATGGCAAGAGGATTCAATCAAAGAAGTGGCTTATGAAAACTTAGATAATATCGCCTCTGGAGCAGGGATAAGCTCATGTGCAAGCGATATGGCTAAATGGCTTCTCATGCTCAATGGGCACGGCAAGATTGATGATTTAATGCTTATTAAAGAAACGACATTACATGAAATCATAAAGCCGCATGCCGTTGCCTCTATAGAAGGATTTCTTGGCCAGGAAAATGCGTGGATGGAGCAAGTCCTCTTCCCCGGTTGTCATTTCCTTAGCTACGGCTACGGCTGGTTTATACATGACTACCATGAAGTTGTTGTCTGTCAAACTCCTGGTTTAACCGATGGTACAACGTCTGTGATGATGTATGTGCCGCAGCTTGAACTCGGAATAGTCATTTTAGCCAATTTAGAAAATCCCTTTTTTCCGCGCACTTTAGCTTTTTCAATCATCGATTGCTATCTCAATCGAAATGAGAAAGACTGGGATGAGTATTTTAAATCCTTATTGTTAAAAGGTCTTCCCAGCGCGTAGTGAAGTGTTTTGAACAATGGGCTCGCCGCATCTTCCAAGGCTGTTCAATACCTTCAGCGGCAAGACGCAATACTTTGTGCGTCCAAAACTGAAAAATGTTCTTATTTCATCTGTAAATAAATTCTATCTCGTAATATTTAATAGATAATTTCTGTAAAATCGATATACAAAATAATTCGATCTTCATCAGAATCATTCCAGGCACTGTGCTCTAAATTGTCATTGAAAATGATAGCATCGCCGGGCTTTGTCCAAAGATGGGTCTCTTGCGCAACTTTTAATCCGCAAAGATTACCGGGAGGAATGATGAGTCCTAAGTGAAAGATGAGCGAATAGGGATTATTATGACGATGAGGAGCAAGCTTGCTTTTAGCATGAAGCCTAGATAATGCTGCAAAATTGATCCTTCGAAAAAGTTTCAATAACGCAGTAGTTTCTGGGAAACGCGAAGGCAGGGAAGCCAGCAGCTCCGACATTTCATCGCGGCTTAGGTTGGGAACGTTCATATCCCCTCCGCCATAGTTGCCGAAGTAAATGGGGCATACAGTCCAATTGCCGCTTAAAAACTTGCAATGGCCGGTTGGATCGTAGCTGTCGCTGCCCCAATTCAACCACACTTTATTTTCATGCAGTTCTTTTTGAATGATCTGAAAATGCTGCTGAATAGCTTGCATATCGGGAAAATCGGCAAGATCATAAAAAGGTTTTTGCGTCATCTTATGTCCATTGCAGGCTAAAGAAAGGATGAAGGCAGAAGGAGAAGGGCGGAAGAAAATTAAGGATGAAAAAAGAAAGAGCACAAAAAAGATTATTCTTGAAGTGCCAAGTTATCTTTGTCTTTCCTTCTTCATCCTCATCCTTCCACCCTCATCCTTTTTTTTAGCCTTTGTTAAAGAATTCAGCGATTTTTTCTTTGTAGTCGTGGCAAAGCTTTTGTGCAGCGAGCTTATGCTTCCAACGCGTGTTGTTAGATTCAGCGATGAGCTTAGCTAATTGATCTAAATGGCTACCGCCAGTAGCTTCGATTTGTTTTTTGACTTTTTCTTTGAGGAGTTCCATCCATGCTTCGTCGGCCATTTCAAGAAGTTGCTGAGAGAAGTCACCGGATTCATGATGTTCGCAGCCTTCATGGTGTTGGGAGCAGCAGCAAGAGCTCTCAGATCCCTGTGAAGAAGAACCGTGATGATGACAGCCGTGGATGGGACATTGATGGTGTGACATAGATATACTCCTCCTGTGGATGTTAAAGAATTTCTTATATCTATGGCAGACTCATCTCAAAAAATCAATAAAATGTCGCTTTGGCCTTTTGCATGCCGGAATCCGGGGTAGTCAGTAGCCAGTAGTCAGTAGGAAGTCAGAATCCAGAATCCAGAATGAAGGCAGGTAGTCGGTAGTCAGTAGTCGGTAGGAAATCCACAACTTTAGAATACATGGCATAAATCTATTCCTCTTTTCCCTGTAAGGGAAGACGAGGGTAGCCTCGGGTTTTCAACCCGAGGGTGATGTTTAATAAAATCATGCGTCTCGTTAGAGCCGCAAGATAGACGTTGAGTAAAAAATATTCGTTTCGACTAATTTTCTTGCGACCCTAACGGGGCGCAAATGCCCTTTTACAATGCACCTCGGGTTGAAAACCCGAGGCTACCTTCGTCTTCCCCTATGGGGAAAAAGGTATTTTGACTACTGACTAATCGACTACAGGCTACCTGCCTTCATTCTGGATTCAGGATTCTGGATTCTGACTTCTGACTTCCTACTGACTACCGACTACTGGCTACTGACTACCGGCTTCTTTTCTACATCATTTTTCTTTCTCTAGAGAGTTGGTCGAAAGTATGTGCAATCCAAGAGGAGTGACCGCCGATTTTCTGATAGCGGAAATGTTCTTCAAAATTGCTATAGGTAGGCAAATGAGCGCTTGCCGGAAAAATCCCTAAGTCGATCCCCTCTTGTGCAATTTTAGAAGCCTTTAAGGAGTTTTGATACTCTAGATATTCGACAGCGCGGACATAGTCTTCTTTTTTGATTTTTCCTGACGAAGCCAAAGCATCAAGATGGTCAAGTTTAGAATTTATGGCAGCATTGTGCAATTCAAAGAGGATAGATCCGATGATCTCGCCTTGAGAAGCATGGGGGGTAAAATTGACAAAGATGATGCGGTTATCTGCGTCCCAAAAGGCGCCGAATTGCTGGGATAATTGTGTGTTATTCGTAAGGATGCGGATGGGGCCCTCTTGTTGGATGGCTGCAATGAGCTTATTGGCATCGGGCAACTTCTGAATAGCCGTTAAGCTATTTTTCAATTGAGGAGCGCAGTCGATAGGCCTCACCTGGGTATTTTTGACGGCAGCAAAGCCAAAGGCAGCATAACTCAATAAAACCAAAGAACAAATAAAAATATTTCTAAACATAAAACAAACCTGACGTATATTATTAGTAAATCTATAAAAGTATACATTTAATTAATAATATTAACAAACATATTCAGGTTTGTTTATGTTTATTTTTTAATATTTATAAGATCGTCCTATGTTAATGGAACTTTTAGATCAGAAAAATTTGGATAAAAAAGAAAAGAATCAATAAGATCCGGACAATCACAAGGCTAAACCGGAAATACTTATGAAAAAAATGTTTCAATATCTCTTGATTGCCGCAGCTATCTTTGCAAAATTTCAACTAGGTGCTGAAGTTGGCTTCATCTTTGACATGGATGGGGTGTTAGTCAATAGTGAATACACCCATTGACTTATCTAGAGCCAATCGCATTATTGGTTCTTATTTAGAAATTTCTGTCGACGAACTAGCTCATCGATTTGCTATGATGGATTAAGCTAGAAAGCTGTTTTCGTTCCTGATGCGGCAGGTGGGAATAAATATGATCGATCTTGGATATTAACGCCGGCTGCTCATCTTTTCCAGCGATGCCCTTCCAATCTACTTCCAGGAAATGGTTTTCTACTTTGCCTTCAGCAAACTTTATCAATGCTTTCAAGGCATTTCTTAATAGCGGTAGAGTAAGTTCCGGTTTGCTTTTTTCCTTTTTTAAAGAAACGACGCGTGCGTCAGCGGCATGCAAATGCTCGCCTTCAACGAAAAAAGCAGCATCTGGATTTTCTCCGACCACAGCGGCATTAAACAAATTGATATCCATAGGGCACCTCATTTTTGTAAAATTTTGTTTTAACCTAAAATGAATAATTGTCCATAACAAAAAGGAGATTGCTTGAAAACTGTTCGATGGAGAGATTGAAAATGGAAAAAAAACTTAAACACCTATGTCAAGAACATCAACGTGAGAATCTATTCTCTTATCCGCAAAATCCTGCAAATGATGTGATTCAATTCGCCTCCTTTCTTGAGGATCATGGACTGCAAGGGGGCGAAGCAATTGATCTGGGATGCGGAAAAGGCGTTAATGCTCTCTATTTAGCTCAGCATGGCTATAAAGTTGTAGCTCTTGATTTATCGAAAGAAAATATCGAGGAGTTGAACCAAAAAGCCATGGCGATGAAGCTTTCCATCAAAGGTTACTGTCAATACATTACGATGCCTTGGCCAGTCAAAAACAACCAATTTGACGCAGCCATCGATATCTCGTGCTACAAACACATTGTCGACAAAGATGCTCAAAAGAGTTACCGGCAGCATCTGCATGCCGCCTTGAAAAATAGCGGTTATTATCTGCTGAGCTTAGCTTCTGATGAAGATGGCTTTTATAAGCCATTATTAGCTTCTTCTCCGGACCCAGCCTCTAAACTCGTCATCGATCCCTTCTCGCAGATACCTTCGCGCTTGTATTCTTTGTACGAACTTGCTGAAGAATTTTCGGATGACTTTCAAATTGTCCATGCCAAAAAAATTGAAAAGATCAGCGCCCTTTATGGTAAAGATTATCAAAGCCAAACCCTTAGCATTATCTTCCAAAAGAAATTTAAATGACTCCTAACATCGATACTGAACGTAACTCAAAAATTGGCATTTGAGCTAATTTTTGAGTCACGTTCGGTATAATTTTTTTATCTTTTTTTTCTCCTTTTCGTTACATTTTTTAACTTACAAAAAGGAGAATTTCTATGTTTAATTTTGCCAAAAGTTGTTTCTTATTCGTCTTAATGAATATAGCGTTAAGTTCTGCCATTGCTCTCGAACCAACTGATCGATCTGCAATTGAGAAAATTATACAAGACTACACAACCTCTTGGAATTTCCAAGAAGGCAAAGGTTTTGCAGATGGTTTTACAGAAGATGCGGACTTTGTAAATATATTTGGAATGATTTTTTCAGGGAAATCTGACGAGAAAATCATGATTTTTTTGCGAGATCATCATAGGCAAGCAAGCTAACTTTAAGAATCAAGCTTGCGGCTAAAAAGATAAAAGGAACGAAAGTAGGGGCGGCAGTAAAAAACATCGTAAGAGCTATAAGATTTAGGAGATTGCTCATTAAATGCCCTATTTCTAAATTTCTCTTTCTTTTCAACGAAGAGTAGATCTTACTGAGATGCAAATTAATATCATCGATCTGTTTTTGATCTATCGTCTTAACATCTTTGATTTTTTCAAAGATTTTTTCCATCTCCTGAAGAGCTTCTTGAGGAGCTGCGCGTAAGAAAGAGGACTTCTTTTTTTCTTTAAGCTTGAATAATTCCTCTTTTTGAATCTCCTCAATCCGATTTGCTGAAAAATTTCCCTTCGATTTGGCAGTGGAGATTATTAAGGACAATTCTTCTGGGGTTACCCCTAATTTTTTTTCGATAAAGTCTTTTAAAGCATAAATATTAGCCAAAGGATCGGCATTTTGATGAGCAGGCTGCACTTTTTTTATACTTCGATATAAAGATTGTGTTTTGGCAACTTGAACAATGCGAGAGATTGATCCCATTCCAATCAAACTGAAGGACAAAGGCATGGCTAAAACTGAAAAAAATCCTACAGCGGCCTTATCGGCAATCATTAAAACCGCATTGACAAAAGTTCCGATTGAATCCACGATATCTGTAGCAATCATGGTCAATGAAAGAGTGCTTAAAGCTACACCTTCTTTATCTTTGAGGTGAACATTTTTGATGATTTGTTGAGCCATAGAAGGAATGGATAAACAATTAAATGTAATGCCAACGATAGAGAATAACTTCAGTCTTGTAATCACAGCGAGGATTTTGCGGTTTGAATCGCCGCATGTC
>JABDEI010000117.1 GCA_013287145.1 Chlamydiota bacterium
GCCTCCTCCGCTGTCATGGTTCCTTCTCATGTAGAAGCATGCGGTCTTGTTCCCATGGAAGCGCATTGCGCAGGAAATTTAGTCATCGCCCCTTATCATCAAGGCTTAAGGGATATGTGTGTACCGATGGGATGGCCAGAAGTTACTAATGAAAAATCTTTGAATTTGCAAAATGGCGCAAACGCGATCTGTTATGGAAATCATGACAGTAAAATTGATGCCCGAAACGCTGTAAACAAAGCCATGCTTGCACTGAACTCGCTTTCTAAAGATCAATTAAATACGTTCATACGCTCGACCTATCAGCATGCTCTTGAAACCTATGATTGGATTGTCAGGGATAGCTCGGGTGAACCTATCGATGGATCTGCGCTAAAATATAGCAAAATGTATCATGATGTATTACATGAAGATAATGGCCATTCCGATGTTGAAACTTTTGAGAATGCACGCCAAAGAGCAAAAATTGCAAGAGATGCAGACTCAATATCCCAAAATTTAAATCTAATCAAAAAATATCATAATTCAACTACAGCTTATTTATCCGAGCTTCTAGAAGAAACTGAAATGATAAGCAAAAAAGAGATAGTAAGTGGAGTTGCGAATCTTATTCAAAATGTTTATGAAAGGCAGGAACGGGAATCTGATCAAGGAGATTTAGCCTTAGTGCTTAAAGAAATCGTTGCAAAACTATCTAGCGAGCCAAATTTTGAAAAAATTTTCTGGTCTCTTAATTTACTTGCATTTATCGGTAAAGAAAAAAAAGAAAACGTAAAACAAGAATTAATCGATTGTCTAAATTTTTTAAATAATACTAACAATTTGGACTCTTTTGATTCACAAATAATGAATGCTTTTTCCGAATTTAAACGGAAAATATTTTTGGATGTAGCAAGGGAGCTAGCATCCCAGGAAGGCACAAATGATGATTTAACAACCTCATATCTAAAATTAGTAGGATATGAATGCGGCTTAGTTAAAAAAAATTCCAAAAGCATCGATCAAACATTTGATTTCCAAATGCACCCAGAATTTGGCCCTCACTCAAGAGAAAAACTCAAACAAATATTTTTAGAAAAATTTAGAGTTAGAACTACTTCGATGGCCTTTATGCATTTTTTTGAAACTCAGTTAAAAGGCAGCCCATTAATGCAAGAAAATTTCTTGAAATGGTATCATCAAAATCATCCTAAAGATTCTCTTGTTATAAGTAATTTAGTAAAACCCATTTCTACCCATATAATTAAAAACTGTCTTAAAAGTTTTGGTTTTATTTTAGCTGAATCAGACGATCTAATATCATCTAATAGTGCGATAAACAAAAATCAACATAAAAAAGGAAAAATAACCAGCGTGATTAACGGAGTAAAAAACTTTGTCAACCGTCTGATTTGGAAAACCATTGATTTTTGATAGTTTTATTAAAAACCACGCACATTAAACAAAAGTAATTATAAAAAAAATAGACAACTGTTGTATACTAAAAATACAGTGGAAATGTTATTATAAATAAAATTGCAACAATCTAGAGATCTTCTTATGGATATTTTTAATTGCTTCTCTGCTTTTTTTAAAAATCACTTAAAGCGAGACACTCCTTCTGCAAAGCTAAAAAAAAGTCTTGATTTTGCACATCAAAATATTGAAGGCTTTGCAAGCGGTGGATTAATCAAGCATGCTGATCTTTGGTTTAATTTAAAAGGAGATCCAAATTTTGCTTTCCAGTTGTCAGACGAAGTCAAAAAAGAGATTTTGCATGCATGTACTGCATATAAAGATGACCAGGGTTTGATTCATTTAGGAAAAAACTTTCAGTTTAAACATCTAGAAGCCAATGATTTAGCAATTTTGTTCCGAATTTTGAATTCCTATTACCGAGAAGAAAAGGCAAACAACAAAACGACCCTCTTTCACGCCCATGTCTTTGATATTCAAGACCATTTATTTCGATTATGTCTTGAAAATCCTACTGCAGGAATGGCAGCACTTAACACCATGATCTTCCTGGATGATCAAAATCTTAATCCTGTAATTAAGCAGATGAAAGAACTCTTACATCTGGAAAATCATGCTTTTCAACCCATTTTTCACAACCTGGTTTCTAGGACCGCAAATAAAGCTTTAAAATCATTAGCTGATGCACAAATTAAGATCTCTCCTCAAGATAAAAAAGATGATAAAAAGCCACATCCGCTAAAAGTCTTAAAAATGGCCGTTGAAACACCACGCAATGAAGTAGGGGGACTGGGAGCTGTTTTAAAAGCAACATCGCTTGCACACACACGCATGAAATTAGAAAAAGTCAGAGGAATCCACCCTTTTTACATTCATGACAAACTAAATTTCGATGTTAAATTTAAAGGGGTCATCACTCACCAATTCAAAGGAAAAATGGTAAAAAGCACTATTTATAAAGATGTGGCAACAGGAGATTACCTAGTTCAGCCGGACCATCATTATAATCAACTTTTTGATATTGGAAAGCCGAAAGACGCCTATTCGAACTTCAAAACATCCTCTAGTCAAGATCGCAATTTCTATATGGCTTCGGCTGCAGCCGTTTTTGCCGGAACCTATTCAGGAAAAACGGGCAATAAATCAATAGATATTGCTCAAGCTGATGCAGACCATGTAGGAGGTCGAGCTTTTGCCTTAATGGCAAGCAGGATTGATCACTTGCGTAATCAAGCAGGATTGCGAAGTATTAAAAGAGTTTATTTAACTCATATGTTAACCGCGGGGTTGGGACAACAAGGGTTTATGGGAGCTAGAACCTTAAGGCAAATTGGAGGGAAAACTTCTCCATTCCAACTGTTCATAAATTATACAAAAGAGGGGTTAAAACATGCACATAAAAATATCTTCGTTTCTAAAGGTGTTGCATTAGACGCTACTCATTATTCTGCAAAACTGAATAAAGGCTTAAGAGAAGCAACATTAGCCCAAGGAGGACTTGAAAAAGTCATTGGGATCACAAATGGAATTAACGCCTCCATGTTTGATATTTGCAATGAAAAAGAGTATGGGGAGTATGCATTAAAAAGCACCTTTGAACAAAATAAAACAGGTAAGGTCGAAACTACCGACTATCTTAGCCACCAAGAAAAAATCAAAAAAGACCTATTTGAAGCGGGAATTATTGCAGACCCTCATAAACCTTTGTTTTTATTTGTAGGACGCTACTCATCCGAAAAAGGCATAGACATGTTGCCCGCGATGGTGGAAGAGGTCAAAAAACAAGGAGGGCAATGCGTCATCATGGGGTTAGACGTTGGAAATAAGCATGCAAATAAGATCATTAAAGAATTAAAGCTATCCTCTCAAAAAGAGGCCTATCATGATTGTTTGAAAGTTTATGATGAACGCTCTGATCAAATGGACTTTTTTCAATCCAAAGATGGTAAAATGCATCAAAATGTCAAAAAAGGCTGGCTAATAAGAGCCGCAGCAACAGCTGTTATGGTTCCTTCACATGCCGAAGCCTGTGGATTAGTCCCAATGGAAGCACATAGCACGGGAGCCATTGTCATAGCTCCTTTTCACCAGGGTTTGCGGGATATGTGCACTCCTGTGGAATGGCCGGAAGTAACTAATAATCAATCGCTAACATTACAAAATGGCGCTAATGCGATCTGTTATGCCAATCATCAAAATTCCGCAAAGGCTTGCGAGGCTATAAAAAAGACTTTTAGCAGCATTAAGTCCCTCAATCGAGATCAACAAAATCAATACATGCGTTCGACCCACCATCATGCTCTTCGAACCTATGATTGGGTAATTAAAGATGAAAAAGGATTACCTGTAAAAGGTGCGGCTTTAGAATACAGTAAAACTTATCATGAAATCGTCCATAAAAATGAAGCCAATTCAGAAGTAGAGACTTTTGAACAAGCTTATCAAAGAATAAAGAAGCTGCAATATTTACAGTCCATTTCACTTTACCTTAATACCATTGAAAAATACTCCGACTCCTATACAAGAACTCTACGCAATCTACTTGAAGAAATAGAATTTAATGATAAACCGGAGATCGTAGCAGGAATTGCAGATCTCATTCAAAAAATTTACCCAAATCCATCATATAACCCTCTTCTTAAAGAAATCATCAATTCCCTCAATCAATTGTCTGATCCAGAAACTATTCGTTGGCATTTGCAATTCCTTTCTGCCCTAGGATCTGCAAAACCACTCAATGCTATAAAAGGCCTAAAAAATTGTTTGAAGATAATCCAAGAAGACCAAGATCCAAAAAAAGCATCTGATCATGCTATAAAAAGAGAAGCATTTCTACGGACAGTTGAAGAATTTGCTCAACAACAAGGAACATCTGATGATTTAATCCCCGCTTTTATCAATCTAGTTGGGGTCGAGTGTGGACTCGTTGATTCTCAATACTTAGAAAAAGCCGAAACGGTAGATCTCATTACAGCAAAACATCCCGAATTTTCCAAACCATCCTGTATGGAATTAAAAAAAGTTTTCTTAAGTCGCTATAATGATTTATATAAACAAGAAAGGCCTTCCTCTGCGAATTTAAAAAACAATCTTAATTATGTAAGAAACAATTTAAGTAAATTTCCTGGGGGGGGCTAATAGGCCATGCTGATTTCTGGTTTAACTTAAAAGATAATATTCCACAAGCTAGGCTGCTTACTGAAGAAGTAAAATGGCAAATTTTGCATGCGGCCTCTGCTTATAAAGAAAAAATAAATGATAAAGAAATTATCCATCTTGGCAATGAATTTGGATTTGAGCATTTACAATCTAATGATCTGGCTGTTTTATATAGAATTTTATACTCCTTTCATAGCCATGAAGAAAAAATGCAAGGAAATGCAAAAACAGCTCTTTTTCAGGCACATCTTGCTGAAATAGAAAAGTATATAGTTAAACTATGTTGGTCTGAACCTAGCAGAGTACATGAGCTGCTTAACGCACTAAAAGTCCAAGATGATGCGCAGTTAGATCCCATAATTTCAAAAGTTCATCTTTATTTGGAGGCTTTAGAGCAAACTCCTACTTTTCAACCAAATTCTAAACTAGCCATACTTTTTGATATTTCCCTTGGAAAAAATCAAGTCGGCCTAAAGGAGTATTTATCTCAGTTAGGACTTTCAGATACAAAAGCCTTGATGAAAGATCTGCAAGCGGATTATCGCGATTCTTTAAAATGGTTGAAGAAAATAAGTCAGGAGGAATTGGAAGAAAAAGATCCAGTAATGAAAGAAAAACTCATGCTTAAAAGGAGTTTTTTTGCTGAAGAAATTGCTAACAGACATATGACTTTAATTGAATTAATCGTGAATAACTACTCAGCTTTATTTAAAAACAAACTCCTGTATGATACGCGTGGAAAAAAAGTCGTTTTTATGCCTGATGGCATGAAAATACAATTAGACAGTTTTAAAAAAAAGGGAACTTTCGCTGAAAAAGCAATAGAATGTGAAAGTTATGAAGATTACACAAAAAAACTAGGGGAATTTGCAGATCAACCCACGGGTAAGTGGTACTTTAGCATACGCTGTAAAGAGATCGACGATGAAGGTATTCACCAAAGTAGTGTTATGATTTCTAAAAATGAGAAAGAAATATTTGTTTTTCTTATAGGCGGAGCGAATTTTGATTTAGGAAATAGCTTGCACGTAATAGCAAATCGCACTTATAAAGTTTTTCCTAAAGCTGAAATCTATTCTACCATGAATGTCAGGCAACGCGATCTTTATACATGTGGCTTATATACACTTAAAAATTTCAAAATTATTTCTGCACTAAAAGACAATTTCCCAGATTACATTAAAAAGAAAGCTGTATCAGTTCATAAATATTTAAAGCCAATTCCTAAAGAGATTAAAAATGTTAAAGTGACACCCTCTGATAAAGATGACCTCTTGACGATTCCATTAGATTTTATGAAAATGGTCCAATCTTTATCTCAACTAAATGCTATCATAAAGCATGCCAAAGAAAACCCCGATTCCATCAATAAACTTGTTTTAAATAAGCTTGAAAGACTTAAACAAGCTTATACAGTGTTAGACTTCAGTGAAAATAAAAAAGTCTATCTTTATACTAAACTCGAAGCCATTCGGAACCAATTGCAGATTATTGATTCAGTGTTTTCAGAACAAGCTACAGCTTCACAAGAAATGGGTTCAGGAAGATTATGAGTGGGGTAGATGATAATAAAAGATTAAACAAGCTCTCATCAAGCGGATATTTTTGTTAAAAACGCTAAGAGGTGGGTAATCTCTTCGTTAGATAATAATAAAATGTCACTTTTAGGATCATTTTTTTTCATAAATAATTCTACTATTTTAGAAAACCTTTCTTGAGATTTCTTTGTTGAATCAGAATAGATATTTTGAATCAGAGAGGCAAGTTTTTCCATAATCTCCGGATCCTTAATTAATCCCGTTTTTTCTAGAATT
>JABDEI010000118.1 GCA_013287145.1 Chlamydiota bacterium
AAAAAAGATGCGCTTATTCCCAAAGATATGGATAAACTGAAAAACAGTATGAGAAAAGAACTCATAAATCCTGTTACTAGTCTTTTGATTACTAAAATTAAACTCGTCGTTGCAAAAGATAGAAATACTTTTGAAAAAGAAGTTATCGAATCGGCTAAAAAGCATTGCAATACGCCCTTAGAAGAGCGTCTTAAAACAACATTGGAAGAGCTTCGAAAAGCGCGAAAGCTTAAAGAGGAAATACCCACAAGCACAATGAATAAAGTTTATGCTATGAATAGTGTTTTGCCTTTGAATGCGATGCAAGTGGCACAAAATCATAAGATTTCGCTTGCTCAACCTTATACAAAAGTACTAACTCAGCTCGCTCAGCTCGAAAAATCACTAACAGACATTAACACAGATCACATGATAGCGCTAAGTCAAGTTGACTCACAATTAGAACCATTTACGTTAAAAAAACAACTTTCTAAAGGATTACAAAAAAAACTCGATAGAATAGATCTTACAGAAATAGAGCTGATTATCAGCGAACTAAAAAATAACAGAAGTAAATTCGCGACTAATACTACGACAGAACTGGACGCTTACTTAGCTAAAGCCAAAAGAGCCAAAGGACTGGCTAACAATTTATTTGACGCCAAACTCAAAAAAGCAAATGAAGCAACGGGCGATATGATGGAAACCATCACATATACTATTAGACGCGAATTAGAAGCCAAAAAAACAACGCAAATCTGATATATATATTATCGAGCCGGACTCGAAAAGAATTAAAAACTTTATCCGCCAACATTCTTAAAAGAATGTTGGCGGATTTTTTGTTTCAAGTTTACGTCTGATAATATATATTATGTTGCATTAGTGACTGCCGCAACGTCATCTTTCTTTGATGTTGCATTTTGTACTGTCGTCAAGGCTTGGTTCTTGTATTTTGTGGCTTTGGCCTGCAAACTAGAAAAAAATCCTTTCGCATAATTTTTCGCTTGAGTTCCCAAATTATTTGCAGCATTGGCAATAGGTTGCACAGATGTTTCTATTGTTCCTAAGCACTTTTCAATTTTTTGTAGTTTGGTAACCTCTTTTGGAGCTAGCCAGCGATCGGGACAATGAGCTTTTTTCAAAATATCTGCATCGGGACCTTGTGGAGGTATAGCGTTAAAAGCTTTTTGATACTGTTCTTTTGTATAAAATTTGAAAGTCTTATTCCATCCATTTTTTTCCCATTGCCAGCGCGTATTTAGTCGAAAGGAAGCATCTCTTAGCCAGCATAGAATGCGCGTGATCGTTTTTTTTACTCCCATTTCAACGTCTGTATTAAAATAAAATGCGTTAATGCGTTTAGCAATAAATTTCCCATGCGCGCGCTCTTCTTCGCTAAATTCAAAATTTTTCTGGGTCAGCATCATTACATGCTTGGCAAAATCATCAATAGTTAAGGAATCTTTATACCCATTGACTGTAACGGATCGTTTTCCTAGAGAAGTAAGTTTTGCATTGGACTTATCTGTTTCGACTAATGACCGCAAAGCGGTAAATGTTTGAGCATTTTTCAAGGCTAGAACTAATGTCATAAGATATCTCTTTGAAAAGTTTTAGGTCGCAGACTTTGATATCGCTTTGTTAGAAAAATTGCAAATTAAAAATGCTAACTTTGGCATTTTTATTCTCTCCTTCAGCATGATGCTTATGATTAGCTTCATGTTTTTCTATTATTATATTTAATTTTTAATTAGTCGCTTTAGTTTTTTATAAAGAAGATCTCCCCTTAGCCCATAAAGGAGTGACCGGTTTTGGCGTGCGCTTACTTGAAGAATGGCTGTTCTTAAAGGAATAGTCCTCATCCAAAGCGCAATGTCAGTGAATTAAAAAAATATTTTCGATTTCAAAAAAAATACATATAATTTATTTTCAAATATTTACTCTCCAAAAAGCTGAACTTTGGGACTCCAATGAAAAGGCTGTGCTTAATTTTAGCTACCCTATGTCTTGCGCACTATCAGCTCATCTCTAGTGATGTCTATTTAGACAATCAGAATGAGCTTCAATTAGAACAAGTTACCAGTCGCGCCTCGCATAGAAACAAACGCCCTTATGTCAGACCTGCAGAAGTCGATGAGGAGACGTGGAAGAAACTTTCCCCTTACTTTTTGCCGTCAAATCGCCTTAGGTTAAAACTCGATCGAATTTTTTCTAATGAGCGCGTTTCATTGAATCAGCAAACGTTGAAAAATGCTGGATTTAGAAGACTTTGCACAGGTCAATGGAATAAGATTACCGTCGTTAAACACCCCAAACTTAAGGGTTATTTACTGAAATTGATTACCGATGAGACTAACGATGTTTCAGATTGGGCTTATTGTCTAGAGCGCATTAGAGGCGCTCAAGCCATTCGTGAAGCAGTAACAAAGTATGGGTATGGATCGCTCTTTAAGGTTCCCAGAAAGTGGATATATCCCCTGCCGGCTGAACCCTCGCCGCCTTTAGGCTATTTTCGAAAAAACTTCCTTCTGGTTGTTGAAGATATGAAAATCTTGACCCAAGAGAGGAACGAAGCGCTGTGGCAAAGTTCTGAATTAACCGTAGAGCACCTAGAAGCTATCTATACCATTATGAATGAGGTAGGCCTTGCTGATATCGTGGCTTTTAATCTGCCTTTCACAAAAAAAGGCAAACTTGTCTTTATTGATACAGAAAAACACCACATCTGGCCTGTTGATTTTACACTCTTGCGTCGCTTTCTTTCCCCAGAGATGCAGCAATATTGGGACCAATTGATTTTGAATGGGGGTCCTTAACATTACCATCGCACAAAATAATAAACCAATAAGACTATAAAAGTCGGTATTAAAGCAGCTAAACACAATTTTGTGGGCGCAATACCTTTTGGAAAATAATCGCGCAAGATGGCTTGTCCAGCGGGATTGGGCGCGTTGGCGATGATGGTGATTCCCCCGCCGGCGATTGTTCCAACGACAACAGCGTATTTCATAGCGTCGTCAAAGTTTGGAGTTAGCGATGCTAGATAAGTGATGATGGAATTATCGACGAAGGGTGATAAGGCCAATGAAAATAGCAGTATTGTGAAGGCTTGGGCCTTTTCGAGCAGAGGCGATATCCACCAGGCTTGTAGATTGGCGTGCACGACTAGAGCGCCAAGGAAGAAACCGACCAGAATTGGTGTTTTGAGTTCAAGGTCGCTCTGATGTATTTCAGTAGCTTTGTAGAAGCCTAAAAAAAGCAAAAAAGAGCCAATGAAGATAGCCGGGTAATGGTTGTGAATGATTATCCACGTCATGAATGTTATGTTGACAAGGATGATCCAAAAAGGGATCTTGACTCCCCTGCCATCATCGGGATGTTTTGCCAGTCTAACTTGTTTAGCTTCCTCTAGAACTTGCAGGTCTTTGCGCAAAAAACAAAAACAGGCAAGCGTTGTTAAGGTCACACTGATGATGGCATTCAATCCAAAATGGATGAAAATGTATGCGCTATCCCACTGCCATTTTTGCGCGACCATCAAAATCGGCGGTGCTGCAAAATTGGTGAGCAAGCCGCCTACGGAGATATTTGTAAAAAGCAATCCTAACGTCAGATAAGCTAGTTTATCTTTTGGATGAAAGCGATAGATCTGCTTTCCCAATAGCAAGGCAGTCACCGTCATCGCGGCAGGTTCTGTAATTAAAGATCCTAGCAAGGGGCCGGCAATCAAAAGTGTCAGCCACCAGGCCGTTGTTGTCTCCCCTCCTAATTTCGCTACGAAATGCAAGCAAGTCTCAGCCAAGGTGACAATTGGCTTTGTCGAAGCAATAGTCATTATCACGACAACAAACAGCGGTTCGACATAATTTAAACTCGAAACATATTGTGTAGCGGTATTCCAATCAAAGGCAAAGGTCATGGCAATTAATAAAGGGATCACCCAAAGTCCAAAGATGACTTCGATCTCTCCCATAAACTGGAAAAACTCAATCCAAAATAATGTGATCGAATTCCATTCCTGCTCTTTTCTTTGCAGCCTTCCCCTTCTTTTTTGCAAGTACCGCGCAAATTGTGTAAATTTGTTGGCCAGCAAAGTATGGATGATAGCTAAGACAAAAATTCCAAGCGCTATCAGATTAAAGGGTTGGACTTGTGCGCGATGAACTAAACGCTGCTTAAAATCAGTGAAATTTTCATCCAGATAGGCCTCTGAAGTAAGAATGAGCGCTGGCGTTTCTTTCTGAAGGTTCTGCGACAAATGCATTTCTGCGATGCCGACATACAAGATTTTGGCAATCACCAAAAAAAGAAATAGATAAAAGGCCACGATCAGAACAGGTTTTAAAATTCTCACTGCTGTATATCTCTTAGTTCTTTCAAATTTGTATATATACAGGATGCAAAAAACGGACAAGGAGTGATTTTCCGTGGCTTCGTCCGTGATATCAATGATCAGGCTAAGAGAGAACCGGGCACGGGCACGCACACGGGCACGAAAAATTTATGAATCTTCTTTCAATTGAGCGTACTTCTTTCATTCGTGCCCGTGTGCGTGCCCGTGCCCGATTCTCTCTTAGCCTGATGCGTATGGGATTGGCAGGTTTTGTCTTTAATTGGCAAAGATGATACCATGATGAGTAAATTCATACAATTAAAAGGCGGTGTTGTTATGATAGCTACGCTCATCATCTTAGGCATTGTTCTTGTCTTGATTCTTTGGGCAATCGGAATTTATAACCGATTGATTAATTTACGCAATCAAGTGAAAAACGCGTGGAGTCAAATTGATGTCCAGTTGCAAAGGCGCTACGATTTGATTCCAAACCTAATAGAAACTGTTAAAGGCTATATGAGCTATGAGCGCGGCACGCTTGAAGCTGTTGTTAATGCTAGAAGCAACGCTGTCGCTGCGCGCGAAGACTTAGAAAAGAGCGGCGGACCTACCGGAGGCTCCCTAAAAAATCTTTTGGGTGCTGAGGTTGCTTTAAAAGGCGCTGTAGCAAACCTTTTTGCATTAGCTGAAAACTACCCGCAGTTGCGAGCTAGTGAAAACATGAAAACCTTGCAGGAAGAACTTAGTTCTACTGAAAACCGCATTGCTTTTGCGCGTCAAGCTTATAACGATCAGGTGATGTCCTACAACACCTCACAGCAAGTGTTCCCAGCAACTCTTGTCGCCTCAGCTTTTGGCCACCATCCTGTAGACTTCTACGAAGTCGCCGATGTAGAAGCTAAAAAAGCGGTGAAGGTCTCCTTTTAGTTTATCGTAGGATGTTGATCATATGGCTATGAATTTTTGGGAAGCACAGAGACGGGCGCGTTCAAAGACATCGATCTATGTAACGATCTTTGTCCTTTTAACCCTAGTAGTAGCTGTATTGGCAGAAGTTGCAATGCGCATTTTTGCTCAAGACAGCTATCAGCCTCCTATTCCCATTATTGGACTGGCCTTTTTGATCATCACTTTTGGGGTCGCTGGCTATAACTACTCCATGTATCAGCAGTATGGCGGCAGCTATGTTGCTGAAACCGTAGGTGCCCGCCGCATCGATCCAGGCACGACTAATCCAAAAGAAAAACAGCTTTTAAATATCGTCGATGAGATGGCCCTAGCTTCCTCTTTGCCTACGCCCCCCGTTTACATCATCCCCGCAAAGCAGATTAATGCTTTTGCTGCGGGCTTGACGCCGAATAATGCCATTATTGCAATCACAGAGGGTTCATTAAATACACTGAACCGCGATGAGATTCAAGGCGTTGTTGCACACGAGTTCGGTCATATCTACAACGGCGACATGAAAATTAGTTTGCGCCTGGCTGCGATGGTGATGGGATTTTTTTTCGTTTTATATTTAGGCTTGCGCATCATCCAATTTTCCAGCTATCGAGGCCGTAAAGAAAATGGCAATGGCAAAGGAGGCAACCCTGTGGCAATCGCAGCCATTATCTTACTGGCAGCCGGTGCTTTGACGTGGTTATTTGGATCGATCTTAAAGTCCTGTGTAAGTCGTGAGCGGGAATATTTAGCCGATGCCTGTGCGGTCCAGTTTACACGCAACCCTCAAGGCATAGCCAATGCTCTGCGAAAAATTGCCAAAGATGCTGTTTCAGACATGCCTCAGCATGGTATGGCTTTTTCCCATCTCTATTTGGAGGATCATTCAGCCTTGAGCAGTTTATTTGCTACACATCCCTCTTTGGAAAAGCGCATCGAAGCTATTGAAGACAGAAAATACATTCCGGAGGAATGGACCGTAGATAATGCTAAACGCTAAATGTTAAACGAGA
>JABDEI010000119.1 GCA_013287145.1 Chlamydiota bacterium
GTTTTTTTTGATTAGGATTATTTTTTAAATTGAAATGCTTATCAACAAAGTCAATTAATGGATTTTTTTGATTTATCCTGAGTTCTTGCAGTTTTTTTTCTAATAAGGGATTAGAATCCACTCTTAGATTGCAATCTTGTTTATTATCTGGAAACAGATTAATATCTTGCGACGACATAGCATCAAATACTCCATAAATATCATCAAATACTCCATAAATAGATAATAACACATAATTATCTATAAATTAAATAACAATATACTATCCTTATATTAAGTTGAACAATATACCAATGTTTTTGTATAATATAAAATAAGCACGTGAATAATAACTAAATTGATGGGAGTTTGGTGAGATAATGGAAATCCCCTTATTTTTAAAAAGATTTATTCATTTTTTTGATAGGAATTCTTTTGAAGAACTACCAGGAAATAAAGAACTACCCGGAAAAAGTTTTAATGATCATTTAAAAGAAAATTTAAATTATGCTAGAGCTCATCAAGATCAATTACCGAGTGGAAAGTTGATCGGTCATGCAGACATGTGGTTTAATTTGCAAGGGGATCCCAAGTTTACTTTGCAATTGCCCGAAAAGGTTATATGGCAAATCTTACATGCGGCTAGTTCTAAGAAAGATAAAGAAGGTATAATTCATTTTGGCTCTGAATTTGGTTATGCTCATCTTAATCCACAAGAATTAACATTGTTATTCCGTGTTCTAAATTCTTTTTATCTCGCTCAAAAACAGATGAATCAACAGGACAAAACAAATCCCATTATTTTTCATGCGCATGTATTTAATATCTATGATCATATACTAAGATTATGCTTAGATAATCCCCAAGAAGGAAAAGCCGTTCTGAATCATTTAATTCTTCAAAATGACAAAAACCTCGCTCCTATTATTAAGGAAATTAAAAAGGTCTTACATGTTGAAGATGATTCTTTCAAGCCGATTTTTCATCATTTAGTTTCTGCTGTACAAGGAAAAGCTCTTGCTTCCCTCGAAAATGCCAAAATTGTTCCTAATCCCTCCATGGTTCAAGAAAAGAAAAGACGTCCTTTGAAGGTCTTGAAATTGGCTTTAGAAAGTTATCGAAATCAAGTTGGCGGATTAGGTGCAGTACTTAAAGCTTCTGGTGCCGCCCATCGACAGCTAGGGCTGGAAAAAGTAAGGGGTCTACATCCATTGTATACTCATGATAAAATAAACCTTGATCTCAAATTCAAAGGGCAGCTTGAACATCAATTTGATGGGAAAATCGTTAAAAGTACTATCTATAAGGATAACGCAACGGGTGATTATCTTGTTCAGCCAGATCCTCGTTTCACCAAGCTTTTTGATATAGGGCGGGTAGAAGATCTCTACGGCCAATTCAAATCATCTGCTCGAACCGATCGTTATTTATATATGGCCTCAGCTGCAGCATTGTTTGCGGGAACCTATTCAGGAAAAACCGGAGATAAATCAATCGATGTTATCCAATCAGATGCTTGGCACGTTGGTGGCCCTGCAACGGCTTTAATGGCAAGTAGTATTGATCATCTCCGTGAAGAAGCTGGGTTACAAAGCATAAAAAAAGTTTATCTAACGCACATGCTAGTTGGGGATCCAGCAGAGCAAGGCGAAATGTCAGCTAGCTCTCTAAAAGGCATCGGTGGCGCTCCTTCGAGTTCTAAGATTAATTATGCAAAAGAAGGACTTATTCACTCTGATAAAAACATTTTTGTATCTAAAGGTGTGGCACATGATGCAATTGATCCTTCCCCAGAAATGAATAAAAACTTAAGAGAAGCGACATTGGCAAAGGAAGGCCCTTCAAAAGTTATCGGTATCACCAATGGCATCGATACTTCGATGTTTGATATTGCTAACACAAAGCAATACGGAGACTACGCCTTGAAACGCACTTTTATGAACACAGATCGTGGTAGAATCGAAACAACGGATTACTTAGGCAATCAAGAGAAAATTAAAAAAGACTTGTTTGATACTGGAATCATAGCGGATCCAGAAAAGCCTTTGTTTTTATATGTAGGACGTTATTCCTCTGAAAAAGGCATAGACATGCTACCTGCAATGGTTGAGGAGATCAAAAAACAGGGCGGTCAATGTGTTATTATGGGATTAAAAGGAGAAGATAAAAATGCTCTTAAAATCATCAATGAATTAAAAAAACTTTCTCAGAAAGATGAGTATCGCGATTGTTTAAAAGTGTATGATGAAAGAGAAGATCAAATGGGTTTCTTTCGTTCAACAGATGGCACAGTTCATCAAAATGTGAAAAAGGGATGGTTAATCCGGGCTGCTTCATCTGCTGTCATGGTTCCTTCACACGCAGAAGCTTGTGGACTTGTCCCTATGGAAGCCCATTGCACGGGGGCATTAGTTATTGCTCCCTATCATCAAGGTTTGCGCGACATGTGTATCCCTGCGGATTGGTCAGAAGTAACTAACCAAAAATCCCTAACGATGAAAACAGGTGCAAATGCAGTCTGTTATGCTAATCATGAAAATCAAAATGAAGCTCGAAATTCCATAAAACAAGCCTTTGGAATGATAAAAACTTTAGATCGAAACGCACTTAATCAATACATGAAAAAGACGCATGAACGGGCACTCACAACATATGATTGGATCGTAAAAGATTCTGAAGGAAATCCATTGCAAGGAGCTGCTTTAGAATATAGTAAAATGTATCATGAAGTAATGCACAAACAAGAAATTAATCCTAATGTTGAGACCTTTGAGCAAGCTTATCAACGCATGAAGCTTTCACGTCGATTAGACTTTATCTCACAAAAAATTCAAATTATCAAAGCGAATACGAATGAACAAATCAGTAGTCTTGTCAGCCAGCTTTTAGAAGAAACAGACTCTCTCGATAACGATAAGATTATTGGAGGATTAGCGAATCTTTTTGAAAAAACTAAGAAACAAACTACGGAAAACTCAACGAACGATCTTCATGAAATTTTTACTTTTCTCACCACTAGCGATTTATCAATAGAAGCTCTTAACTGGCATCTACAATTTTTTGCCGTCTTAGGAAATTCAACAAAGACAGATATTAGCAAAGATCTGAGTAAGTATCTGGAGTATTTAAAGGAAGAACAAAATCCTACAATCGCCGAAAAAAGAAATTTTCAAAGAAATTGTTTCAAGCAAACCATTCAAGAATTTGCTAAAGAAGAAGGGACCTCCGATGATTTAACTAGCGCTTTCCTATGCTTGGTAGGAAAAGACTGCAAACTTCATCCCTCTAGAAGCTTGGAAGCTGATCTCAGTTCTATTTTTCCAGAACATAGTGAATTTTCAAAAAATTCAGATTATATTTTGAAAATAAAATTCTTTAAGAGGTATAATAAATTACTTCTCAAGTTGTAACTATTTATTTCAATAAACCACATCTAATATAATACTTAGGTGCCTTTTTCTGTTGAATGAGGTTTGTTATGAGTTTATCGATTGATAGCAGCCATAGTAATTACGAATTCGATAAAAATGTCATTCTATTAGAAACAGTTGAAAAGCTAATAAAAGAGTCAATCCCCTATACATCTATCTGCGAAAAAAATAAAAATCAACAATTTATCAAACACAGAATTATTTGATCTATATAATTTTTTAAAATCAAAAAAAGATAACATTAAAAATTACAAAGATTTAGGCTGTTTATCAATTGCAACTAAAGAGACGATTTTTCGACGAGCCCATGAAAGAGCAACTGATTTACATGAATTTATTTCACTAGCAGAAAAAAATCATGATGAAAAATTTATTAGAGAAATAAAAAATTGTGACACAAATCAAACGATATTTTTTGAGCCGAAATTAATTGATAAAGAAGATCCGCGTCCAATCTCAAAATCGGACACCCCTCAAATTTTACATGTCTCTTTCGAGTACACTAAAGCAAAGTATGGGGGTGTTGGATCTGTCGCTGAATCATTAGTCGCAAAACAAGTCGAAGCTAATTTGGACGCTCGTATTGCCACCCCTTTTTGGGATTTTTATCAAAATGACGATGATTTTAAAGAGAGGGCTGAATTTAAAGGATTTATTAACCATGAATTTGAAGGTAAATCTCTAAAAAGTTCTATCTATAAAATATGGAGTCAGAATCAAAAAGTAGCGCAATATCTCATAAAACCCGATCCTGAATACGCAAAATTGTTTGATATTGGCGAATCCGTGAAAATTTATGATGACCTACCTCAATCACCATCCCATACACGTGCTTTGTTTTTAACAACTGCCTTTCCTGCAACAGCTGCTCTTTATCGTGGAAAAAAACAGCAAAAAAAATTCGATATTCTACATTATCATCCGTGGACAGTAGGCCTCTTATCGAACAGCATAAAAGATTATTATAATCCTATTAAAAAACTTTTAGGACAACCTCCTGTCCATGTTGTTCAACATTTTCATTCTTCTTCCTTCGAAGAACAGGGATTTTTTCCCTTGAACACTTATAATTCTTTGGGAATAAGAGTTCCTATTTCAAAAGAGATCGTAGATATACAACAAGAATCCTTACTTAATCTTGATATGGTCATCCACGTTTCCAATGCTTTAGCTGAAAAGGCGGTTGATCCAAAAAGAGGGGGGGTATTTCTCAATGCTTTTCAAAACCTTAAAAAACAGGGGCGTTTAGTAGGAGTTATTAATGGAATAAATCATGCATCCTTTGATATCACTAATAAAAACACTTATAAAGAATTTGCCATTGAACAAAAAATAGAAGTTTCTGAAGGAAAAAATATAGATTCCACAGATTACATTTTAAAAAAAGGAGAAATGAAAAAAACGCTTTTTAAAGAAGGAATCATTGCAGATCCTGAAAAACCTCTTTTTGTTTTTGTAGACAGATTTGCTTATGACAAGGGAATCGATGTTCTTTTAGCAATGGTTAAGCAAATTGCAAAAGAAGGTGGACAAGCAGTAGTCATGGGATGCAGTTCTTGGCTGCCTCCGGAAATTCAAATGTTACAAGAATATGCTAACAACAACCCTTCTATCCTAAAAGTTTATATAACTTTGAAAGATCAACAAACTCCTTTAAAGAATTCCTCAGTGTCCAATGGATTTGCAATTCGATTAGCATCGAATTTTTTTCTTATACCCTCCAATAATGAATCCTGCGGCCTTGTGGGATTAGAGGGTTTAGCAGCGGGTAGCATTTTGATTACCTCTTAAGTAGAAGGTCTCAGAGATTTTTGCTTGGGTTGGGGGGATTCTTCTCGAAAAGAAATTCCTAACATTAAAAACTTTAATTCATTCACATATCTCAATGCAGGGAATCGGCAAGAGAATGCAACTGATGCGATCGGAAGAGGAATGCAACAATATTTTACATTACCAAAAGATGAAAAAAATAAGATTATTTCCAGAATCATTCAATCTTCCCGACAATTTGATTGGAATGCATTAGATGGTCCTATTGATCAAATTAACATAGCATATCAACAGACTATGAAACGAAGAACTTCAAAAGAAATTGAAGATACAAAAAAAGAAAAACATCGTTATATAAATTTTAGTTCATCTAAAAGTAAAGAATTTCTTGAGACTCTGTTGGAAAATGCCCATTCAAGGAATTTGCCGAATATTGAACTCATAGATTTTGCCGAACAGAATTTTGCTCTTAAAGATCCACTTGCCCTATCTCTTGAAGTTAGATGGCAAATTTTACATTTAGCTGAAGGAAGCGAAAAATTCGGCTTTAAACACTTGCCAATGAATGAATTAGCAGTTTTTTATCGAATATTAAATTCATTTTGCTTATATGAGGAAAATAAAAAAGGCACCTCAAATCTTCGACAATATGCATCTGGGATTGAAGATCATATCTTTAAATTATGTGAAATCAAAGATATAAATCAAAAAAAAGAATTACTAAACTTTATAACAGAACTAGAAGATAAAAATGATGTTTTATTAAGTCATTTTATTGCAAAAATTAAAGATAAATCAAACTTATTTGACTGAATAGTTTGTTCAAGTCATCAAAACATGCATTTTATCAATAAGTAGATTCTCTTTGGATAGATTTTAGATCTCCGCTTTCTGCTAATAATAGAATATCATTTTTAGGATCATTTTTTTTCATAAGAAATTCTGCTACCCGAGAAAATTCCTCTTGAGATTTGTTGGTGGAATCGGCATAAATTTTTTGAATTAGACCAGCAAGCTTATGCATAATCCATTGATTATTAATTAATTTG
>JABDEI010000120.1 GCA_013287145.1 Chlamydiota bacterium
ACTTAACCCGTTCGACCTGACTAAGGTTTGGCCTCATCGCGATTATCCGCTGAAAGAGGTCGGTCGGCTGAAGCTTAACCGCAACCCTACAGATTTCCACACAGAGATTGAGCAGGCCGCTTTCGAGCCGAATAACATGGTGTCGGGAATAGGTCCTAGCCCGGATAAGATGCTTCTCGCTCGCCTCTTTTCTTATGCCGATGCTCATCGTGCGCGTCTGGGGGTCAACTACAAGCAGATACCGGTCAATCACCCAAAGTGTCCTTTCCATAGCTACAGCAAGGACGGGGCGATGCGGGTGGAGAATGTTTCCGATCCTGTCTATGCTCCAAACTCAAAAGGAGGGCCTAAAGCCGATGGTCAACGCTATCCTCAGTTAGAAGTGTGGGATGCAAGTGGTGAATTTGTGCATGCTGCCTATACTCTAAGAAAGGACGATGATGACTGGAGTCAAGCAGGCGACCTTGTACGGAAAGTCATGGACGATGGGCAGCGTAACCGACTAGTTTCAAATGTTGTCGGACATCTTAAGAAAGGCGTATCAGAGCCTGTTCTGCAGCGAGCGTTTGAGTACTGGTACAACATCGACAAGGATATCGGGGAGCGAATCAAAAAAGGCGTAAACTCATAGCTGTGAGTTATTAGTTCGCTGTTATGAGGTTAGTTTGTTGAGTGAATCGGCAAATTGTTTAATATCTTTTGGGCCAAACGCTGCAGGACCGCCAATCATTGTGCCGGCATCGCGAAATTCTTTCAAAAAATCGCGCATCGATAAAATCGAACCAATATTGTTTTCAGTATAGATTTCGCCCCGGGGGTCGAGAGCAATAGCCTTTTTTTTCAAAACTTTTGCTGCTAGAGGAATATCAGCTGTGATAACAATGTCGTGAATTTCGACCTGGTCAATAATATGTTGATCGGCCGCATCGAATCCATTGTCTACTACAATCAATTGTATAAGATCGCTGTGAGGAATATTTTGATAGGCATTCGCCACTAATACAATGTTTATATTCAAGCGTTGACTTGTCTTAAAAACAATTTCTTTAACTGCTTTAGGGCAAGCGTCTGCATCAATCCATATTTTATTAGGCCTATATTTTGGCATCTTTCTAATCCCACATCAACCTCACCTAACTTGCTAGGTGAAGTCCATATTTATAGTTTACCTGCTTATAGATACATCATAGGCTATTAAATTGCCCTAAAAACGTCTTCTGCATATAAGTAAAAAAACATTATAGCAAATGCAATGAAAGGCAATACACCAAAAAAGAATTTTTCTCAATTTAATGACGTGCAAAACGGAAAGCTGTAGAAAAAGTGGAGGGGAAGTTCGATAAAGTATACCCTTCTGCCGTCAGTCTGAAATTCTTTATCCCAAAAAACTCCTAAATAATCTATATCTTCAATCTTAGATAAAGTTTTCATACGAGGCATAAACGATGAATAAAACACTATGTGTATTTCTTTGGATCTTTTGCATATCATTCTGTAACTTAACAGATGCTTTTGGATTAGAAGAAGCCCCACATATCATCCATGAAATTCCACCAAGTGGAATTGTCATCAATGAACCGGGAACATATGTTTTTGAAAAAAACCTCAAATGGAGTCCAATCGCCGATGGGGTAGCCATCACTATTCAAGCGAGTAATGTGATCCTTAACATGCAAGGTTATACCCTGCAATCCACCTCTTCTCTCTTCAAGACCATAGGAATTTCAGCAGTTGGAAGTGAGAATCTCCAAATCTTCAATGGGAAAATTAAAAACATGGGGCTGTCCGGCATCCAATGCACCCTATGCCTCAACCTTTCCATCAAAAAGGTTGTGGTAGATGGGCTTAATCTTAATGATACAGCCACTTTCATAGTCCCCACGGGAATCTTGACGAGCGAATGCGTGAACGTAATTATCGACCGATGCATCGTCAAAAACATCAAAGTCCGAGCTGGATCTACTGCAGGCATTCAACTGACGGCAACACTTTCTTCAAAAGTGACCAATTGCAAGATCAAAAATCTGCTCAATCAAGATGGCGTATGTTCAGGCATTGGACATTTACTCTGCATTGATGCTCTAGTACAGTCATGCAAGTTAGATAAGATTCAAAGTAAATTTATCGATAACCTTAACACTCAAGGGCATACAGCGATTGGGATAATCCCTTTTTTGTCGGAAGGTGTCAAGATTCTGCAGTGTTCCGTCTCAAATGTTATCGGATGTTGTGACGATGCGCACGGAATGAGTATTTTTTTATGTGAGCACGCAATCGTCGAGAAATGCAAGGTTTCCAATGTTTTAGATGGGGCTGGATCAGCTCACAAAGGAGCGAAAGCAACAGGAATAGAAGTTTATGCAAACGATGTACAAGTAAACGAATGCTTTGTTAAAAATATCTTTGCTATTAATCCCGAAGATAAACAGTCAACAGGATTTAGTTGCGCTCTAAGTACAGGAGTAACATTCTTCAAATGTAAAGCCGAAAATGTTCAAGTCGTCGATGAACATGGCAAACAAAACCCTTCCCTGGGATTTGGAACTGGATTCGGTTGGGCTCCGGACCCAAGGCCGTCATTACTCATGCCCGCTATAAATGTGTTCTACCACGATTGTATCGCTAAAGATTGTCAGGTCGGTTTTGATTCCTGGTTCCATATTAATTCCGTTTGGGATCACATTGTCTCAATTGACAACGAAATTCCGGTTTTGATCCAAAATGATTCTGCCCAACGCACTCTTTCATGCGATCCTTGCTCCGAATGCGGGTGTAATCAAATAGGATGCTTCCCAACCCCTTATTCCGTGACCGTCAACAACGTGGCAACAAATAATGCATTTACGGATGTGATTGTAAAAGACTGATTAAAAGCGATGGCGTGCGAGAATTTATGTGGAGAGCAGGTTGCTGATCGTTCGAACCAGCTTCTCGAAAATCAGTCACTCTCTATGGTTTATCGAGGAATTCCACTTTGCCGGATGATAGGTCGTAGTAGCTCCCTAAAATGCTCAGCTTTCCTTGCTCTAACAGCTTAGCAAGAACAGGTTTAGAGCTCTTCAGCTTGCCTTCAACATGTCTTACGTTTGCTTTGATGGCTTTCTCAAGAGCATTCTCCGATGTTCCTTTAACTCCTTCGATAGCAGGTTGAATGGCGTTCAGGACCTCCTGAATGTGATTGTCGAATTTTAGCCCTTTGAGGGCGCCATCGACTGCACCGCAATTGGAGTGACCGAGAACGAGTACCAAGTCAGCCCCTAGGACTGTGACTCCATATTCGATGCTGCCGATAGCGAAGTCATCAACTACATTTCCGGCTACTCGGATGACAAAAAGGTCTCCCAATGCCTGATCGAAGATGATTTCAGGAGGAACGCGAGAATCAGAACAGGTGACAATGACTGCAAAGGGCGTCTGACCTTGAGTTTGAGCCAGACGTTTGGCGGACCAATCTTCGTGGCAAACTGTCATGGAGTTCACGTAACGCTGATTGCCCTCTACAAGTTTATTTAAGGCGTTTTTTAAGGAGGTAGAATCTGCCGCGAAAATAGGTCCGAAAGAAACAATCGAGGCAAGAGATAGCGTAAAGGTTAACTTTGTGAAAAATCTTTTCATAACGTCTCCATTGATAAGATTGTATTAACATCTTTCTATCTCGCTGGAAGGAAAATTTCAAGTAAAGTTCATCTTTTGCAGTAAAAATTTGAATTTTTGAGTCAGGTTCGGTATAGCTTGTAACTTCGCCTTTTATCTGCTTTGCAAGAATGTGGATATATGTTTACAAACAATATCGATCTGTTCTGTGACGGAAAAATGGCCACACTCCTCAATATCTATGGGTTTCTTGGAGTTTGGCAAAATTCGATGTAAATTTTCAGAGACAGAATGGGGAATGAAATCATTTGTGGAATGCATGATTAAAGTTTGAATTGCAAGCTCGCTTAATTCTCTTTGATAATCGAAGGAAGGTTCAAATAGGGTTCTTTCGAAGGCTTCGCGAACCTCTATGCTGTTTTTGGCAGCTTTCAAGGACATTTTCAAATTTAACTTATCTATACTTTCTGGTTTATAAAAAGCGGGACCAAAAAAATCTTTGTAAGATTTAACGATCTCTTCAACTTGATCATTTTTAAAGCCAGGAGAGGCTTTTATGTTTCTAATTCCTTTAATATAGTCTTGTTCTGGGATATGTGAATAAAAGGCATCCATAGAATTCAGTAAAATCATTTTTTCCACAAAGTTGCTATATTCAATAGCGTAGCGCATAACCATGAGGCCTCCAGAAGAATGTCCAATGAAAGAGGCTTTTCCAAGTTTGTATGCTTGCCGAACGGCATCTATATCTTCAATGAAGGTTTTCATATTCATTTTCAGATCGTTGATCTCTCCCGTAGATTGACCACAGCATCTTGGGTCAAAAAAGATCACTCGCTGATGTAAACCAAGAGCACTTAATTCCAACAAATAGTCGTGTGGTAAACCGGGACCGCCACTGATTACGATGACGGCAGGACCATGATTGCCGAAGCTATGACAAAAAAGTTCACCACCTTCTACAGAAACCCATCTGGTTTCTTCTTGCGGTGAAAGATTGGGATAGACAGGTTCGATATTTACTTTTCCATCAATCCCATCAACCCTTGTAGTTGTAGCCGTCATAGTTTCTTTTTTTGGTTTTAACAGAGCATAATTACTATTTGATGATATCCTGTCAAGAATGGATAAGAAAGTGATTGGGATTGTGGATTGTAAAAAGGTCCGGCCCTTTTCATTAAACAAGAGAGTGGCTATAGCCCTTTTGTTTACTACTTAAGCCTATATTCGGATGGGCCTGGGGTGGCCCGTCTCACGTAAGGACTGACCCCAATCATTGAATGAGTCCCATTTCTGGGACCTTATTTATTTCTTTACAGCCGGTGGAATTGCCTGAATCTCATATGTGAACAAATTATCAGGATCATATTTTGCCTTGATTTTTCGCAATTTTTTAAAGTTTTTTCCATAATATTCCTCTGCAAAATTTGGAATATCTGAATCTGGTACATTGACATATGATCCTTTAGTGAATGGTCTCAAAGCAGATCGTAAATTTTCCACCCATACGAATGAGGGTGCGGCTTGCTCCGATTGATCGCTATCCCACGATTCGTCCCATTCAAAATAAAATAGGGCATCTCTATTCCAAAATGGAGTTGCGGTCTTGGATATCTTTTTCATCACTCCACCTAAAGCGAGAAACCATAAATTGGCATTGGCATTTACTGGATTATCCAGCGCATTTTTTATGATATGAATCGCTTCTGGTGGTAAGAGTTTGTAAACAAAAGCTGATGAAAATTTATCATTTGTAGGAGGGCTCACATCTGCTGAGAAAAACAACCATGAATCAAGATAAGGGACTGTTTCTAAGGCGGTTATATTACTTCCTGGAATTGCCAACATGGGTGCCAATATGTTCACTAATTCTTCTTGAGAACCATTAAGGACTCCAATAATGTCGTGATTTCTTCCAGTAAACAATTCCATAGCGCTATTCAACCGTTTGGTTTGGAAAGGGGCCCAATGTTGCCAAGTATCGACCAAAGTTTCTAACGTTGCGTATGGATATTCAACCTTAAACAGTGTAACATTTCCTCTTGGAAAGGGAGCAAAGACAAATTCGGTTACGACACCAAAGTTGCCTCCACCACCACCTTGGCAAGCAAAAAAGAGGTCTTTGTATTTATTGTTCTTCGTCGCCCGCACTATTTTTCCAGATGCGAGAACGATTTCCACTGCTACTAGATGATCGCAAGACAATCCAAATTCTCGAATCGACAACCCAATACCCCCGCCCAAGACGACACCACCAACACCTGGAGTCCGTTCGAGACCATTGGGTATTCCAAATCCCAATTTTCCTAGAGCAGGAACTGCTTCAATTCCAATCACACCTGGTTGTACAAATGCCAAGCGCTTTTTTTGATTAAATCTAATTCCCTTCATATCCTTAAAATCAATGATGATTCCTCCATCTAAAGTAGACCATCCTTCAAGTGCATGACCACCTGAACGAATACGAAATGGGACTTTGTTGTCACGGCAGAAATTTACTGCATTCACGACATCTTGTTTATTTTGAGGAAAGACAATTGCCAATGGAAAGCGGTTAAAATATAAATTCCAGCCTAATCGATCAACATTATATGCCGGATCGTCGGCTGTAACCACACGTCCAGTAAGCTGAGA
>JABDEI010000121.1 GCA_013287145.1 Chlamydiota bacterium
TTTTAGCCCTGACCTCATTTTGAATAAAGTGTATCTCTTCAATGACCGTCTGCATGACAGCGGCCATGATTTTGTGCATGGTCTTAGGATCGGAACCTTCGACAAAATAAGGCTTATATCCATATCCCGTAAGAAGGCTTTCCAATTCTTTTCGGCTTATCCTTGCAAGGACAGTGGGATTGGCGATCTTGTAACCATTTAAATGGAGAATAGGCAGAACAGCCCCATCAGACATTGGATTTAAAAATTTGTTGGAGTGCCAGCTTGCCGCCAGCGGCCCCGTTTCTGCTTCGCCATCGCCAATCACACAGCAAGCAATGAGATCAGGGTTATCCAAAACAGCTCCATAGGCATGCGAGAGCACATATCCCAATTCTCCACCTTCATGGATGGATCCGGGTGTTTCAGGAGCGACGTGGCTGGGTATGCCTCCAGGAAAGGAAAACTGCTTAAATAGTTTTTGCATTCCTTCAACGTCTTGAGATATGCTAGGATAATATTCGCTATAGGTCCCTTCCAAATAGGTGTTTGCCACCATGGCTGGGCCGCCATGCCCCGGCCCGGCTAAAAAAATGGCGTTCAAATTGTAGATGTTGATAAGCCGATTGAGGTGGACATAAATAAAATTGAGCCCAGGGGTAGTGCCCCAATGCCCCAATAGCCTTGGTTTGATATGGCTTAAAGTTAAAGGTTCTTTTAACAAGGGATTAGCTAAAAGATATATTTGCCCAACAGAGAGATAGTTAGCTGCACGCCAATAGGCATCGATTTTATGCAACTCATCTTCAGTCATAGAATGAGTTTCTTTGTGCTCAAGAACAGAAGTAGCCAAATCCATGACATCCCAGCTTTTAATAGAAAGTTTTGTTTCTTTTATCCATCTCAAGCAAAAAATCGCAAGGGGCAAATCGCATGCCATACTTTTCTTCAAAACGCTTCAACTGACCCACAACGTAGGAAATGCCTTTTTCATCGGCATAACGCAAAAGCCCTCCACGAAAAGGAGGGAAACCTATTCCCATGATCAGAGCCATATCCAGATAAGCCGGATTGGAAATCACCTTTTCTTGCAGGCAGCGGCCGGCCTCATTGACCATGATAAACATCATGCGCTCGACCATCTCTTGTTCCGTGGGTTTGGAGTCGGATTTTGAAAAAGTGCTCAGCAATTGCTTAATCTCAGGATTTGACTTTTTCTCTTTGCCTTCATAAATAAAGAAGCCTTTTCCGCCTTTTTTTCCAAATAATTTCTTTGCATACATCAACTCGGCTATTTTTGGCGCTTCCATCCGTTTGCCATAAGCCTTTTCAAAAGTCTTCATAACCTTATAGGAAACATCATTACCCACTTCATCGGCTAAAGTAAAGGGATCCATGGGCATTCCAAAGTCTAGCATGACCCTTTCTAAAACTTTCATTTCAACGCCTTCTTGCAGCATCCATAGCACTTCAGCAGCACCTAAAACAAAAATGCGGTTTACCAAAAAACCCGGACAATCACCAACAACAATTGGGGTTTTGCCAAGCTTCTTGCAGATATCCACCGCCGAAGCTACAGTCTCAGGCGATGTCTTAACGCCTGCAACAACTTCCACAAGGGGCATGCGGTTCACGGGATTAAAAAAATGCATTGCAACAAATCGCTCGGGATGACGCATTTCTGCGGCCATCTCTGTTACGGTTAAAGAGGAGGTGTTAGTGCTAATGAGGGCACGATCTGAAACATTCTGTTCAAGCTCTTTCAATATTTGTTTTTTAAGATCGAGGTTTTCCACGGCAGCTTCGATGATTAAGTCGGCATTGCGAAATCCGGAATAATCGATCGTTGCACTAAGCTTATGAAATTTTAGACTAGCTTCACTGCGTGTTAATTTCTTTATCTTAAGTAATTGTTCGTAAATGGAGTTAACAGCGGAAACTCCCTTTCCAAGGATATCCCAACTGATATCTTTAAGCCTGACGGGAATATCGCGATTAGTCAGCAACCATGCTATGCCGCTTCCCATGATTCCAGCTCCTAAAACAGCAGCAGAGCGAATTGCAGTGACCTTTGTGCCTTCAGGAACCCATGATTGTTTTTTTAATGCTTCGCTGATGAAAAAAAGCTGAATGAGGTGTTTTGCATTGGTAAAAAGGATCTCTTGGCTTTCAAGGAAAATTTGGACTTCTTTAGCGAGGCCCACCTGCAAAGGCAAAGAATATGTTTCTTCTATGACTCGCAAAACAATAAGCGGTGCTGGATAATGCCCTTTCGTTTTCTTTAAAACATCTTTGCGCGCTTGATAAAAGACAAATTTTCTTCCAAGAGGATTATTCTCGAGCAGATGATGACTCATTCCACTTGGCTTTCGTCTATTTTTGATTTCTTTGCGTCCTTTTTCCGAAAGGCAAAAATCAATAAATTCTTCAACTTTAATCTCTTGAAACTCCCTTGAGATAATAGCGTCAGCAAGTTTCATCTTCCATGCTTTTATAGCCTTCACCGATTTTCCCGTGAGAATCATATCAAGTCCATTTAACAAACCAACTAAACGCGGAAGGCGCTGTGTCCCCCCCCACCCCGGAAAAATTCCAAGTGTTACTTCTGGCAAACCCAAAAGAGTTTTGGGATGATCTGTGACGATGCGATATGTACAAGCAAGCGCAAATTCTAGTCCACCGCCAAGACATGCGCCGTGAATAACAGCAATGCTTGGAAAAGGGAGGTTTTCTAATTTGCTAAAGATGCGATGTCCTTTTTTAATTAACCTCTCCACGATAGAGGGATCATCGAAGGCTTTTTCAAAGGTGTGAAGATCGGCTCCTGCAATAAAGACATCTTCTTTAGCACTCGTAATAAGGAGCGCTTTGATATTGCTGTTTTTGGCAATTCCATCAATCACTTGATCAAGTTCATCCAAAACATCCATGGAAAATTTATTGACTTTCTCATCAGGACAGTCAAAAATGAGCCTAGCGATACCCTTTGAATCCACGTTAAGTCGAAATGCTGATTTCATTATTGAACCTCCACGACTACCGCTTCGCCTTGGCCACCGCCAATGCACAAAGTTGCCAAGCCGGTTTGTTTATTTCTTCGTTTTAATTCCTTAAGCAGCGTTAGAATAAGGCGCGTTCCTGATGCTCCTAAAGGATGCCCCAAAGCAACAGCCCCTCCATTGACATTCAAACGATTGCGATCAATTTGTCCAATAGGCTTGTCCCAATTCAACACCTTGCGGGCAAAATCCGCTGAAGCTAAAGCTTTTACTACAGCAACCACTTGTCCTGCAAAAGCTTCGTTAATCTCTATGAGATCAAAGTCGCTTAAATGCATGCCGGTTTTTGCTAAAAGTTTTGCTGTCGCATAAGCTGGCCCTAATCCCATGCGGCTCGGTTCAAGTCCCGCCGAAGCATAATTTTTAACATAGCCAAGGGGTGTGTATCCCAGTTCTTTGGCTTTAGATTCGCTCATCATCAAAACAGCGGCGGCGCCGTCGGTGACTTGACTGGAATTTCCTGCGGTGACAGTCCCTGTTAACTTATCAAATGCCGGCTTCAATTTTGCTAGTGCATCAAGGCTCTGATTAGCTCTTGGTCCTTCATCTTGTGTTTGAAAAATTTGATAACGGGGAGGAATAGGTACTGGTATTATTTCATCAGAAAAAAGTCCCGTTTCCATAGCTTTAATGGCTCTTTGTTGGCTCATCAAAGCGAATTGATCCTGCTCTTCGCGTGTGACTTTAAATTCCCTTGAAAGCACCTCTGCAGTTTGTCCCATGTTTAATCCACACAAAGGATCGGATATTTCCGGCAGAATCGGTTTGAAAAATGATAAGCGAAATGAAGCTAGCGCTTGTAGTTTTTGCTTCCAGTCTCGCGCTTTTGAAAGCCGCAGCAAAAATTCATTCATTGCCTTTGGGAAAATAATTTGAAAGTTGCTCATCGACTCCGTTCCTCCTGCAACAATCACTTGTGCATCACCTAAACGGATTTTATTTGCTGCAGTGACGATAGCTTCCATGCCTGAAGCGCAATTGCGATTGACCGTAAACGCCGGCACAGACACTGGTAAACCGCCTTTAATCCCTACAATTCTTGCAATATTTGTAGCATTAGATGGCTGAAGAACATTGCCAAAAATTAATTCGTCCACTTTTTCTGGAGGAAATCCCGTGCGGGCTAAAAGTTCTCGGACAGCGTAAGCTCCAAGATCATCTGCTTGAATGTCTTTTAAAGCTCCATTTGCTTTGCAAAAAGGGGTTCGGACTCCATCTACTATTGCAATGCGCTCTTTCATTTTGCCTCCTCAGCATATATCGAGTCGATAACATCTTGATATTTTTTTGCTACTACATCGCGCTTAATCTTCATCGAGGGTGTGATTTCCCCAGCTTCGATAGAAAGAGTTTTGGGAATAAAGCGATATTCGTGAATTTGCTCCCATGGATTAAAATGAGCGTTGATCGATTGCACAACATTTTCCATCTCTTTTTTTACAATGTCGCTTTTTAAAAATTCCTCATTGGAAAGTTTAGACAATTTGTATTCTGATTTCATCCTCTCCAAGATTTCAAAATTAGGAAAAAGCAAACATGAAGTGAATTTTTTACCTTCTGCCACAACCATAGCCATATCGATTAAAGGAACGCGGCCTAAGGCTTGTTCAATAGGGACAGGTGCAACATACTCGCCGGTCGAAGTTTTATATAATTCTTTTAAACGTCCGATAATGGTTAAAAAGCCATTTTCATCGATAGTACCCTTATCACCGGTGTGCAACCACCCTTCTTTATCAAGTGCTATAGCTGTCGCTTCGGGATTGCGATAATACCCTTTCATCACGATGGCTCCCCGCACTAGAACTTCTCCCTCCGGAGAAATTTTAAGCTCCATGCCTTCAAGGGGGTATCCAACGGCTCCGAGTTTATATTTATCGGGTTTATTAACTGTTACGGTGGCAGCTTCGGTAAGACCCCATCCCTCATAGACAGGTACGCCAATATCTAGAAAAAAATGTCCTAAATGCGGATTAAGAGCGGCACCGCCTGTAATCACAATGCGCAAATTGCCCCCTAATGCATCTCGCAAAACGGAATAAACGATTTTATCTGCAATAGGATGCATCAAATGTTTATATAAGCTGTCCTCTTCATCATTAGCGAGATCAAATGCCCACAGGCCAAGCTGTCTTTTCATAAATCCAGCGTGTTGTACATTAGAAAGCATTTTTGCATAGATTTTTTCTAGTAAGCGCGGCACGACGACGATAATCGAAGGATGCACCTCTCTAGCAATTTCACCCAAATTCTTGATGTCATTTGAATAGTAGATGCTCACTCCCCAACCAATCAAAATAAAATTCAATGACCTCCCAAACACATGGGCTAAGGGTAAAATGCTGAGATAGCGATCCGTATCTGTACGCCAGTCAAAAATGCCTATGTGGATGACGCTAACGACACTGCGATGAGTAAGCATCACGCCTTTTGGGACGCCGGTGCTGCCGCTCGTATAAATAATTGTAGCTAAGTCGTCTTCATGAATAGAGTCGAGAAGCTGATCATAAAGCTTAGGTTGGCGCTCACTCAATTGTTTTCCTGAACGTAAAACGTCCTGATAATGTCTAATTTTTGGATCATCAAGAAGATCTGAATCATACGTGATGATGATGTCAAATAAATCTTTATGCTTATTTATTACATCCCACTGTTCCCTGCTAGTGATGAAAATAATTTTTAGATTTGTCTGCGTCACTTCAAAGGCAAAATTGTCGTCTGAAATATTTGCAAAGATGGGTACTGTAACCCCACCTGCAGCCATAATGGCAAAATCAGCTATAGACCAATAGGGAGAAGGCATGGCAAAAATTCCAACATTGTCGCCCTTTTTTACTCCATGTTGATGCAAGGCAAGAGCTAAATGTTTGATATCTGTGGTATATTCTTCTGTCGAATGATGATGCCAAACCCCTTTTTCTTTATAGTTAAGCGCTTTTGGGTTGGAGTAGGATTTTTGAATGC
>JABDEI010000122.1 GCA_013287145.1 Chlamydiota bacterium
CAAACTGAGAAATAAAAAACGCATTTTCCTCATTGCACCGCTGCATCATCATTTCGAGTATAAGGGATGGCATGAAACAAAAGTCGTGGTCCGCTTTTGGATCATAGGATTGCTCCTTGCTATCTTGGGCATTGGCTCGTTGAAATTTCAATAGGAAAAAAACATCGCATGAAACAGTCATTTCAAAATAAACGTGTTTTAGTTATTGGCTTAGGCTTAAGCGGCAGGGCATCATCGCATTTTTTGCTTAAACAGGGCGCTTCAGTCTATGGCGTTGATCGCAGCCAAGAGTTGCTGGACACTAATCTCGAATTGAGCAATTTGCGAAAAAATGGCTTACAGGTAGCCCATGAAAGCATCGATCTCGACATCAAAGCCTTTGATTTAGTGGTCGCCTCGCCAGGGGTTCCGCAATCGCATCCTCTCTGGGTAAAAGCACAACACTTTGGCATCTCAGTGATAGGCGAGATGGAACTGGCCTGCAGAGGCCTTTCACAGCGCTTCATAGGAATCACAGGTACAAATGGAAAAACAACGGTTACTCTGATGGTAACGCATGTTTTAAACTCTTGCGGAATATCGGCAAAGGCGCTTGGAAATATTGGATTGCCTCTTACTGCTGAGGTAGAGAAGCTTTCGCCAAATGATGTGATTGTTGCTGAACTCAGTTCTTTTCAACTCGAAACCCTAGAAAGTCCCGTGATTGATGCAGCTGTAATTCTAAATATCACACCTGATCACCTCGATCGCTATGCCACTATGGAAGACTATGCCAAGGCTAAGATCCGCATCCAAAAGTGTCTTAAGCCTTCAGCGACTTGTCTGGTAGAGGAAGGCGCTTATCGCAATTATCAGCATCTATTTGATAAAGAGAAGGTTAAGACGTATGGATACAGCCCGAAATGCGATTTTTTTAATGATCAGAATCAGATTTTTTTTCAACAAAAGATTGAACAGATTTTGCCTCTTGAGTATAGAGGATTGATCAGCCATGACGTAGAAAATTGGATTGCAGCTTACGCATTGTGCCGCGTTTTTGAGATAGCTCCAGAGCAATTTATTAAAGCCGCTTCGACATTTCGCAAGCCATCTCATCGCATCGAATTCGTCAAGAGCCTTCGTGGAGTCGATTATTACGACGATAGCAAGGGTACTAATATCGACGCTGTCATACGTGCAGTGCAGTCTTTGAAGGGCAAAATTGTCTTAATTGCAGGCGGAGTTGATAAAGGTTCTGCTTATACTCCGTGGATTGCTGTCTTTAAAGACAAGGTGAAATGCATTTGCGCTATAGGACAAGCTGCGGAGAAGATTAAAAAAGACCTCTGCGAAGCTGTTCCCGTGGAGATCTTCGATAGTTTAGATGCTGCCGTGGAAAATGCAGCTCTCAAAGCTGAAAAAGGAGAAAGCGTTTTACTGTCGCCGGGATGCTCCAGCTTTGATATGTTTAAAGATTACGCCCATCGGGGCGACGAATTTAAGCGCATTGTGAATGCTCTTTAATATTTACCCTATTTGTTGGAAGGAGAAAGACCAAAATGAGCCGAAGAGATACCATAATTATAGCAGTGTTAGCCAACGCAGGATTGCTCGCCATTCTCTTTATGATGGCAATCAATTCAAATGATGACAAACTGAGCGATCAATCAGAGATTAGTGCTACTTTTGTAGAAGCCAAAGAGTCTGCTTCTCAAGAACCCCAACAAGTAGTATTGATCGCTGATGCCACTACAACAACCGGCGACGAGGTCGATAATGTATTAAAGGAATTAAATACAGGGTCTGAACAGTCATTGCAGCAGCCTTTGGTCGAAGAATCAATAAGTAGTCAAAAAACATCCTCCTCAAAACAAGGGGCTCCTTCATGAAAGGGACGTAGATCCTGGATCCATATTCTTTCAATGACAAAGGAATGACAATAGGGGTATTTTGCGTTGCCGGCTCTGTTGTAAGATAGGGATCCATGTTAACTTTAACAATGGTGTTTTCTTTCACAATAGGAGGAGCAAACCAACTGCCAACATGAATGCCGTTGCTGATCCAGGGAACGAGTAGATACGCTGCGACGAGGCCTGATAAAAGAAATTGAAACAGCAATTTCTTTTTCCCGGATAGACCCTTAGTATTCTTGTATTTGAGTTTCAGATAGTCATCATATCCCCCTAAAACTCCCAAGCAAACGGTGGTAATAAAAAGGATGAGTGTAAAAGGGTGCTTAAAATCCATCCACATCAACATGGAAATTAACATAGAGAAAAGAATTAAAACCCCTCCCATCGTGGGTGTATCTTTCTTTTTGTTATGCAACTGTCCAAGCAAGGGGCATTCATCCATGCGGATCGACTGACCGATTTTGAGTTCGTACAATTTTTTGATGAAACGCGGACCTAAGAAAATACTTAATACCAAAGCAGTGACTGCGGCTAAGATCATCCGCGTTGAGTAGTACATAAATACTGAAGGCATTTTAATCCCGAGAATATCTCTTAAAAAATCAACCACAAAAAAGATCATAATTTTTCCTTGGCTATTTCATCAAATTCTTCAAGAATTTTCCACATCCCCTTGGACCGGGATCCTTTTAAAAGGACAACGTCTCCCGGTTTTACTGACTGAAAGATTTTTTTTGCTAATTCCTGCCGATCTAAGGACCACGTCACGGGCTTACCGGCGGCGTTCCAACATTCTTTAATGGCTAGGGTTTCATTGCCTAAGCAAAAGATCTCATCCACATGCTCTAAAGCACATCGACCAACATCTTGATGACATTGCCTTGAAAAATTTCCAAGCTCCAACATATCCCCTAAGGCAGCAATTTTTTTTCCACCGGGCTTGGGTTGAGGGAGCTCTTCTAAAGCGGCTTTAACGGCAGCAGGCGAGGCGTTATAAGAGTCGTTGATGAAAAGAATTCCGTCTTTTTTCTATTCTTTGCAAACGCCTTTCAGGCAGCGTCAAAGTTGGCATGATCCTACGGATTTCTTCCCAGCTGATGTCCATATGTCTTGCAACAACAGCTGCTGCCAAAAAATTCTGATGATTATGTTTACCGGGGACAGATAAACGACTCAAGACATGCTCTTTAGCATCATTTTTAGAACTGATTTTTTCTTTAGCCATATCCAGGAAATAGTCTGCTTGAGAAGACTTTGTCGAAAAAGAGATCTTGTTGCAAGGCCCAATGTGGCGAAGTTTTTCAAAATCTTCAATGTCATAATTTAAAATGCCTAGTTCTGTTTTGGGATGGGTAAAAATTTCGGCTTTACATAACCCAATTTCTGATAAAGAACTAAAATTACAGGCATGCACCAATGCTACTGTCGTGACTAAAGCGATATCCGGAGGGGCTATCTTTAACAAATTAGAGATATTCCCAACATGGGTCATACCCATCTCTAAAACGAGAACTTCTTCATCGCCTTCGGTATGGTTGATGATGCTAAGAGGCATCCCAATTTGGGAGTTGCTATTGCCAGGAGATGCTGCTACACGATATTTTGCTTGCAATAACGCTTTAATAAAATCTTTTGTCGTCGTTTTGCCAAGCGATCCGGTGACTGCGATAATCTTAGGATTGCGGATAGCTATGATCTTTTGTGCTAAGGCCTGCAGCGCTTGAAGTGGATCTTTAACCCTAAGCAAGGACATCCCATAATCTTGGCCACTGTATGCCTCACTAACAACCGCTGCTGCAGCTCCCTGGCTTGCAGCCTGACAAAGGTAGGCGTGCCCGTCAACTTGTGCTCCTTTTAAAGCAAAAAAAACCTGACCAGGCTCAACCAAACGGCTGTCGACAGCTACCCCACAAACAGATTTTTTGTCCTTTGTCTGACAATCAATCAAACGCGCTAACTGTGTTAATGTTTCTAGTTTCATCTAAAGCAAAGGGTTTTTTGTTTTTTTGCGGGGCTTCAGATTAAAATGTCACCTCTTTTTCAACAAGAGAGAACAACAAAAACGCTAAATGATAAATGCTAAATGATAAACTGGGGCGCAAAAGTCAACACTTTCGTGCCCGTGCCCGATTCTCTCTTAGCCTGATGCGTGTGGGGTAATAGGACACTTACACGGGACGAAAAGTAAGAAAAAATGCGTATATTTTGAATCTAGACTCTAAAGCTGTCTTAGGCATTTTAAAATATTACATTAATTATTATTTCAATAATAATTAATATATAGTAGAATATGTATGTTTGTTGCTTTCTATAGTTTGATTAAGGTTAAAAAAAACAGACTCATCCGATTTGCCCAATAAAAAAATCACGTGTTTTGATCTGGCTTATAGCATCCAGCAATCTTGGCTTTTTATTGTTAATTCTGGATATGATTGTCACCGTATCTTGAGAGCATCGCTCCAAAAAGTGACATTTTTCAGCTCACGAAATTTCCCATTAACTATAGCTTCAAGACTCGTGCTGTTTAGTCGAAAGTTTATGTATTTCAGTTTATCATTTAGCATTTATCATTTAGCGTTTAATTCCGGGGTTGCTAAATATTACAAAAATCCTTATAATCTCCCTTTAAGCAGTGAGGTTATTAATTTTATGGAAAAGCTAGTAAAAAAAGAAGTTAATTGGGGTCCTGCAATATTTCTGATTACCTATCAATTGCTTTTAGTTATGGCGATGCCATTTTATTTTTACTACGCACCTCCAGGCATCGGAATGATTGCTGTTTCTATCGTTCTACTATACCTCACAGGCCTTAGCATCACTGGCGGCTACCACCGTTATTACTCTCACCGCACTTACCGCACAAATAAATTCGTCGAATCGGCTTTGCTCTTCTTTGGATCTATGGCAGGCCAAGGAAGCGCTCTACGCTGGTCTTTTGATCACCGCCTTCACCACGCTCATGTTGACACCGACGAAGACCCCTATTCGATTAAAAAAGGTTTTTGGTACGCTCATTTTCTGTGGATACTCGATAAACCTAGGGACATCGACCCTAAAGTCGTCCCAGACTTAATCAAAAACAAACTCGTCATGTTCCAAGACCGCTATTTTCCATACCTCATGGTCTTAACAAACGCGATCGTTTTTTTTATCGTAGGATGGCTTCTCAATGACTATGTAGGAGCTTTTTTCTTAGCGGTCTGGATTAGATTCTTCGCCCTTCATCACTTCACCTGGTTTATCAATTCCCTTGCGCACACATGGGGCGACAAGCCCTTTTGCCAAGAGCAATCTGCAGTTAATAATTACCTGATCTCGTTTCTAACTTTTGGCGAAGGTTATCACAACTATCATCATACTTTCGCTAACGATTACCGCAATGGTGTGCGTTGGTATCACTTTGACCCGACCAAGTGGTTGATCTGGACTTTGAATAAGCTTGGTTTGGCCGACGGACTGAAACGCATGGATCCTTTGACCATAAAAAAAAGAATGGTGATGGAACGCAAAAACTTGCTGATTGAGCAGCTCACGGAGTTGTGGTACATTAAAAAAGACGAATTAGAAAAGAAAGTGCATGAAATTTCCGATCGCATCGTCACAAAGATCGCTCAATGCAACCAGCTTAAAGAACAGTACCGTCAAATTAGAAAAGAATATCAGCAGCATGAGATGATTTCTCAGCTAAAAGCGGAAATCAAAAGCTTGAAGAAAAGCTTGCGGCAAGACTGGCGCCTTTGGATGCACCTATCCCGCCATATCATGCGCTTAAAGCCTCTTCCTATTTAAAAATGGTGAAGGTTTCGTTTCAAGGTGCGGCAGCTAAAATTGATGCCGCCATCACCTCCATTCCGGCTAGCTCCAGTCAAATGATGGTTTTCCTCTGCTTCCCTTACGTCAACTCATTTGTTTCTTTATTTAAAGAAAAAGCCTTCGTCGCAGCCCGTAATAAATACGGCGAAAATCATCCTGAAACCATTAAAGCCTTTAAAGAAAAGAAAATCACATCATATGGCTTCATGACCGGAACCTTACTTCAAGTCATTGCTTCATTAGTTTTAGCTATCGGAACCC
>JABDEI010000123.1 GCA_013287145.1 Chlamydiota bacterium
TCATCGACAACGGCTCTATCATTGAGTTCGACCATAAAGGCATCAAATTTTTGAGAATGAGTTGGAATTAGAGCATCGAAGAATGGTGTTAATTTATCTTCTTCGAAATCGGCGCCTTTCATCAGAAGATTCAATAGCAATTTAGTATTGCAGCGCTGAGAAGCGAGAATGCATTCAAAAGCAGCTTTTTTGTCATTAGCAGATTCTATAACCACTTTGAGAATAGGCAGTAGAATATCATCTGGATATGTTGCTTTATCTAAAAAGCAACCAAATACTTTTTTCAAATTATTCCATTGCGATCCCCCGGCAAAGAGTGAAATGTAATGGTTAAGATCGTCTTGAGAAAGATTGCGAACAATTGCTATTGTATTTTTCGTGATTTCATACTTTCCAATAAGCTGCAGCATGGCAACTTCACGATCTTCTGAAGAGATCTTCTGCAACAAGAAATTGAGCCATTCACTTAATTTCAACTTAATTGAATCCTCTTTAGCCCAATTTATGTCACTATCGATCTCCTCAATCAGCTTATTTAGCGATTTTGAAGTTTTATCGATTTTATTATAGAGTTTAAAGCTGTCTTCTTTGCTTAGCACTGCAAACGTATTCGTGATATGACTGCATTCGCTGAACTGATGTTGATCGGAAAGATTATTTAAAAGAAACTTTAAACAATTTAAATAAGTTTCCTTAGAGTATTGATGAAAAGGAAATTTGATTTTTGTGATGTGGGGATTGTTAGCTAAAGCCATTTGCAGCTGCTCTTCTCTTATCGGATAATTCCAATAAGATAAATCCAGTTGAGTTTCTTTATTGAGTTTTTCTAAATTCATCTCATTACAATTGTCTAGAAAAGTATAGTTCTCTTTTCTTTCATAATCGGAAGAGGGATTTGAAATGGGTGGCCGTGGAGTATGAGAAGTAGAACTTGAGCTAACAGACGGGGGCACAGAACTAGAAGGCAAGTTTAGAGGAGACAAAGGTAGTGGAGGATTTATTGTTTGAGATTGAGCGATTCCCGTATTAGTAGGCGGCATAGACTGAGTAGAGGGAGCTAAAACCTTCGTGGAAACCTGCTGGGAAACTCCAGCTGGCGTTCCAACTACAGCTGGGGAAGGACTTAGCACAGAAGGTGTGCCCGCCGACGCTGTCTGGGAATTATTGAGGATTTCAGCAGCTACAGTTTTTACTTTTTCATATTTGGTTTGATGCGTCTTTGATAGACGGCATAATAGCAATCCGCTAAGAGTTGCGGGAAATGTTATCGCAGCTAAGAGGCCATAACCAAAGCGTTGCGCTTTTGATGCCGAGACATCGCGAACGCTTTGCGGGCTCAACTGATTTTTATTTAACTTGGTGACATCGCAGGCAAGATAAGAGCAAGCCACGCGCAAAGGCTTTAAAAATAAATCGCTTAATTTTTCAAAAAAGTCTCTTTGACCGCTTTGATTGAATTCTATAAAAAGTGGATTGATATTTTTATCTAACATAACACCTTGTTATGATTCTAGTTGTGCTGCAGTGGATTTCGGCTCCAAAAATTTTAACTGAATGACCTTATTGACGATCATCATCCCCAAAAGAATTAACGATGAAGCCAAAAGGCTGTTAAGGGTAAACGTTTCCCCAAGAAAGACTACGCCTAAAAGCATGCCTCCTACGGGGAAAAAACAGGCTACAAGAGAAATAGCGATAGGTCCCGATTCTTCTAATAATTTGTAATAAATAATAAATGCCAGCACCGTGCCAAAGAGGGCTAAGCCCATAACCCCTAAAATAGAAGAAAGCGAGGGCAAAGGAAGCTCTAATGGATTTTCAAAAATCAGAGCCATGGGCACGAGAACCACAGCTGAAAAAGCAAGTGAAGCCGTCGGTGCGATGAAGGGCTGATAACCTGTGAGGTATTTTTTGCCATAAATGTGGCCGATAGAATAACAAAAAGAGGCCGTAGTGGCAGCCAGCATGCCCATGGTGCTGCCTGTCATACCTTCATAGAAATTCGGTGCAAAAAGAACAAAAAGGCCACCGGCGCATAAGGCGATGCCAATGGCTTTGGGGATATTCAAGCGATCTGTTGGGACAAAGAACTGCGCCAATAGAGCAGTAAACATCGGAGTTGTGCCATTTAAAATGGCGGCCAACGAACTATCGATGGTTTTTTCTGCATAGCAAAACAAGCAAAAAGGAAAACCTGTAGAAAAAAGGCCCATGAGGCCGGCATGCATCCAAAATAGAAAGTTTTTTGGCAGTTTATAGCCTTTATAAAATACGATTCCAAAGAGAATGAGTGCTGCTAAGGTTAGACGGCTTGCCGCCACGGTGACAGGAGGCAAATCTTCAATAGCAAGTTTGATAAACAAAAATGAAGGGCTCCACATCATTGTAAGAGCCAAAGTCAAAAGAAAACGCTTAATTGGAGACATATTTAAAAGATTTTGGGTATATGTAGTGGCAGCAATTTTACAGAGATGCGCTTTTTGCGTCTATGGATTTGATCCATAGACCTTCTTTATCCTTTGTAAATTCCCTCAAGCGAGAATAGCATCATGCCCATTGCCCACTGCCTTTCTACTGGCTACCGACTACTGGCTACTGTTTATCATTTCTCATTTAGCGTTTCTTCTAAGCCCGCTCCGCAGCATTTTTTATATTTTTTGCCGCTGCCGCATGGGCAAAGGTCGTTGCGCCCAACTTTTGGCCCTGTAACAACAGGCTGCAGCTTTTCTTCAGAAGCGTGGCTCGGCTCTTCATTCTCCTGAGGGCGACGTTGAGGCATTGGCGGTTGTCTTTGCTCAAGCTCATCAAAGAAGGAACGATGAGTCTCCAAACGCAGGTTGGTCAACAGTTGTTGAATCGATGGATGCTCTCTCGTAATGATCTCAAAGCGGAAAAGACCTTGGGCGATGTCGTTACGCAAGGTACGGCCAAATTCATCAAACGACGAGAAAGCTTCATGTTTAAATTCAGTAAGCGGATCGCGCTGTCCCACGCTTCTAAGGTTTACATCAGAGCGAAGATGGTCCATGATTAGAAGATGCTCTTGCCACAATTGATCGATTTTTCGAATCATCAGATTGCGCACAGCTTCATAGGCAGGCCGCTTGGGCTGTGCGTTATCGGTAGAGACAACCTTAGCATTTTCTCTTTCCAGCTTATCTTTAAAAGCTTGGATGATTTTTTCCGCAGCCATGCTTTCCAGATCAGAGATCTCAAGGAGATCACTATCAAAGGAGTCTTTGTCGAAGGAGACGGGAAAGTGCTGCATGAGAAATTGACGATATCCTTCAGAATCCCATGAATCTTCTTCGCTGCGATTTTGGAAAAACTTTTCTGCAGCTGTAGCGCAGACACTTTCAAGCAGTTCGATGGCGATTGATTCAATATCTTCGGTATGCAGGATTTCATTGCGAAAAGCATAAATTTCCTGACGTTGCTTATTCATGACGTCATCATACTCTAAAGTATGTTTGCGGATCATGTAGTTGCGCTGCTCGATGCGCTTTTGAGCCGTCTCAATGGATTTGTTGAGAATGCCTGCAGAAATCGGTTCACCCTCTGGCGGGCGAAATCTTTGCAGAATCGATGTCAGCCTTGGCGATGCGAACAAACGCAAAAGAGGATCTTCAAAGGAAACATAAAACTTTGATGTACCGGGATCGCCTTGACGAGCACAGCGGCCGCGCAGCTGGCGGTCGATGCGGCGCGATTGGTGCCGGGTGGTGCCGACGACATATAATCCGCCCAAGTCGGCGATGCCTTTTTCTAATTTGATATCGGTACCGCGGCCGGCCATATTCGTTGAGACCGTGATGGCACCGCGGCGTCCAGCGTTAGCGATGATTTCAGCTTCTTTGTCGTTCTGTTTAGCATTTAAAACGGTATGTTCAAGCTTATTCTGACGCATAATGCGGGAAAGCTTTTCCGAAACTTCGACGGACTCTGTTCCGATGAGGATAGGACGCCCCTTTCCATGCACTTCAACGACATCTTTGATAAGAGCATTATATTTTTCACGCTCGGTCATGTAGATTTCGTCATTAAAATCTTTGCGTTGTGAAGCGTGATGCGTGGGAATTTCTAAGACATCGATTTTGTAGATTTGTTTTAATTCATTAGCCTCTGTCGATGCCGTACCGGTCATCCCCGCAAGCTTCTTGTACATACGGAAAAAGTTTTGAAGAGTGATCGTCGCATAAGTCTGAGTTTCTTTTTGAATAGAGACCCCTTCTTTAGCTTCAATAGCTTGATGCAATCCATCCGAAAAGCGTCTGCCCGGCTGAGAGCGACCCGTATTTTCGTCGATGATGATGATTTTGTCGTCTTGGACGATATAATCGACGTCTTTTTCCATCAGCAAATGGCCCCGCAGCAATTGACGCAAATTGTGGGCGCGCTCTTTGCGTTTGGCATCTTCTTCTTGAACAGCTAGCTTGCGTTGAACTTTGGCTTCTGCATTGAGAGTGGCGTCTTCGTCGATTTTAAGAAATTCGTGGCTGATATCCATCATAACGAAATCATCGCTATGTTCTGCGCCTCGACTCTCAGTCCAAGCGCCGATGCCTTTATCTGTCAGTTCAAATTCGTTGCTTTTTTCGTCGATCACGATACAGAGTTCAGCTAGAGCGTTTGCCTTCTCTTCTTTATTTTGGTCAGCGTAGTAATGCAGATCCCAAGCATCGATAGCGGCGCGCATGTCGGGATCTTCTTTGATCCTCTTAAGAATTTTATTGCGCGGGGTGCCTTTGCTCACAAGCCATAGCTTGCGATAAGCTTCTTGCTCGGCTTCTTCTTTCTTCTTATCTCTTTTGTGTTTCTCTCGTATTTCATCGCCTTCAGGTATCTCAAGGACTTTTTTAGCTTCGGTAGCTAAGCGGCTGCAAAGATCTCTTTGACGACGGACTAAGTCGGAGACGCCGCTTTTCAATTCGTCATACATCTGCCGGCTGACAGGCACAGGGCCGGAGATAATCAGAGGAGTGCGTGCTTCGTCGATTAAAATCGAGTCGACTTCGTCGATGATGGCATAGTAAAATCCGCGCTGCACTTGCTCTTCTTTGCGGTGTGCCATGGAGTTATCGCGCAAGTAGTCAAAACCAAATTCTGAAGCAGTGCCATAGACAACATCAGAAGCATACAGGCGTTTGCGTTCCTCTTGAGGAGTTTCGCCTGTTAAAGAGCCTGTCGTCAATCCTAACCAACGCAAGATTGTGCCGACCCATTCGCAGTCGCGTTGTGCTAAGTAGTCGTTGACGGTGACAAGGTGGACCGGATCGCCGGTTAAGGCGTTAAGGTAAAGGGGCATCACAGCAACGAGAGTTTTACCTTCCCCTGTTTGCATATCAGCGATGGTGCCCTGATGCAAGGCGATAGCGCCGGCAATCTGAACATCATATGGAATCATGTCCCATTGTTGGTTGTACCCCGAAACGTGGATTTCCGTGCCGCAAAGGCGCCGGCACACGTTTTTTATTACGGCGTAGGCTTCCGGCAAAATCTGGTCGAGGGTTTCACCGTTTTTAAACCGACTGCGAAATTCTTGCGTTTTATTTCTTAAGTCATCGTCGCTCAAGGTTTGTAGCTTAGCTTCCCATTTGTTGACTTCTTCAACAATTTTAAAATACTTGCGAATGAGCCTATCCTGAGCTGAACCAAAAATTTTTTTAAGAAATCCAAACATGATAATTTTCTTTAGTTTGAGAAGGT
>JABDEI010000124.1 GCA_013287145.1 Chlamydiota bacterium
ATCCATGTTCAGCTAAGCTTGCAATGACTTCCCAGCTTGATACTTCCATGCAAGAAGTGATATCAATGCCTTTACGCTGCAGATGTTGACGAAGTAGAGAAACTTCTCGACGCTCTTCACTTAAGATAAACTTATTCAAACTATAAACGGGAAGCTTTTTAGCGCAGTATAAACGATGTTCTCCCTTATAAATTGTTTGGGTTTGAAAGCTTGAAAAATCCTCATTATCTAACACGATGCCAAAGTCTGCTTCACCTTTTTTTACCAATTCGACAATCATGCCTGGATGGCCAAATCGCAAAACGGGTTCTACATCGGGCCATAGTTGAGATACCTTTCTTAAATAAGGCGGCAGGAGTGAAAGTGCAAAACTATGTGTGCAGGCAAAAGTTAATTTTCCTTTAAAAACACCTTCATTTTCATTAAAAACATCTTCTATCTCAGAAAAAACGCTAAAGATTTGTTTGCATTTTTCCAGTAACAGTACACCATCCGTTGTAAGCTCAAAGCGGTTTTTTGCATGAGTAATCAACTGTTTTGCCAAGGCAATTTCTAGTTTACTTATTGCCTGGCTTATAGCAGATTGACTTACAAAATTTTCTTTAGCAGCTTTTGAAATGCTTTTAGATAGACCTGCACTGTAAAAATAGCGAAGGAAAGTGAGATTCGGCAACTGTTTCATGATTTCTTTAGCATAATCGTTTCTTATACAGAATATCACTTTATTTAATTTTTACTAATCTATTTCTACAGCTAAACTCATGCTTTATTCTGAATATTTATCAATAGGATTGCTATGAATAAGGTCTTTTGCATTTCGTTAATGATGTTTCCCCTTTTATTTTGCCACGCTGAAATACTCCAAGTGAACACTATGGATGAAGTTTTTCGACACTTCAAAGATGCCGACTCTAAAACATTGGCAGTTTTCGATGTCGATATGGTTTTAATTCAACCAAAAGAACCTGCTTTTCAGATGGCCAATATAAAACGTCATAGCCTCATTTGCAAACGCGTCATGCAAAATATCCCTGAAGAAAAACGCATGATTTTTCTAAGCTTGATGACCACTAGCTGCGACTCAGTGCTCCTTGATTCGCGTTTACCCGATTTGCTTTCACAATTAAATCAAAATCTCATTCCCGCGATGGCCTTAACGGCCAATCTGACAGGTAAGTTTGGTCCAATTGAAAATATGGAAACGTGGAGAGTTGCTGGCTTGAGACAATTGGGGATCGATTTCTCAAAAAAACCGCACCGTATAGAGAACCGCTTGTCTTTTCCGACCTTCCATCCTATCGTTTGTCAATGGCACCGTTTGCACCAAGGGAGAGGCATTCGTCGCATTTCTTGAGAAGGTCGATTTTTATCCAAGCAAAGTCATTTTTATTGACGACCGTGAAGAGAACTTAAAAAGCGTTGAAGAGGCGATTCGAAAACTTAACAAATCCATTGATTATCAAGGATTGCACTTCTTAGGCGCAAAAGATTATCCTTCTCAAGAGATTTCTGAAGGGCAGTTTGAAGCTCAGTGGAAATTCTTAGCTGAAGAATCCATGACAATAGACTAGATTAGTGATGAGTTCTGTCTAAAAGCTATCCAAGGGTCCCATAGATCAATTCCTTTGTTAAAAATGTTATTTTGCAAAGTGAAGTATTTAACAATAATTTGTGATGGTTGGCAAATTAAAAATTGATCTGTCAAATTGATTGTTTTCTGAAGAAAACGCCCTAATTATTGAATTTTATTTTGACGGCCTTATCATTTTTCTTTCATGATCGATGAGCCATTTTTTGCGGGATAAGCCACCGCCATAACCTCCTAATTCTCCGTTTGCATTGATCACACGGTGGCATGGAATAATAATAGCAAATTGATTAGCACCATTAGCCGAGGCTGCTGCCCGAATAGCAGAAGGCTTTCCAATTGCAGCAGCAAGATCAGAATATGAGCAAGTTTTACCTATGGGAATTTTCTTTAACTCCTCCCAAACATTTTTCTGAAAAGATGATCCAATAAAAAAGATGGGCGTTTTAAATTCCCTAAGTCCTCCTTCAAAGTATTGAAAAAGCTCTTTTTCAATTGAACGAATCGGATGTGTATATCCTGGAATAATTGCAGCTTTTGTTTTCTTACGCAGGCGCTCAATCTCGCGTTCAAGCCCGCGACGATCGACGAATTCCAAGAGATAAAGCGCGTCATTATTAGCGATGGCGATCATTGGTCCAAGAGGTGTATCAAGCCATGCTGCCTTGAAAATGTTATCGTGCTTCATTTTCGTGGGAGCAGCTCCCATAATGCGGGCAAAAGCATCTCTAAATCCGCTGTCAGATTCATATCCTGTTGAAAGTTGCGCATCAATTATAGCTTCACCTTCTCTGATTTGTTTCATAGCTATGCCCATCCGACGAGCTCTTGCATAGGCAACAAAGGTCATGCCGAAACGCTTTTTGAACTGACGACGGGCTGTGGAAGAATCCACAGATAATTCTTTAAAGTCTTTATCTTTCCATCTTTTTTCAGGATTTTGTTCTACCGCATCGACCAGTGTTTGAATAAGCTTTGAAACATGCTTGGGGTGTGAAAGCGGCTGGCAGCGTTTGCAAGGACGAAAAGAAGCTAAGAGAGCTTGTTGGACATTTTCGAAAAATTCACAGTTTTCAATTTTTGGTTTTCTTGCCGGACAAGTAGGCCGGCAAAACACACCTGTCGTCTTGACTCCGACAAAAAAAACACCGTCATATTCGGAGTTTTTCTCAAGCAAGGCTTGGTAGTATTTCTTTTTATTTTCAGCGGTGATCATCTTTGTCCTCTATATAATGCAATACGGTCATATTCTTATATTAGGGGAATTAGTAAAAAGGTGCCGCCGAAATTCAGGCATTGATTTTTTTGAGAACAGTTCTAGTTTCATTTCCGAAAACAATAAAGTGCTTTAAAACCAATCCTCTTCGCATTTACGACGACTTTAAAAAAAGCGGTACGGCAAACCACACACTTGTGCAAAGATATCCTGCCGTACCGCTTTGTCATAGATAGTGCTCAGAAAAACGCTACAGGATATGTATGATCGCAAGCGGCAGGATATTACAGCCTTTACTTCAACTCCTCTGCTGATTTCTGGGGAAATACTTTCGGTTTAAATACCGTTGACAGCATACGTACAACATCTTCTCCTAATAATTTTGGATTTTCACTCTTGGAAAAAAGGCTTAAATATCTACTCGTAAAATTTAGAGTTATACTGGCATCTTCTGCATTCTTGATGCGATCTAAAGCGATGTTACTGATCTCAATGAGTGTATCAAAATCTTTTTCTTTTAAGTTTTCTGTTTTAATAGCATTGTATAATTCCTTTCCCAAATCTTGACGTTCATCAAGAGTTTTTTCGGAAACTTGGTCTTTAAGTGCACAGTGTTTTTTGATTTGTTCTTCCGGCATATAGTTTTCTACCAAAAGTGCTATCCATTGCGTGAGTTGTTGAGTTTCTCCGATCTCTTTCTTCGCTTGAGGAATTTGCTCTTGTAGTGTTCTTAGCATCCGTGGAACAATAAATTCTAAAACCTTCTCATGATAGACTGGATGAGTTTTTTGCATATTTTGAAAAAATCTCGTTCCAATGATTTCTGCTGGGGTAATTGGAATATTTGCTTGATTCCTTTCTAATACAAAAGCGCAAAACTCTTTCTTACCTTTAGGTTTCACATTGGCAAGATTCTTAAAATTTTCTTTGAGCAGATCCGCCACCGACAATACACCTTTTTCATTCAAATATTGTGAATGATAAACAAGTGTCATAGCCGGACCGAAAATCCCTTTCTGATCAAATGTAACTAAACTACCCATCTTTACCTCCATTAAATAAAATTTGCTTTCTAGCATATTCCCAATGTGATGCTAACTTCTATTTTTGCGACTGAATCTAAGTTGGCGGTTGTTCTTCGCCGCCACCACATTTGCTAAAGGTCAATTCATCGTCAATAATAACTTAGGCGGCGGGATGATTTTTGCTTTGGATTATGATAACTTCTTCGATTCAGTCGGGCCTTATGGAGTTACAAATGGATTGGCTAATGGCATGGGACGCTAAAGTCTGGAATTCTACAACATCGGTTCTATAAAATGCTTTGTCCTTGTGATACTGGAAAGATTTATAGTCATTGTTGTAAACTCCTCATGATGGTGCTCTTCCAGATGATGCTTTATCTCTCATGCGCTCTCGATATTCAGCTTATACTTATCACATGGCTGAATACATCATACGCACTACACATTTGAAAAATCCAAATTATAAACAAAATCATTTTCAATGGATTCGGGAAATTTTGTATTTCTGTCAAAATACAAAATTTCAACAACTCGAAATTTTAGATTTTATCGATGGACCCGATAAAGCCTATGTGACTTTCAACGCCATCTTGTTCAAAATAATTTGAATAAGGAGTTAATAGAAAAGAGTTATTTTGAAAAAGTGAATGGACAATGGTTATACCAAACGTGACTCAAAAATTATTGATTTTTATTATTTTATAATTTATAATAGGCATTTATATTCGTTGTAAAATGAAAATATTAAAATTTTATATTCTCTTATCTTTATTACTTGTTAGCTCTCTTTTTATAGAAGGAGTTGAAAACTCTATTGTCCTTGCTATCGAGAACTCAGAAGTTATTGAAAAATTACCTATTCAGAAATATTCTAAAAACCAATTTGCAGAGATTTCTGCGGCCCTCCAACACAAAGAAAAGCGCTTGCGAATCGTTTCTTTCAATATGCTTGCCAATGACATGGATCATAAAAGAGAAGAGTTTAACCGTTGGCCTCAGCGTTTGCCTCGAATTGTAGACACACTAAAAGAGATAGACCCCGATGTCATTGGGGCTCAAGAACTCTATCAAACTCAACTCGATGATTTATTGCCACATATTGAAACTACTTTTGGTTTCTATGGTGAGCCACGTACCGATGGAGAGCTAAATGGTGTGTTTTATCGTAAAAGTCGCTTTGAATTAGTGAATGCTAAAGTTTGGGCTATACCACCCATTGGGCAAATCGGCAATAATATAACAATGCTTCAGCTCAAGGATATTCTTACAGGACAACTCTTTGCGATTTTTAACACACACCTAGCATTTGGCGCCAATGAACGCGAAAATGAGGTGCACTTTATAATAGAACAAATATTGCCTGTCGCAGAGCAGATGCCGGTAATTTTAACTGGAGACTTGAATACATTCCCAAATCGGCTCGATCTTAACCGCCTCCCTTTTTACGATGGAGATTATATCCATCGTCTTTTGACTAAAAATATTTTGAAGGATTCTTTTGAAGTCACATTATTGGGGCATTTAGGACCAATTTCCACTTTTACAAATGCTCCAGAAAATGGAATTCCCTTTCAAGGAACTGGCACACCAGGTGTAATGTTAGATCACATTTATGTGTCGAATGAAATCACAGTTCTTATTCATGCTGTACAACCAGGCACAGTCAACGGGTATTTTCCATCGGATCACATGCCCGTCATCATCGATTGTTTGATTGAGAAAAAAATAGAATAACCAAAAAATCAAATAAACCTCATTTTACTGCTTCCAAAATC
>JABDEI010000125.1 GCA_013287145.1 Chlamydiota bacterium
ACTATTGTTTGGAAGGATTTTCTCCGACACATTAAAGAGTTTGGCGGCCTGACATTTTTCTGCAAGGGATTCAGGAGGATTCAACTGCAATGAGATTTGGATGTTTTCGATAGGCTGCTGTTTTTGATCCAAATGATGATGGTAAGAGCTAAGGTCGAAAACTCTGTTCTGATTCTGGACTTGGGCATCGGAAGAGCCTGACGCATTAAGCAAGGCTTGCGCTTTTTTAAGCATCCCTTCTTCCCACACCATAAGCTTTCCAGCTTGTTCACTATAGTCTTGCCAATCCCCTGAAAGCGGTTCTCTAGGCGGTGATACAAATTCATGTGGATGGCTTGCCACAGTATGGAAGAGTGTTCCCAATGCGCGATCCTCTTTTTTGCCTGTTTTTGAAAGAAAGAGCGCGGCATCTTTTACACGCTGCTTTGCCTGAGCATTTCCGTTTAGGGCGACATTAAAATAGTATAAGAAAGATTCACGCAACGCCTTTGCCGGACGAGTCAGCAAAAAGTCTGATTTTTTTAGTGAATTAAAATCGACAGACAATTCCATCTTTTCGATCTCATTAGCGTCATTAGAATCGGATTCTCCGTTACCCAGCGTCAAGCTCGGATTTTTTGCGACAAAGTCGCGAGCAGCTGCAGGATCCAATTCCTTTAATCTAAGGTAGAATAGGTGATCAAATTTCTGGCTCAAAGCAAGCTTTAAAATATAACACTCTTCTTCAGGCGCTAATTTAATCGCTTGAGCGTGGCTATAACTCTCCAAATACCTTTTATAATGATTACAAGCCATTGACAAATGTTTGAGAGGTCGATGATTTGCATCTTCATTTTTAAGAAGCAAATAACCCGCATAAGCCCTTATGGCATGGGCATCGCCGTGCATGTCGCCGGTCACCGAGCTAAGCTTACAAATGTTTTCTAGGATTTTGGCTTCACCTTCTTCGTAAGGGCTTAATTTCTCCCCTAGCTGTCGCAGATAAAAAGCCGCTTTTTTATATTCCTGCACTAGCAATAGAGTTTCAGATAGGTATAGGTTGGCTTCCTTTGAGTTCGAAACCAACAAGCCTTTTTCGTTAAGATCATAGGCATTGAACTTTTGGGAGATGTATTGGTTAGGGTTGACTTGGCAGTCAACTAGATAAGTTGGCTCAAAAACCTCTTGTTTTTTGTCTGATTTAAAGCCGAACTGAGGAAGCAACACTTTCTGTCTTTTTTTGCCATCTTCCAAAACCAAATAGTTTGAATAGGAGCCAAGCTGCTTGATCGAGGTATCATAAGCCAAATGATAACCCGGAAACTGCTTGCACAATAATTTTTTGCTTCCGGCGGATTCCGGCTCAAAGACAAGCCCAAAGCGACTAAACTCAATCTCTTTTAGCTCTTTACCCGCATTGTGCCATTGATGGATAAAAATAGGATCTTCAAAAGACGCGAATGACTGTATGGGCTGAGACAAAATGGCATTGTCTTGCAGTCTAATGATTTCCATTTCAGAAGAAGACATATTTGGAAGAGTGGCTTGATATTCGGTTTTTCCCGTCTCAGGGTTAACCATGCTTAATTTGGGAGGTATTGAAGGAATTACAGGAACCCAATGTGTAAAATTCTGTGCAAGATATCCTGAGAGCAGCTTGCAGGACAATTTTTCATTCTTTGTTTCAAAAAATGTGGAAGAAGGAACAAAGCGATACCATCCCGGATCGGGTTCTTTTCTCTCTTGTTCCACGATCAACTCGTCCCTTTCCAACTTCACGATAGTATTCAATCCTTTCGCATCTTGAAATTGCCATGTATCGTTCACAAGTTTTCCTCGTTTGACAGAAGGAAACAGCTGTTTAAAAGAGACATGTTCGCGCACTGAAAAAGGCAAAAGCACTTCTTGATTTGGCGAAATCAGATGCCCATTTAAAGCATGCAAGGTATAGCTAGGGGAATCTGTAAAAAACTCGGGAAATTCTCCATCCGTACTTTTTACCTTCCATTCCTGCGCTTTCTCATTGGGTCTAAGCTCCTGCAAAACGCTATTTAGAAAACTCTGATTGGGTTGATTTTTTTGCAAAAGGATCTCTTTCAATGACGCTGCATGCTTTACAAAGGATTCGCGAAGAGCTTTTTCCGTCAATGGATCTTTCCAGTTTGAGGGCAAAGGATTTTCCTGCAGGTAGATTTGCCCCACCAACAACTCTTTGAGATCAGTTTCACTCAAAGAAGAGGACTCGGCATGATTTGCTAAAATTTCTGTCCATATGACACTGCGCTCTTCATACTCCAACTCAGGACGGGCTAACAGTTCGCGCAAACGCACAAGGCTATCGTGATAGTAAGGTTCGCCGGCGCGATAATTTTGCAGATAACGGCTTAACTGGCAAAAGAACACGCTAAGCTGAATTTCATTCTCCGCACGACTCCGCTCGAAATTGACCTTTACAAAATTGAGAAGTGTTTCGGGAAAATTGCCTATTTTTAATTGATCGATCATCAATCCGTTCTCGAATAATAAAATCATTAAAAGAATCTGATAATCGGGATCTTTGAGTTTTTCAGGATGTTTTGTAAAATATTCAAGCGTTTCAATGATTTGCAATTTTGGAGATTGAAAAAGATGCGACAGTTCCTTGAATTCCTCTTCCGATAAGGGAACATTGACATTTTTAGGATGTTCTCCTAGAAGGTTTTTTTCCCCTGTGCGATTATTCTGAAGATAATTTTCCAACAATGCTGCTAAAGCAGGATTTTTAAAAGGCCGGAAGTGGTTGCGGAATGGCGCTGTAGGTTTATTGTATGTAGGATCTTGTCTTGCATTTGAAAATGGAGCTATTTTTATCTCTACTCGACACTTGTCATGTTCACCCTTATCTTGTTCGACAGAAAAGGCAAAATAATCTGCTCTTTCATTGCGATCGATATTTTGCAGATGGCAAAGATTCCCTTTAGAGACGTGGCTGAAAAGCAGATTGGAATCACGCATTGCCTTGAGCCATTCAGGCAATTCATTTGAAGCAAAAATATGGGCATCTTGGGCGAGTGGATTTCCTCTGCACAACTCAGGATGTTTTTGTTGGAATTGCTTCAACCATTGTTGATCATGCTTTCGAATCCATGACACAATTTGGTTGTGATCTTTAGCAAACTCATAAAATGTGCATTTGCCGGAATAGGTTGGGTTATCCTGCAAATATGTAGTGTAACATAAATTTTTCCCACCTTTTCCACCGGCTTTCAAAATAGTGGTCAGCTCAGCCTGTTTGCGGGCATCGAAATGTCTAAAAAAGAGAGAACGTTGATCGAAAATGTTTTCAAATGCGTCAGTGTCAAAATGCAACTCATCAACGGCCTTGGAATGGGCAATTTCAGCCAAAGTTTTTTGGATAAACAAAATTTTGCTAAGGGCGTAGATGCGTTCAGGATAGACGATCGATGCATCAGGAACGCTGCAACAAGTTAAATACAACTGCTTGGTCAAACCCCCAAAAGCCGTTATCATCTTTTCAGCTTGATCCGAGTTTTGAAAGCAAGCATTTCCCCAAAACGACTTATCTAAACTGAGTTTGGAGACATAATCGATAATTCCCATCTGCACAGTGACATCCTCAAAATGCCTTAAGCCTTCTTTTGCTAAATTGCAAACTTGCGGCAATTCAGTTGCCGGGTAGGCGCCTGAAAGACTCTGAAATTTTTGAAAGGTAAAACGACATGGCTGCTGAGAGCTTACTGCTTCGTGAGCCCCGCCTTTAGTTAAAGGCGAACTCAGATCAAAGAGAGAATCGATCTCATTTTCAACTGCATTAAAGTCAAAGGAGGGAACTTTAAGGCCTTTTGGAAACCGAATGTTGGCGTGCTGTTTGATCCATTGGGACACCGGCAGCAAGGCTTCTTTGGCATCGCGTATAAATAAATCCCCAACGTATCCTTTGCGGTAAAGAGCAATAATCGAGCGTGAAAGCATTTGGTGGGATTTTTTTACTAAACGCCAATCTTTGACTTTGATATTGCGTTCGTCAGCGAAGGTTTTGGTGACAGAATCGTGCAAAATCTGCAAACGAAGACTGCATTTAAATTGCTTGTATTCCTCTTCGGTCATATAAGTCCGCAAAAAGGCCGTCAACGACTTCCATGTGCATGTTCCTGAACGCTGTGAAGATATCGAAAATTGTGCGGGAGAAAAAACAGCCTCGGCACCCAAAAGAGCCTTAAGTCCCTTGTAAATATCTGCATCACCATAATCTGTATTTGTCAGGCCATCGGGCAATTTCAAATGATTTTGCAACTCTTGCAGACCCTCCAAAAATGACATCTTGGTCAATTGATTTAATGAAAGATCTTTCCATTCACAGAATGTATTTCTTTTTATCTTATTTCCAATCAAATCTTCGGTATGATTTTGACTCCCAGCTCCAGTGTTGTATAAACGGAAATCAGCCAAGCCGTTATCTTTAGGAATCACTTCGTAGCACATGCCATGGCCCGGCTGCCCTTTCCACCCTCCCAAAACTAGAAGGGGTTTCTTTTTAGAAAAAGCTTCTTCTATCTTTTGTTTAAAATGTCCCTTGTTTTGGTTATTTGCTTTTATCTCAAAGGTATCCTGAAAGCGGTCCACGATTTTTTGCAATTTTTCAGCTTGTTCTTTAGGACAAATGGGTATCCACTTTTCCAGGTAGGCATTTAGGTATTCAAGAGCATCCTGCCCCCGCCAGCCTTCCAATTCCGAATTCTTGCCAAAACCATCGGCATGGCTGTGAAATAGCAACTTAGATGATGGCTTAGGAAGGCTTTTTAAATAATTAAACCGATAAGGATGTTCTGGAAAAGGCTTGGATTCAGTCGGTTTCCATGTGTCAAGCTCCTCTTCTAATGGGTCCTCTAGAAATGGATTATCTAATATTTCATCCAGCTCTCGGATAGGCTCCTCTTCGGCAATAGGATCTTTATCCCAATCATCATCTTTAGTAGTTTTTCTTTTTAATAAGATATCGTCTCGATTGATTGAAGCTCCCCATGAGGTGTTGCCTCTTTTGAGTCGAATAAGCCGGTCGAAGATTTTGACAACTTGAGAAATCTGCTGATCATTTTTTTTGCTTATATCCACGTTGCGGATATAATGTTTCACAAGTTTTCTGGCTCTGCTTTCGCTATACCAATGATGATCTCCGAAGATAAGATTCCAAAAACGTGCTATTCGGACAGAAAATTTAGAAAACAACCTTTTAACGCGATTTGAAATGGCGGGATCACCTGCCAATTTAAGATCGGGTTTATCTAGATAACGTATCACTCGATCTAAATGATTGAGTTCGTGCTGTACATCAAATTTTACTTTCCTCATGCCTTATCCAAAATAATTATTATACAACCATTATAAAACAATATGTAATATAATTAAACAAAATAATTAACTATACATTAACAACAAATCTTAACTTTTACTTTATATATTCTTTACAAAACTCTGCATTCATTTACTGTCGTTCACTGGCGATCGCGAGCAAGACAAAAAAAACTAAAAAAGAAAAGTTGAGTCCGCTTTTATCTTATTAGAATGAATCTTTCGATTCCAACTGGAGAAATTATAAATAATATCAC
>JABDEI010000126.1 GCA_013287145.1 Chlamydiota bacterium
CAATTAGGTGATCTCTATCGCTTGCGAGGCGACATGGTACATGCAAAAAAAGCGTATCAAATGGCTATTGAATTAGAAGAAGCTAATAAGGAAACGCAAAAAGATTCCCTTGAGATGAGTGAAGCGCATAAGGAAGCTCAAGATGGTCTAGGCCTTATCCTCATCCAACAAGACAATTTTGAAGAAGGATTCCCGCTTCTTGCTTCACAGCCCCGCATTTTATACCAAAAATTACAAGAAACTTCGAACATAGGTAATAATAATTCTGCGATCTCAAACGCCTTTGGCTACATTTTTCTAAAGAAAGATCTCGTTTGGGCAAAGAATTGCTTTGATCAAGTTATCGGCGAAGATCCAGACAATGTTTTTGCTCTTGAAGGGCTAGCTGAGCTAATAATGGATGAGAACATTGACCTAGCTTTAGAGTATTTAAATAAAGTTTTATCAAATAACCCGGATAGATCTTCAGCATTGATCCTTCGATCGGAAATCTTTCGGTTAAAAGGCAGATTAGTTGAAGCGCATCAAGAAGTTACTAAGATTCTTCAATTAGATCCGCAAAACTCGAATGCTTGTGTTCAAAAAGCAAAGATTCTGGTGACCGAAAAAGATCTGCTGTTTGCTTTAGAATGCATCAAAAGAGCGCTTGAGTTAAATCCTCAAAATTCTCTTGCTTATCTCGAAAGAGCCAAGATCTATCTTCAAGGAGATAGGATGGATGAAGCTCTGCAAGATGCAAAAAAGGCAAGAAGAATAAATCCTTTCGCTTCAGAATATGCACTAATTGGTGAGATCTATCGTTTACAAAATAGATCCGCAGAAAAATATTTCAAGAAGGCTCTTTCTTTTAATAACAATAAAGAAGCTCAAGAGGGACTTGCTCTCATAGAAATTGAGAGAGGAAGAGATTTATTAGATAATTATAAAAAATTGTCTTCTCTACCAGAAATTCTACTTAAGAAAATCAACTCTATTATTTTTCGCTACGATGGGGCTCGCAATTACCGTGCCTTAACAATCCGGGGAGCGATTCATATTAAAAACGGGGAACTTAAGTCTGCTCGAGAAGACCTCGATGAAGTCATCAATAATGACCCCACCATCTTGGAAGCATTTTCCTTAAGGGCAGATCTTAATCGGTTAGAAAATCGTGAAGCGGAAGCAGAACAAGATGATTTAAAATCGATGGGAGATCTATAAAGTTGATCGTTGCACTTTATTATTGCAATAAAGTAGAAAGTAATGCTAAAATATTTTAAATTTAACATAAAACTTGGTTTATATTATGATGCCTTTAAAAATTACAGACTCCCATGGCCGCTGCTTCTTTGGGGACTTCAATGAAAACAATGACATCAATCCAAAGAGCAAAAAAGCAGGAGTGCATTACCATTATCGAATCATTGGCATCATCTTAGCTTTTTTTAAACGAGCAGACAAAGTTCAGGATAGTTATTCAGGCAAAATTTATTATATCAACCGAAATAGTTTAAAAAATTGGTTAAAAATTCATGGGGAAACATATAACCCTGCTGGATTCGTTGAAAAAATCATTAAAATCGTTAAAGAAAATGTTGAAAAGAATTATGTCCCCAAAACCGGAGATGATAATATTTCAAGGCAAAGCAATAACGACATCAATTCCATCAACCACCAGCCTAATCAGCCTATACAACCTGATCAGCCTATACAACCTGATCAACCTAATCCGCCTATAAAGCCTAACCCTCCTGTTGATCTTATTGATAATCCTCAAGCACCAAATAACCTTCCAATCGTTCCAAATCCTGTCGACCCTAATAAAGCTCCCGTTAATCCAAAAACACCTCTGCATGACGCGGTAGCAAAAATTGAACAAGGCAATATTCAAGGAGGCCTCAGCGATGCATCAGTTTCTGAAGAAGAACTGACTAAAGAACTCACACGCATCCTCAATAATAACCCAACCAACCCTAATCCTTTTGTATTAGCCGTCCGTGGAGCATTGAATTATAAATATGGTGAAGTCGGCCAAGCCAAAAAAGACCTTGATGCTGCTATTGCGATAAATCAAACGATAGGCATTGCCTATGCTTGCCGTGGAGTTCTTGTGTTTGAACAGGAAGAACAGGCTCGACAGGCTAATAACTTACTAAATACAGGCAATTTAGAGGCTGCCTTAAAAGATTTACAAGAAGCAAAAAAACTTAAAGTCGATGATCCCTTTGAGATTCATCTCGCAGGAGATCGTTTTAACTCTCAGACGCAAATCCTTGCGGTAAGTGGAGCAATTCATCTTCTAAAAAAAGATTTCGACGCAGCAATCGCCGATTTAACAAAATGTCAAAACGATGATACCGCGAGCATCTTGCTTGCGATAGCCTATATTCAAAAAGGCGAGTTCGTAAAAGCATTTTCAACTCCACTGCAATACGGTTACAACAAGCTGATTTCAAAGTTGGAGGAATTGCCGGAATCTGATCAGAATGCCTTTATTCTAGCGGGCATTGGAGAAGCTTATTTGAAAGGAGGAAGTAAAGGAAAAGCAGAAGAATTCTTTACCAAAGCTATCGACAAAGATAACACTCTTACTTTTGCCTATGCTCATCGAGGAGCGGTTAGACTCCAAGAAGAGAAAGAAAGTCCATTTATAGATGACCTTGGATTTGACTTAGTAAATCTCCAGCTAGCCTTAGATGATTTGAATTATGCGCTAACTTCAAATGCCGATGATGCCTTTGCACTCGCAAAACGCGGCGAAGTCCACTATCTTATGGATAAATTCGACCTAGCCATCGTAGATTTAGAAAAAGCCCTAAGCGTTAAAAAAGATAAAGACCTTCTTGAAATATTAGCCCTGGCTTATATTCAGAAGGGTGAAATTGTAAAGGGTTTTTTGACTACCCAAAAGCAAACTCCGGACTTTCTTCAAGGTTTAAGACAAATAGCAAATCCGAATGCTTTTGTTTTGGCAGCTATTGGAGGAGCTTACCGTCAGGAAGGCAACTTCGAAAAAGCAAAAGAATTTCTCGATAAGGCTTTCGTTCTGAATGATAAGATTGCTTTTGCATATTGCAATCGAGGCGCGCTCCTTCTTCAACAAGAAAAAAAGAAGCTAAATTTAAAGATAGATGACCTTCAAGCAGCACAAAAAGAAGTAAAAGAAGCAATTGCTCTAGATCCTGATTATGCCTTTGCTCTATATTTAAAAGGTGAAATTCATTATCTCAAGGCTGAATTTGATGCAGCCATCGCAGTTTTAAGAATAGCAGCAAGCATTGACAATAACATTGAAACCCGAGAAATGCTAGCTTTTGCTTATCTTGGAAAAGGCGAATTATCTCAATATTTTCATGAATTGCCGACGGTATCAAAAAAACTATCTAAGCCCTTGATAGCCAAACTTCAGAGCCTTTTACAAAAAGACCCAAAAAATCCTTACTTGCGAATAGCTCTTGGGGAAGCATATCATCGCCGAGGTAAGCTAAGGCAAGCAAAAACACAACTCAAGCGCGCCATTGAGAAATTGGAAAATGAAGATGATTTCCTGTCACCCCAAACTACAGAGTGCCAATTAAGTTATCACAGAGCAACAACCCTCCACGCTGCAATCGACATCAAATTAGCCTATAAAGGATTAATAAAAGATATTGACGATGCGATGGACAAATTAAACACGACGATTCATACCTCTAAATGCTCTAATCCCTATACATACCTAAAAAGAGCAAAAGGCTATCGATTCAATAACGAATTGGATGAAGCGTTGAGAGATATTAATAAGGCTGTTAAGGATCTGCCTGACAACCCAATAATTTACCGAGAAAGAGCTGAAATATCCCTAATTTACCGAGAAGGAGCTGAAATAGCTCTCCTCAACAAGGATTTTGGAGCCGTATTAGCTGATGCAAAGCAATCATTAGAATTGAAAAAGACCTATCGCGGATACATTTTGCTCGCCAAGGCACATTCGAGTTTTCAAGAGTTTGATCTTGCTGAGGTTGCTTACCGTGAAGCTAAAAAGATGAAACCTGGAAAAGAAACGACTAAAGCACTCACTGCATTGGGTGTACTCTTAACAGAACTTGGAGAAGACCTCAATAAAGGCTATAAATTACTTAGAGAGTTTGGGCCTAAACCGATTAGCGACTTAGAGGTTCTATATAAGAATGAGCCAAATGTATATGTTACGGCCGTTTGTGCAAAAGCATGTCTCGACGAAAACAAGCTTGATTTGGCGCGTCAAAAACTAGATTCGGTGATTAAGACCTTCACTGAATTAGATGCGGATGAGCTTACCAAAAAGAAAAATAAAAACGCCCTTGTGTTTGCGTATGAAACAAGAATTGCCCTTAATACTATAGAGAATAAAGCTAACGAAGTAGCGCAAGATAAACACCAATTAGTCATCCTAGTAGCGTTGCCATAAAATGGTGTGTGTAAAGGATTGTTGGTAGCCTTGAGTGGTCCGATGTCGTCAATTTAAAAAACTTTTATACCGTTTGGCTAGCATTCAGTCGCCCTATTGAGACAATTACAGAAGTGACAATAAATTATTTTTTTTACACCTTAGTGGTTTAATCTAGAAATCGATACACTTCGTATCTACGATGCTCCTTAAAAAAGCGGTACGGCAAAATATCTTTGCACAAGTATGTGGTTTGCTGTACCGCTTTGTTATTGATAGTGAATTTAAGCAGAAATGGCCGACCAGATAAACTTGAACAGACGAAAAATCAATTAGCAAGAGCTCAAATACTTCTGTAATTGTCTCTACAGGGTTCTACCCTTTGACGTTCTGTCCCTACAGCGAATAGATTGATGCCATAAACACATCCTTCACGCTTGTTGTTCCCTTTCTCCTTTTCAAAAAACATCGATTTTCGCATATTTACGTAAATATGAAATGAATTAGCGATAAAGCCGTGGATGTTTACATTTTTGACCAGCAGTCTGTCTTGCCGATCTCCCATCATGGCGTCCAAGAAATCGCTATCCAAGTAGTGAAACTGGAAAAACATCGTTATGATGAAGTAGCCATTAACTTCGTCGAACAGCAAGAGATTTCGCAAATACACCTTAAATATTTCAACGACCCTTCACCAACAGATTGCATTTCGTTTCCGATCGACGACATTGATGAAACGGGATATCGCGTCATGGGAGACATTTTTGTGTGTCCAGAAGTTGCTTGTGAGTATGCGATAAAGCATAAAAGCGATCCTTATTATGAAACCACCTTATACATCGTTCATGGCCTGTTGCACTTAATGGGTTATGATGACATCAATGAAGTTGATCGGCAAGAGATGCGCAAGGCCGAGGAGCGCCACATGAAAAATCTTCAAGCTCGCGATTTGATTTTGCACAAATAAAGGAGTCTTGGTGCTGTTTCCTCTCATATTTGTCACTTGTTTTTTCCTCATAGGAAGCTTTTTTCTCACGGCTATTGTAAGCGCCATCCGGCGCAGTCCGAAAAATGAATCCAAAGAAAAAATTGCCGCTTTAGGAAAGCTCTTTTTTTATCGTTATCCACATCTTCTCCTATTCCCGGCCTATGAATATGAAGGCTTATT
>JABDEI010000127.1:0-5141 GCA_013287145.1 Chlamydiota bacterium
TTCTTCTGTGGGAATAGGAGCCTGTTGAATTTGGATTTCAGGGATAGGTTCGTCTTCTAACAAGTTATCAAAATCAAAAGAATTTCTACGATTAGTATTAATACCTGTGAGAGGAATATTGCTCATATTTATCCTTTGCAAAATCGCGGATTATTTTTTACTATTTTAATTCTGTAATATTGACATTTACAGAAATTTAATTTCAACAAACGACGCGAGTATATTCTTCTAGTCCTTATCATGGAATAGAAAAAGAAAAACACTAAAAATCCCTCAAAAACAGGATAGGCTATTTACCTTAATGTGTTTGCTATAATCAAGCTGTAACTTCTTCCAACTTTGCGCCTTCAAAGAAAATAATCTATCTTCAATTCTTGAAACAGGCTGGATACCTATCAGGGCATTGCATACGTAAACTTCATTGCTGCCGGAAATGTCTTCTGGTTTTTGGCAAACGCGGTGAGTCTTTAGTCCTAATTCCATGCCAATTTTAACAACATTTTCAAGAGCTATCCCAGATAAAAAAGGCAAACGTTCATGAGGTACGAAAAGTTCATCGCCGTTCATCCAAAACAAATTGGCAAAAGCCGTTTCTAATAAAAAGCCTTCAGATGACAACACCAAAGCGTCGTCATAACCATGTTGGCAAGCAAACTGTTTAACATATAATCGATCTATGTAGGCTAAGCTTTTTAGCTTAGCTGTTGGCTTATGAATTGGCTCAGGATATATCTTCAGCTTATAATCTTGTAAAACAAGATTGTCATAGGATTTTAACGCCATAAGGACATGGCCTGGTTCGCGTACAGATAAATCGAGAGTTGAAGAATTTCCTCCAGTTACGATGATCTTCATCCTCCATGCTCCCTCATACAGGCGTTGCAAATGGGCCTCGTAAGATTCGATATAGCCGTCAACGACCTTAAGCGTGCTAAAAACGCCATCTCCGAAGAGAAATCCGCGGTCAGTTATAGGGATTAGAATCTCTTCTTCAGGAACAAATTTGCCATTCCAAAATGTTATTGCCATATTTTTCTATAAGTTTAATCCTAATACTTTAAAGATGGAAGCACCCTTATGAAGGGTTTCTTCATATTCTTTCTCAGGATCTGAATCGGCTACGATAGCACCTCCCAATTGAATGTCAATGCAATTGTCTGTAAAGAGCATCGTGCGAATGGCGATGTTGAAATCGAAATCGCCATTACCGGCAAAATAACCTATAGAACCTGTATAGACATTCCGTGGACGCTGTTCAAGTTCTGCAATGAATTGCATTGCGCTAAGTTTAGGACATCCTGTAATGGATCCACCCGGAAAGCATGACCGCACAATATCGACGGGATGAAGATGCGGCAGGGCCTCGGAACGAATAATCGACAACAAATGAAAAACGTTTTCATAAGCTTCACAACAGCTAATTTGATCTGTGATGACACTTCCTGGAACGCTGATTTTTCCAAGATCGTTTCGCATGAGATCGGTAATCATCAACAGCTCCGCTTGTTCTTTGATAGAACAAAGCAAAGCCGCTTGATTTTGCTTATCTTCAGCAGCAGTCTTCCCTCGCGGCATCGTCCCTTTAATAGGACGAGTCTCCAAAGTTTGATTCTTTTTGGAAATGAATCTTTCGGGGGAGGAAGAAACAATAGCGAAGTCCTTCATGCGTAAATAGGCGCAAAATGGAGAAGGGTTAAGAGTGACCAGTTTGTGGAAGACGGTGAAAGGATCCCTTCTTCCTTGAAGAAGTATCTGTTGTGAAAGATTGACTTGATAGATATCGCCGGCCTGAATGTGCTCTTGAGCTTTTAAAATTTTTTGAGAATATGCAGAAGGATTTTCTAAAGGCTTCAAAAAAGACAGATCAGCTGAAAAATCGTCTGATGTGGCGTTGTAAGAGAGCTTATCGGTCATTTCATACCAACGGTTTTTATCGCAAAAACGCGCAATCCAATGCCTCTGATCCCGATCAAGAAGGTACTCAGCTTGATCGGAGATGCTAATCACACCTTTTTCTTGTTTATGGTCCACTTCTAAAACTAAGCCGGGTTTTTGCAGATAGGCTTTAGGAATCGATCCGGGATAGCAAGGGAGTTTTCTTTCCGCATCGCTATGGGCGCCCATCTCATAGCTAAAATAACCTATCCATTCAGGAAATGAAGATCCCTCTTTGAAGCTTGGGAGCAGGTCCTTGATTCCATCCCAAGGGTTTGGCGATGATAGGACTTTGCGGTGTTCGCCCCCAAAGCCTACGCGATACTGGTAGTGGTCGTCGACATAAAGAGAATCCAAAGGAAAAAGACATAAAAAAGAACGCTGAGCAGAATCAAAAGCTCCGCCTGAATATAAAAGACATGTTCCAGGTTCATGGGCAAATAGGCTCGTGATGTTAAGAAGAGCATTGCGTGTGATCTTTATGTCGTCCAAAACAACGTGACGGGGCATATTAGGAAACCAGTTCGTCAGGAATTTTCATGTTGTGATAGACAGCATCGACATCTTCGAGTTGTTCAATCCATTCTATCAAAGCTAAATTCGCTTTTGCCGTTTCGATATCGCATTCCACGTAAGTTTTCGGAATCATATCAAACTCAGCTTCGCATTCAACTCCTGATTGGTTGATTGCGTCTTTAACCTGATAAAGATTGACCGGATCGGTAGTGACAACATACATATCCTCGACAAGTTCAAAATCTTCAGCTCCTGCATCTGTTGCTATCAGAAAAAGATCTTCTTCTTTAGTTCCTTTTTTGGGGATTTGAATGACGCCTTTGCGATCAAAGTTAAATGCCACTGCCCCCGGGTTTGCGATATTGCCTCCTCGCTTGTTGGTGGCAATACGCATTTCGGACGCGATGCGATTTTTATTGTCTGTCATCACATCGACGAAGATGCCAACGCCGCCATGGCCATAGAGTTCGTAGTTCATCTCAATGTAGTCGGCTTGATCCGTGCTCGAGGCTTTTTTAATGTTGCGTTCGACGATATCATTAGGAACGTTAGCCGAGCGCGCATTTAGCAAAGCTAGACGCAGACGAGGATTGCTTTTGGGATCGGGACCTCCCAATTTTACTGCACTGATAATTTCTTTGGCAAAGCGGGAAAACACTTTTCCCTTTTTAACATCGGCTCTGCCCTTGCGATGTTTGATGTTCGCCCACTTACTGTGACCTGCCATATAACCTCAATGATTTATTCTAGATCTGCAAAAAAAAGTTCTTGATGCTCCCGAATCCATTCCTGAGCAAGTTCATAATGACAAAACTCTGTTTCTTTTTCTTTGAATTCTTTGCTATGAATGCGGTTGACGCCTTTCTCATCGACATAAGCTGGGCAGACGCAATGAAGCATCTCGTGATAGATGACATAAGATACTAGATATTCCGGAAAAGAGGGGCTGTCAAGCAGGCGATGAATTTTTATCAGCTTAAGAGGATCGTGATATAAGCCGAAGGTGACTCGTGAACGATTGCGAAGACCGGGTTTGCCAAACCAGGTGATGGTAAGGTTAAGGTTTTTTTTCGAAATATTCGCTATTGATGTCATTGTACATCTTCTGCAGATTGTATACATTGCCTTGACTGTAGAGCTTGCTGCGATCTAGTTGATGGGAGTAGTCTAATTTTTTTAAGTTATCTTCGATGAAGGCTTTGACGGTTGGTGCGATGCTTTTGTCTTCTTGGCTTATGTAGCAAGCAAGGGCTTGCATCACATTCTGCGGAGCTTCCAAAAAAATGCGATGTAGCGAAACCTTGGTGTAATCCGGTTCCCAGCGCACACTAAGCATCGTGGAACGGTTGTCATTGATTTTTAATTTCAATTTTTTTCCAGAGCTATCTTCAAGTTGCTGTTGTAATAAAGTAGTCATAAGCATAAAAATATCGTGTCTTGTGGAATTAAGAGTGTGTTAAAGAAATCTTTCCATAAAAATGCGGCCGACGAAAGCGCCATCGTCTTTAATCCAATGGGTTTGACGCCCAAACTCGCGAAAACCGAAGCGGCTATACAGATGGATGGCGGGATTGTCCGCATACACCTGCAAATGAAGTAGTTCAATGCCAAAGCTTGTTTTGGCAAGATGCATAAGATGATTTAATAATTGCGAACCAATGCCGCGATTGCGTTGCCCTCCCCCGACAATGATTCCAAATTCACATTGGTGCGCCAGCTTGCGATATGGCTGTAAATATAATGTAGCAATGCCGCAAGGAACGCCTTCAAAGACGGCTGTCAAGCTGCATTTGAATCGATAAAAACCTACCCATCGATTGACAGCATCTTCGATTTCGAGATCATCTAGCATAGGAAACCAGCGTAATACCCCAGGTTCAAGTAACCATTGCTTGAGATATTTGGCATCGCCCGGCTCCGTATATCGAATTTCTAATCCCGGAATGCTATTTTGATTTTCTTCCATTGGTTCCTCTTACCCAAACTCTTTTAAGTAGGCGTTAACAAAATCATCAAGTTCCCCATCCATTACAGCTTGTATATTCCCTGATTCTACCTTAGTTCGGGTATCTTTAACAAGGGTGTAGGGCTGAAAAACATAGTTGCGTATCTGGCTTCCCCAGGCGATCTCTTTTTTCTCTCCGCCTAACGTTTTAAGAGCTTTTTCACGTTCGGTGACTTCAAGCTCGTATAGCTTCGATTTCAACATCTTATAGCAGGCTTCACGGTTTTGTATCTGGCTGCGCTGCGTTTGACACGAAACCACAATGCCTGTGGGAAAATGGGTCATCCTCACAGCAGAATCAGTTTTATTCACATGCTGTCCGCCAGCACCAGAAGAGCGATACGTATCGATGCGCAAATCATCAGGTTTAATCTCAATATTGATGTCATCGGTGATTTCCGGTGTCACATCAACAGAGGCAAAACTCGTATGCCTTTTGGCATTGCTGTCAAAAGGAGAGATTCGCACCAGGCGATGCACGCCTTTTTCGGCTTTAGCATAGCCATAGGCAAAATCACCGCTAAATTTAAATGTAATGCTTTTTAAACCCGCCACATCGCCTTCAACGGCGTCAACGATCTCAACCGTCCATCCTCTTCTTGCAGCCCATCTTTGATACATCCTCGAAAGCATATGGGCCCAGTCGCAGGCTTCTGTACCCCCGGCACCTGAGTTGATGCCTAAA
>JABDEI010000127.1:5151-5373 GCA_013287145.1 Chlamydiota bacterium
ATAACAATTCTTGTTGTCGAGCTCGCCTGCGAGCATTTTCCTGATTTCGAGGTCGGCGATGCCTTTTTCGACGCGATCAAGTTCTTGCACCATCTCCTGAATAAGTTCTTGATCGCTAGCCTCATAGGCTTCCGGTAATAACTCCTGCACTGCTTCAAAACGGCGTTTTAGATCATAATAGGGTACCGTCCACGCCTTCAAAGTATTGCATTCGGTGATAAT
>JABDEI010000128.1:0-179 GCA_013287145.1 Chlamydiota bacterium
TCCATAACTGCAACGCAGGAATTGGTGGTACCCAAGTCAATGCCAATGATTTTACTTTTCTTTGGTTGTTGGCTCATAAGAAAAACTCCTAATTTTTACGAACCGTTAGGTTCGTTGTGATTGTTTTTTTTATTTTCGTCATTTTTTTCATTTGATTGCGTAGAAATAGGTGCTGCTGT
>JABDEI010000128.1:189-1275 GCA_013287145.1 Chlamydiota bacterium
GGGACGGATGACTTTATCTCCCATCTTGTATCCTTTTAAGCTTTCTTCGATTACGATGCCGGGGGGGGTATTCTGACGATACCACCATCTCCACAGCTTCGTGTAGATGCGGATCAAAAGGTTTGCCTTCGGAAACAAAAGCTACTACACCATTGTTGGTTAAGACATCTTTAAATTGATTAAGGATCATTTGGAATCCAAAAGCCCAGTGTTTGACTTCATCGGAAGCTTGTTGCGTAAACTTGAGCGCATTTTCCAAATGGTCGATTGGATTTAAAAAATCGACGATAACATTTTGCACAGCATATTGAATGAGCTCTTGTCGTTCTTTTTGCATACGCTTGCGAGCATTTTCTGATTCGGCGAGCAAGCGTAGATATTTATCTTTGAATTCTGCGGCTTCTTTTTTTAGTTGCTCTAATTCGATATCAGTAATCGTCACCGGTTTCGGTTCACGCGCAGGCGGCGGTTCCACTTTGGATGCCGGGGGCGCCCTTTCCTCTTGATCTGTATTCATCTCTTCTCCTTGTTTTTCCTCAGCCATTTGGTCATCGGATTCTTCGTTATTATTATTTGCTTTTCTCATGGAATATTATCCTTACAAATTAATCGCGTTTGTCTTCTAGCAGCATCATCTGGGACTGCCCTAAAAGGGGATGCTCTTCTTTGTTTAAAAAGAAAGAATGATCATTGGGCTGACGAAAACTGATTTTAAATTTATAAATATTGCGGGTTAAAGCTTCGCTGATGCTCTCTGTAAAGTGGCGCATAAGACTAAAGAGCTGCGGGTAAGGCATACGCACAGGCCCAAGCAAACCAATGGCACCTACAGGTTGTTTGTTGATGCAGTAAGGGATGGCGATCACAGTGCAGTTAGGCGGCGTCGTCGTAAAAGGAATTAAATCGGCTCCAATCCAAAAGCGCAAGTTATTCATGGCGCTGGATTCTTTAAGAAGTTGGCGCATGCTGCGGGCATTTTCAAAAAGGGCCAAGCTGTTGGCTAAAACAGCGGGATCGTGAAATTCGGGGTAAGCCAGCAATTTTGAAAATGCCCGCAGCATGCGCCAACTTCTTAAAGAATCCAGC
>JABDEI010000128.1:1285-5357 GCA_013287145.1 Chlamydiota bacterium
CCTCTTCATCGATGAAATGGGCGTAGCCGACGATATAGCGCATCATGACTTCATTGTAAAATTTTTGCGCCAAAAGTTCCTCTTCAGGATCGAGATTCTGCGGTTTGTCAAGACCGGTAAGGCGAAAGTGAAAATAGGCTTCCATGCGCTTTAAAGAAAAAGAGTTGAGTTTCTTATCAAGATGCAGAAGTTCGGTTTGAATGGTGCCAAAGTCACTAATTAAAATGCAGAGACAGCGGGTCGAGTCGATGCCTACGAGTTTGAGGTCGACGACAAAGTCGTGGTCGAAGCGCGGAGCTGAAAGAAAAACAGCGATGTTGGTGAGGCGGCTTAGTTCTTCGGCAGCTTGCTGCAAATAAGCTGCGATTTCGCGAGTTTCGCTTTGGCGCAAAGTATTGAAAGCTCGCTCTGTTTCCGCAGGAATGGGAGTGGCGAAATCGAAATATTCAGTAGCATAGAGGCGGTAGGCGCGATCGGTGGGGATTCTTCCTCCTGAGGCGTGTTGCTGTACAAGGTAGCCATCGTTTTCTAGGTTGGCAAAATAATTGCGAATTGTCGCCGAGCTAAGATCGCCAAAACCTGTTTCTTTGAGGGTATTCGAACCAACGGGTTTACCTGTTTTGAGATAATGTTCGATTAAGCCCATGAGAACTTTGCGTTCGCGCGAGTATTTTGCAGATCTTTTTGTGAGGGCGGGGGTTTTATTAGTTTTCAAGGAATGTCCTCCTCTTACACACTTAAATTATAAGAGAAGGAGAAATATGAGTCAAATAAATTTAGCACTTAAGCGGTGAGAGTGCTGGATTTGATGCTTTTTAGCAGGCTATGATACTGAGTGTTAAGTTTTTGTGACGTCCTTGCCCGCCAAAAGGATCGGAAGGATATCGACAATGGAAGGTTCCCACAATATGCCTTTGTTATACACAAGTTGGGCGGCAATGTGGCAGGCAATGATCGCTTTTTTATGGTGTTCCGGAATTTCTCGCATCAATTCTTTTTGAAACTTATTGCGTAAAGTCGGCAAACAATAGTTAAAAAAACATTGAATCATAGGATGATCGGAATCGTTGGGAAGTGGAATCGAATCTAAATAATCCAGCAGTTGATACGTAAATTGATTAATGCGGGAAGAAATCAGCTCAGAAATTTCCGTAAGAAATTTCCCTGTGGCTTTATGCGTGCTTAACAATAAGTTAGCCTCAAGATAAGCGCACTGTTTTAACCGCTCTAAAATTTCTTTTACTAAAATTGCTTTATTTTCCAAAAACTTTTCATCGCCAAGAGTCAATCCGCATAACACCTCAAACGAGGAGCAGATGACTCCGGTTTTATTAGCAGAGCTATCTTTAATGATAAAAACGCCATGCTCTTCTAAAAAGCGCCTCGCCGCGGGGTTGAGATAAAGGTTGGCGCCTTCTATGATGCATCGTGCGGTGGGATGGCCTGTTTCATCGAAGAAATCTTTAATGTTGTATTCATTGAGGGTCCGAGGACGTCCTCCTGCAGGAATGAAGACGTCAGCCTTGGCTTGGTGCACGTTATTGCGCAAAAGATAATTGGTGTCACTGCCAGAAAGCCAGTCTTCGACGATTTTCCCCCCTTTTTTTCTCCAGCATAGCGTTTGCTGAACCAGCGCCGTAGGACTGCGCTTGCTTTGCTTATCAACGAGATATCCTCCTTCTGATAGCTTTTCCGGCGGGTAATATCTGATGGGCCTAGCTTGCTTGAAGAGTTCGACCAAGATATCCAGATCGAGGCCTTGGCTATCGTAAATTGTTCCTGAAACATCAGTTAGCGCTACAAGTTTCGCAGTCTTTGGATAATAGCGCTGTAAATTGCAGATTTGATTTCCGGCAACGTCGCCATCGGGGCCACCCGACATCTTGATTGTAAATCGATCTTTTTCAGGGTCGATACCTAAGTATTTGAGCACTTCATGCATGTACACATTCAATCCGAGGGAAGTGACGCCATATTCTTTGTGATTTATGCCCACCCTGGGTTTACTTGAAATAAAAGCGCTGCCGGGTTTGTAGTCATATTTTTTGCTGAAATCGGCTATCCATTGGATCATTTCATCATGCATATTTTCATCAGGGCCAAGATAGAGGTATTCTGGTCTCTTCCAATAGTCGATCACGTGTTTGGCCCGGATCGTTCCATCGAGATCGCAGTTAATGACCGTGATTAAGCTTTCGATAAAGGAACGCTGCGCTTGATAGAGATATTCCACCTTTTGTTCAATGCGGAAAGCGTCAATTTTCTGCTGAATATCTTCGGGACTGATTTTTGAAGCTTCCAGTTCTTTTTGCAGGATGTATGCTTCTGATTCCAAGCGGTCGTATGGTTTTAAGAAGATGATCCCTTTAGCTCCGCCTTCAGGAATGTCTTTATTTTTCTTCTGCTGTGTGTAGGCCAGATTATAACACTCGGTGAAGACGTTATTGCGCTCGACAATCATCCGTTCGGTCTGCTCAGGGAACACCGTTCGCAAACCTCCACGCGCTAGATCTTTGAATCTGATATGGAAGCCAAAGAAATGCATGCCTTTGACAAAGAAGATCGCATAGGGGAGTTCGGGAAATTTTTTGGCGCGATCAAAAGGGATTTCATCGAGGTATTTGGGATCTAGGCGGAAGTTCAAGGCCGTGAAATTATTGCGATAGAAATTTGTTTTCAAGATGTGATGCACAAAATTCATGGCCTGATAGAGAATATTTTTGCGGCGTATGTCGTGCTCTTCATTGCCGGTATCGAGTTTGGCGATGTCTTCCAGAAAATTTTTGCGGATTTTTAGATATTGATCGTAATCGGCGTGATCGGGATCAAACTTGCATTTAAAAGCCTCACACACTTGTTCTGTGAGTTCAGGGTGGCGGCAAAGTCCCTCTTCAATGTGCTCTATGGTGTACAGATTGCTGTCTAAATGAACCAACGCTTGATGAATGAAGTTGACGGAAGCTCTAAGGAAATTGCCTAAGTTGCCGCAAATAATTTTTTTGCTGATGAAGTATTGATCGATCATATCAAAGCTTGCAAAGTATTTGACGGTGACAAGTTCCCGCAAAAAATCGGGTATGTCAGCCACATCCCAAGCAGCTTGTCCATTGCTGCCATGCAAGCCAAGCGCCATGATTAAGATGCTTTGCTTGCTATAGGGGTTTATGTAAGTAGCGTTGACGCGCTTCATCACAAGCCCATGGCGATGAATGGTGCGAGCTAGTCGATAGAGAAAATTGTGCTTGGGTGTGTTGCGCCAAGCCAAAACAATCTGCATGGAGGCTGCGCCTTTTTCTTCCCAATTTTCATTGTAGCGCACCTCATATTGGCAGTTGTCGCGGGTCTTGGCTCTAAAAAACATATCGAGGGCTAGGATCATGCGATCGATGGGCAAAGAGCGCAAAAAACGGGTGTTGATGCCAGCGATGAGTTTGTCAAATTCTTGATCGGTGAGGTTGGGGTTGCGCTGCTTGACTTGGGCGCGCAGCTCCTCTTTGGATTCTAAAGGATAGGGCTTTTCAATCGTCTCAATGGCTTCTGTGAAATAAATGGTCGCTATGCGTAAGTTTGCCGTTACACCGGGAAAAGGAGGGGGCACATTGGAGATAAAAGCTTCATAGTTTTTTATGCCATACATCGCATAGTTTTTTAAGATGCGCAAGTCGGCGTCATCGCTGTTTAAGCATATGACGATAGCGGCACGCTTAAGGTGAATTGTCGAAAAATATTGCTGGAGATGGAATCCCATTAAACTATGGGTGATGAGAGCGATATTTTCAGGGCTGACCTCTTCAAAAAACAGCGGGGGCATGGCTTGTTCAAGCCATTGATAATACTTTTGGAATTTTTGACCTTCGTTTTGAATAGTGGCCAACAGCTGGTCATGCGTCGGCGATGGGCCTTTTGGCTCGTTCATAGTAAATTCCCTTGATTATCGGGCAATAAGCCTATCAAATCATATTTAGAGGAAAAAAAGAAGAGGGAAGTTAGGACCGGTAGCTAGTAGTCGGTAGCCTTAGAGAATTCAAGAGCCAGAGTGGCCGCATAAATAAAAAGAACAAAAGGACATAAA
>JABDEI010000129.1 GCA_013287145.1 Chlamydiota bacterium
ACTTTATGAATCCCCTTAACTCATTACAACAAACATTTCATGTCACAAAGCCTGCCGAAATCAAAAATCTTATCGGCAAAAGTGACGCTCATGGACTGAAAAATTGGGCCGCTTTAACCACTCAACGGATCAAGCATTTTTTTCTACACGGTTTTAAGTGGGTAAACGAAGGAAAATTGAAACAATTTATTACTCAACAAAAAAGCCAATACAAAGAATTAAAGCACAAAGATCTTCCCTCAGATATTGATAAAATCAATCAGTTTGTCGCTCTATTTAAAGATACAAAGCTTGAGCAATATGCCCAAAATGTCTTTGAAATAAAGCCTGCCTTGCAAGAAGAAGCAAAAATGGGGGAAAGAGAAAAGCCTCCTGAGCAAAAAGGTAAAGATTTACCCTTTGAAAAAGAAGTCCCGAAGCAAATGAATGAATCTGATTCATCAAATCCTAACCTCGTAAAAGAGCATAAATTTAGTGCATTCCAAAAAAAACTACGCGAAGCTATAGAACAAGCTAAAAGCAATACTCCTTCTCAATCTACATCAAACTCATCAAAGCCTAACATTATGGAAACCGATAAATTAGCTTCCTTTGCTAAATTATTACGAGAAACTGTAGAAGAAATGAAAAAGGAAATTTATCAACCATCTTCTCAGCCTAACTCAACAAAAGATAATTTATCCTCTCTTTCTAAATCATTAGCCGATGCTTTTGAAGAACTAGACGGTGAAGAAGAAATGAAAAAGAAAGCTCATCAACCATCTTCTCAGCCTAACTCAACAAAGCCTAACACAGAAGAAGGTGATAATTTATACTCTCTTTCTAAATCATTAATCGATGCTCTAGAAGAACTAGGAGAAGCTGAAAAAGAAATGAAAAAGAAAGCTCATCAACCATCTTCTCAGCTCAAACCTCAACCTACCCCATCTGATAAAGAACCAAGAATCAAAGAAGTCACCGATGATGAAGCTGTTCAAATGCAAAAGGGTAGGACTCAAAAGGTTCTAGACCCTGAGCCTTCTAAAAAAGCTTCCAAGCCAAAAAAGAAACCGCCAAAGCCTACTCCTATTCCTTACAAAGGCAACGTTGTTATCGAAGAAATCAGCGATGCTGAAGCTCAAAAAATCGAAGAAGAACGCACAAAAAAGGGTCTAAACACCCCCCCTCCTAAACCACCTAAAATCTTAGATTGAGAATCAATATAGCCATTCTCATTATGAAACTGCAAAAACGGTTTCAAAATTTGATGCTAATCCTTTAAAAAGGCGATTTTAGCCAAGTTTAAGAAAATAACTTTCGTTTAAATAAAGCTCCAACTCAATTTTAGTAATTCATATAGATAATTAAATGTGGATATAAACATGCAAACTCGGTAACATTTCCGTTGTTTTATTTCAAAAAGAGAAAGAAATGGTAACTTTTATAACTAAAAATATTAATTCATTGTCATCAATTACTTCGATCGATTCAAATAAGAGTCTCGATCCGATAGAAGTCTTGCAAAACCCAAGTGCTTCTCCTGACGAGATCCAAAAAAGTTGGGAATCACTCTTTTCATCAGATAAAACTTGTTTTATTGAAGAACAAATCCTTCGATTATCTTTTCCCTCTCAGATTACGCTATCTCTGGCTGCTACGACGATTCTGATGCAATGGCATATAAGAGAAAACATTGATGAGTTTGTTTTAGAGAATGTAAACTTCCCTAGTGAGGCTTGGGAAAAGCTACTTTCTTCGCTTGCCTCCACAAACAGGAACTATTCGCTTGAGTTTGATGGTTGTGATCTTTCTCCAGAGTACTTGGGACTTTTGTCGTTTACATCTCTTCCGGGCAAATTAAATAGTTTTTCCATATTAAATCAAGAAATCGACAACGACGCACTTGGGGAGATCGAAAATATTTTGCGCAACGCTTCAGAATTGAAATTTTTGGGTTTCAAAAATAACGCTTTCGACGGTTTTCAAATTGCATCTATATGCGAAGCCTTAACACATTCTCCTCTGGTTTCTCTAAATTTTTGTAAAAATCACTTTGGAAGCAATCAAAAAGTTTTTGAAGAACTGGCAGTTCTTCTGAAAAATAAAAATATTTCTTACTTAAATTTAGCGGATACAAATCTCAGCAAAGCTAATTTATCCCTTCTAGTTCAAGTGTTACAGGAAAAATCACTTCTTCTTCCACAGAATCTGATCAGCTTAGACTTGAGCTACAATAGAGACATTGACGATGAAGCCATCAGTCAGCTTTTAAAAACAAATATTTTAAGCCATCTTACCCTTAAAAAAACCTCCACTCAAGCAATCGATACCTTGTTAAAAGAAGCCTTAGACTCTCCTAAATTAAAGTATTTGATTTTAGGGAAAATGGCGATCACCCCAAAACAAGCCCAAAACATCTGTTCTTTCACAACAGAACGTAAATCGCCATTGCAGATAAGGCTTTTTCCAGATGACGACGCAATCTCGGATATTCTAGATGAGGCCCCCTCTATTTTTGACTTTATTTCAGACGACTTAGAAGAGTCACCTACTGACAGCAAAGCAGAGAACATTGGAGTTAAAAATAGCAATGTGATTAAATTCCAAATGGCTTTTTGGAATTTCTTCACCCCAGGTCGCATGGAGCAGTGGAGAAAAGCGGGGGAATTGGCTCGCGAAATCCAACATGTTCCCTTAAGTCAAAACCATCTTCAACAGATCTTGCAACTCGAGGAAGCACCTAAAGAATACGCTTTTCGCTCTCTATTGGAAACTCATTTCACTATCAAAAATATCGCTCCTAATGGAGACTGCTTTTTTGCCGCCATCGCAGCGGCCTTAGAAAATTATCAAGCCAGCGATCTTCGTTTTTTAGTTACAGAATACATCAGAGACAATGGGAAAACTTTTATTCCCTACATCTCAGAATTTAGCTATTTAGAGACCCCTGAAGAGCGTTTAGAAAAATACTGCAACGTCATGTCGATCGGTTATCGGGCACCCACAGACAGTCAGCCCGAGCAGAAGGGAACATGGGGTGGAGAAATCGAGCTAAATGCTCTTATTTCTTTATTTGAGGTTTTAAAGATTGAAAGGCACATTTGCGTCTTTGACATCCATCATGAGTTGTTTATCGAAGAAGGCATCCCTAAAACATCTCTTATCTATGGAGACCCGCAAAAAGAGCCCATTTACCTCCATAGGGAGCGTCAAAACCACTTCAACGTCATGTTCCTAAACAAGAAACGCAAAGATTTTGAAGGCAGTTTAAAATCCCCTGAAAACACCTCTCAGCCCCCCACAAAGATTCAAAAGCAAGATGCAAATGAGATTGACGAGAAAACATGACAATGACTACCATAAAAGGGCTTTATTAAGGGAACAATCTTATGAAAAATATTGCTGAAAACAATCTCATTCGCTTCATTAACATTACGAAGAAAAAAGATGGCATGTTTGCCAATTTTAAAGTTAAGGGGATCCGTGGGGGGACAGCGTTCTCATCCAGCATCTCTGTCGACATCACTGCAGCCGAAGTCGATGCCGGTGATTCTTTAGAAAAAATCATCGAAGAAAGCGCGCGCATCGCCGTTCGCGAGCTCAAAAAATCCGAACTGCAATTCGAAGGCTTAGCAGCCGTCTAATCATTTCTATCTGGGTGTAGCGCAGCTTGGCTAGCGCACTTGCATGGGGTGCAAGGGGTCGGAGGTTCAAATCCTCTCACCCAGATTCTTTTTCCTCAAGGACTTATGAAGGCTTGACCGCTTTTTCTAAGTCCTTTTTTTTATCCCTCGTGCCAGGTATATGACAGGTAATGTACAAATCCAAAACAACATCCTCCTTAATTAAGCGGGCGCAAAAATATGAGCTTTAACCAAGACGCAGGCCTCATAAACGCAAAAATTTCCAATATCGAAAATCTCATCTTAAAGTGGGGAGAGGCTGCGGGGCCATTCCTCTCAATAGAGCCTCTAATGCGATATATCGCAGAACTTGACAAACCTATGCGAGATAAAGTTAGAGACCTAATAAAAACCGATAAATCAACAAAAAACAACCAATATATCCATTACTCGGATTGCAATCCAAAATATTTGGTAGGTGCAATTGAATCAATATTTGGCAATCAAATCCTACCAGAAACGATTACTCAAATTTCCAAATACCCTTTGTTGAGGGACAAGTTTTTACATGGTAATTTTATAGCACTTATGGAGATCATGGGAGTGGAACCATCTAGCCGTATGTATGAAAGTTCTGGTAAGAGAAAAAAGCTCGAACCCGGAGAAATTTACGAATCATTCTTAAGCATGGAAAGAAACGATGTTTTTGGGAAATTACGCAGGTATTCGGCAGAGGTCAAGCAAGCTTTAAAAGAAATCATCCAGAGCTTAGCAGTTTGAAACAGGTATGACAACACCTTAATAAGACCTTTTATAGTTCTGAAAGACATCAGCCACCATTTATCTGCATGCCTTCTACTTAATTGTTAACTTGTCCATGAGTTGGGTAGAATCAAAAAATCGATACATCAAATTTCATTCCGTTGCGTTTTGGTTATTTGATGAATTTCTGCTACACTGTTTCTATCTTAAAAGGTAAAAAAACATGGAATTTGCAAAATTAGTAGAATTATTTCCAAATATCTATAAGGATGCTGAGCGTAAAATAATCGAGTCTTATGATCATAGTCGATATTTAGATGTTATAAAAAAACATGATCAAGCATCTCTTAAAACATCAAAAGCGATTCCGAAGATACTTCATTTTATATGGTTAGGGAAAAGTCCTCTGCCTGAACAATCACGGCAGAATTTCTCATATTTTGCAAAGACCATCCGGAAATTTGGCGGTGATGCAGTCTTGTGGATAGATCAAGTAAATACTGATCCTGAATTCCAATATTGGCTAAAAGAAAGTTCCATCCTTTTGATGAATGTCGAAAGTTTTTTTTATGGAAGAGAATCCATGTCTACTTTTTGTTATTTTAAGGCTGCTTTGGCAAAAATCCCTTCAAATTTTGGAGAAGCCAGCGATCTTCTGCGCTATGAAATCATCGATCGATTTGGAGGATATTATTTTGATCATGATGTTAAAGAAGGTGATGTTGATCTTCGCTCTCTCCTTTTTAAGGGGAAAAATCCATTTGGTTTTGTTTGTGGCCGATGGCCTACTGGACATTTTCGCAATGATTTATTTGGGGCTTTGCCTCAAACGCTCTTAATAAAAAATAT
>JABDEI010000130.1 GCA_013287145.1 Chlamydiota bacterium
ATATGCCCTTTTATCGCATAAGAATTATCGAGCAGCCATTCTGCTGATAAATGAATGTTTTCTTGATAATCAGCAACTTCGTTCAATTTTTGAAAAATGTCTTGAAATCTTTCGCTGATGTATTGAATGCGCTTAAAAAAAATGTGGCTGTAGTTTTTTTTGTGCGTTGTCGGCACCCACATCCGAGCAAGTCCATGGGCTTGTTTTTCTAATTTTTCTGTTGTAACGGGAGCATGTGGCAGCATCTCTTTGCTGTAAATCTGATGAATTTTTTCTTCCTCCGTTAAAATAAAATAGGAGGGAAGCTCGTCCTGAAGATTGCGTATTTTAGGGATGAATTTTCCAATTTCTTGATGGTCGCACTGAATGACCAGCAGGGTTTCGTGGGCAACCATCAAAGGCAAAAAACGCTTAACGATAGCATCACGGCGTCGAAAAGCTTTCTCTAGCATGAGCGCTGCCAGATGACTCACTACAAGAAAGGCCAGAGTAAAAAAAGTTGCAAAGTAGACGCCAGTAAAAATCAGAAGTGAAACAAAAAAAAGTGAAGCTAATAGGATAAGGATAAGCTGCAGTTTTATCCACACACTTGAAGGATAAATTCTCTCAATCCTGTGTTTAACCTCAATGTCATTTTTTATGACAACAATCTTATCAAAAGAGAGCGTTTTAAATTTTTGTATTAATTGATGAGCAGACTTAGGCTTCTGAAGAAAAACAAGCACAAAGGCTTTAGAGGACATGCTTTTATCTCCATATGATGGGTATTTTGACTCACAGTAACACGGAGTGAAATTTTAAAAAATGATTTTACATAAATTGCGTATGCAATGCCTTGTTAATGCGGATGTCAAATAAAAAATCTATCATAACCCGATAAACATCAAGGGCATGCCATCCAAAAAATCTGTTTAGCCAATAAAACACACTCTTTTAGTCCTCAAGAAGGTAAGATTTTTTTCTTCTCAATATTAAATAATTTTTTTGACATTTATCAAAAATCAGCTATCTTTGGTTTTGACAACTCTTTTTTATATTACGCTTTTCAAAATCATGTTTTTTTATGTTTAACTTTAAAAAAATCATTAGGAGAAGGCTATGAACAAAGAACAATTTCAAGGGCAATGGAATGAGCTGAAGGGCAAGATAAAGCAAAAATGGGGCAAGCTGACCGATGACGATCTAACTCAGATCAACGGAAAAAGAGAGCAGCTCTTAGGAAAGCTTCAACAAAAATATGGCCTAGCTAAAGAAAAAGCTGAAGAAGAATTTACTCGGTGGGGAAAAGATTTTTCAAATGATTGGAAGGAAACCACAACGAGCAAAAAAAGTTCGAAAAATTATTAATCTTGAATTTTAAATTGAGGAGTTTTTTATGAAAAAAATTGCGCTTCTTATCGCAATGATTGCATCATCTTCAATGATGTATGCTAATCAATATTACCCAGCCTACCCAGATTCCAACGAACCCGGATCCTATCGCCATTCGCATCAAGGAACTTATTATTCCAATGATGGCGGATATTATCCAAGCCAAGGCTATTATAATGATGGCGGATACTCTGATCCACAGTATGGAAACCAAGGTTATTATAATCAAGGTCAAGGATACTATTCAAGCCAGCCATCAGGCTACTCCAACCAAGGGTATTACTCAAGCCAGCCAGGCTACTCCAACCAAGGGTATTATTCCACTCAGCCATCAGGTTATTCCAACCAAGGATACTCTACAAGCCAGCCTTCAGGATATCAAGGAAGCTATACTACCCAGCCACAAGGCTATGGCCAAAGCAGCTACTCGACTCAACCACAAAGCCATTATATTCAAAGCACCACTCCTACCCAAACGACTCAACCCAGCTCAACACAGACTATGCAGCAAGACAAAGCTAAAACCGGCTATAACTACCATTATACCGCCGATCAAAACTGGTCTAATGATTCCAGCATGAATTCGGGGAGTAATGATCAATCCAAGAATTCCTCTTGGGGTAATCAGACAAGTGACTCTGCTTGGGGTACACAAAATGATTCTAATCAGAACTCCAAGTATCCTCAAGACTATGCTGCCACAGCCTCTGATCAGCAAATCAATAATAAAATCCGCGATAAATTAAGCGGCACATGGTATTCTAAAGGATACGAGGGCATTATTGTTAAAACTAATAATGGTATGGTAACACTTGAAGGAAAGGTAGACAAAGCAGATGATATTCAAAAAATCACTGCCGCTATTCAAAAAATTGATGGTGTTCAAAACGTGAATAATCGTCTCGTAGCCAAAAACGGCTAATGTTTTCACAAGAAGCTGCTTGTTAAGCAGCTTCTTGTTTATTAGACATCTTGCATAATTCATTTCCTTGCCCGTGCCCTTGCCCAAAATGAATTATGCAAGATGTTTATTTTTCTTTCCCAAAAAATTAACAAATAACTTCAGTTGCAATATTGCGGTCTTTGGCATATCTTAAAGAGGATGTCTTGAAATGAAGATATCTTTGCTATGAATCATAAAAACTTTGAGTTTGTTTGAATGACAAAACATGTTTTCATCACAGGAGCTGCCGGTTTCATCGGATATCATCTTGCTAAGTTTCTGCACTCTCGCGGAGATAAAGTGTTAGGTTATGACAGCTTCAATGACTATTACACCCCCCAATTAAAGCGCGATAGAGCTTTAGATCTCAAAAAAAGCGGCATAGAAGTCATCGAAGGAGACATATGTAATGTTCCATTATTACAGCAAAGCTTAAAGCTTCATAAAACGACTGATCTTGCTCATTTAGCGGCTCAAGCAGGGGTGCGTTACTCTTTAAGTCATCCACAGGCCTACGTTAAAGCAAACATTGACGGCTTCGTCAATATCTTAGAGGCTTGTCGCCTTCATCCTGAAATAAAACTTATTTATGCTTCTTCCTCTTCTGTTTATGGGTTAAATACCAAAATTCCATTTTCTGAAAATGATCGTACCGATGAGCCCGCAAGCATTTATGCCGTCACAAAAAAAACTAATGAATTGTTAGCTTTTACTTATCACCACCTCTACCGGATCCCCGTTACCGGATTGCGATTCTTCACAGTCTACGGTCCTTGGGGTCGGCCGGATATGAGTTATTTTTTATTTGCTAAAGCCATTTTGGCCAATCAACCTATTCAACTATTTAATCAAGGGCAAATGGTTCGAGATTTTACCTATATAGACGACATTGTAGAAGGCATTGCTGCTGCAATTGATTTAGGAGCGCAGCATGAGATCTTTAATTTAGGTAATCATCAGCCTGTTGAGCTTTTGCAATTTATTGAGATCCTTGAGAAAGCTCTTGGAAAAAAGGCGATAAAGAAATTGGCGCCTATGCAGCCTGGCGATGTTGTAAAAACCTACGCTGACATCGAACACAGTCAAAAAATGTTAGGGTTTCATCCAAAAACGACTTTAGAAGAAGGTGTTCTGCACTTTGTAAAATGGTATCGAGCCTATGCAACTTAAATTACTTAGTTTCAGTATAATCCACTTAATTTTTTCCAAATATCATTGCATAATTATACAAAATTTTAGAAAAATTATTTCTCCTTTTTCTTTTCAAATATCCCATAAAAAAATACTATCAACGAAAAAAGACTTTTAAGGATGGTTATTCCATGCGCTTTCTTCTGCTTTTTCTCTCAGTAATTACTTTAATAAGTTGTAATCGCACACCTCAGCAAAACTATTGGGTGGAAAAAATCAATGCAGAGGAACTTTCAAGAGTCATCTTAACGTATGCCAATGAGCTTAAACACGAAAAGAGGATGCGCTTAGAAGATTCCAAAGTAAGCTATAAAGATCATATCCACATCATCCATATGGAATTTATTTCACAAGACATCCTGGAGTTAAAAGAAGCTCGAGAACTATTGGTCGATATTGTAGAAGGGTTTTTAGATCGACTTAACGATGATCCCTATCTTGAACGCGATTCAGAGGGTCCCATCACCGCTGATAACTTGGAAATCTATGTCAATTTCCAAAGCTACTTCGGCGAATACGACGATCAGTTTTACGTCGGTTGGATGGGCTTAAACAATGGCTCTTCTTATTTTTATGCATTTGATATCAAGCAGTTTGAAGAAATTGATTGGTGGCACTATCGCTCGGAATGGTATTATAAAAGCCGTCAATTTGTTGAAATCGAAAGAGCTGCCGAAGAGGGCTATCAAGCGGCTCACCCTGCTGATGAAGCCCAAACGATTACCGAATTTAACTCCACCCCAAAGGCGCGAAAATTCAATACTATTGTACCCAATACCGGCATTCCTCACTATGCTCCAAACCCAAACGTACCGAATCCTAATATTCCAAATCCTAATATCCCAAATCCTAACAGCCCAAATCCTAACAGCCCTAATTCAAAGTCGCAGGTTCCCTCATCTTTCCGTCCTCTATTGTCTTCATAACAGCGAAGTGACACACCATGGTTGCAGTGCGCCAAAAGCTGCAAGGGCTGAAAAATTGGTTCACAGAGCTTGATGCAGGCTCGCTTAAGGGCAACCTACAAGAGATCTACAGCGCAGCCCATGCTGAAGCTAAAAAAGAAATTACATTAACGGCAAATATCTTTGGAACTCGTCTTTATCATCCCTCCATGGGATGGGGGCGCGTTTGGAAATGGTTTTATAAAATTATTGCTCTCGTTCGTAGAAAAGACGTTGAAGAGAGCAAAGTCATTCAAGCAATGCTCAAAACTCATGAATTTTTTATAAAACAACAGGGCCTCATACAGCAGAAAATTGAAATATATGACGGTTATTTAAAGAAAAGAA
>JABDEI010000131.1 GCA_013287145.1 Chlamydiota bacterium
GGGTATCGCCATAAAACATAGGATTGAAGGCGTCATATCCCTGTAATTTGCTTAAGAGCCACACTAGAACTTCCAAGTGCCTTAAGGTCAAATAGGCAACCAATGTGCCGATCAAACTGCCGATAATGCCCATGACAAAACCGCAAAAACCGAAGATCGTTGCTATGCTCCATGAGGTGGCGCCTATCGAGCGCAAAATGCCGATTTCAACTTTTTTATCATTGACCAGGATGATGAGCATCGAGATGATATTGGAACAAGCTACGATGATAATGACAGTGGCGATGAGCGTGAAAAGATTTTTATCGCTGCGCAGTTGTTGGAGTAAGTCTTTAGTAAAGTCATATTCTCGGAAAGTTTCGATTTTCCAATAGGGAGCAATTCCGGCATCTTTGAAGGCTTTTTGGAGCGAGTCTTTGATAAGATCTGCTTGATCAAGGTTAGCAAAGCGAAGATTGATGCCATTGCTCAATGTGGTGTCTTCAGGGTTATGCGAAGAGCGAATTAAGCTGGTGAGTTCTGCATTGGCTAGCACATACTTTCCTCCGATAGGAATCATGCCGGGGTCGTAGAAGCCAGCGACAAAGATCGGCGCACGCTGCTGCTGAACAGCAGAAGCTGTTGGAGTGTAATACGCTAAATCGCCGGAATCTCCGATTAAAATCCCTGCGTCACGAAAGCTTTTAGGAAGTAAAATTCCTTCTCCTAAAAGAGGATCGGTAGGGAGGACGATTTCAGAGGCATCTTCTTTGCTTGACGCCCAGTAGGAAGAAGGGGTGTTTGTTAAAGAAAACTTTCCAATCTCTAAGTTGCCAAACGGGAGATCGCCTTCAAGAGCGATATTTTGCAAAGAGAATTTTACATGAAAATGCAGTTGTCGCCATGAGGATGCTTTGCTAAGAGAAGAGTCAAGAAGTTGAGCTTTTAAGTTTTTTTTCCCTTCTAGAGTTAAGGGAATTTGCATTGGGATAGGTTTTGAAGTCCCATCAGTGTAAAGAAGCGTTAAAGTGTTATCGTGGGTTATCAGCTCAGCTTTCGCGACTGCATAACCATCTTCTTCAAATTGTTTTTTTATGGTGGGGTTATTAACGACATCGCTAGGAATGACAATTTGGATAAGCTTATCGTCTTTGCTGATAGCTAATGCGTGCAAGCTGCTTTCATTGGGAAGCATGCGCTTGGGTAGTAACCACCCCTCTGATGGCGTTTGCAGCTCTTCAATGCTCACATGGCTGAAAAAAGTTTCAAGTTTTTTATGTAAAATACCATTTCTTCTAAGGGGATCTTCGATGTCATTAAGCTGACTTGTCACAGACATTAAAACATTGCGGATATCAGATTGAGAAATGGGAAGAAGCGTATGTTGCATGACAGGATTGGAAGAGTCAAAAGATCCTACATAGATGGCTTGGGATATACTGCTTGGACTTGGCTGCGATTCTATGCTGCGAGTTTTGTTTAAATGCAGGTTGCTGACAGTAATCTCAAATTCTTTAGCCGTTAAATCAACATGATTTTTTTTAGAGACCTCATCAACGGCATAAAAAGCTTTTTTGACGAGATCCTTTAAAGAGCCATCGGCTTCACGATCAGGAAGGGGCCAAAGCGCAGGAGTTTCTTCATCGATAAAGGAGTCGTAGGGATTGGTCTCCTCTGCTTTTAATTTCTCGCCAATAGTCTTAAGAGTGTAATTTGCATTGGCGCTAATTCCATCGACTTGGTAGTAATAGGAGCGGTAATAAGCCTCGGTAGGAGAAATTCTGATTGGTGCAGTTAAGGCGATAAGCTTTTGTATCCATGTTTTTTCAAGACCATTGGTTACTGAAAAGAAGACGAGGATTAACCACACGACTAGGCTGATGACTAAGATGGAAATGAGGCTGATAATCGAGACAGAAAGCTGTCGCCAACGGGGTAGAAGATATTTTGTGGCGACAGATAGTTCGAACATATTGTTTACTTTGTTTCTTTGAACTCGACATGCTTGCGTAGTAGAGGGTCATATTTTCGCAAAGTCAGACGATCAGGTGTCTTTGACTTATTTTTTACGGAACTATAACGATAAGTACTTTCCGTACTCTTAAGAATAACTTTTTCTCTTTTGCTGGCCATGGTAAAAACTCCAATGCTTATGATTTATAAAAACTTCTATCTTAACGACCAATTCATTAAAATTCAACGGCAAAAATTGCAGTTTGGAGGATTCTATGGTTATAACCCCAGAGCTATTAGGTTACTATTGCAGTCAGTGGAGTATTTTGTTTACAAATTCCGACAAAATGCCTAAAGGCGATCCAACAGAAATGGCCCCTAGCGAGAAAGAGGTAGATTCTTTTTTAGAGGCCAATTTTCATCAAATTTGCCGTGTTCCGAAAGCCCAAGATTCATTAAAAAAACTAGAGGGGCGCATAAAAAGCGGGGCTTTAACAAAGATACTCGATCGCTTAAATGGCAAAGAGGGGCCGATTAAAGCTCTTCCTCGCGATATTCTTAGGGTAATTTTTCAATTGGCAGGTGTGCAAACTTTAAAGGCGATATTTAAAATTAATAAAGTCTGGAATGGCATTGTAGCAAATATGTTAACACAAGATGGCTGGCTAAATGAAATGAGTCACTCTATTGTTGAAGAAAGAGTTCGTTTTGCATTTGTAAGCAAATATTTGAACAATCATTCCAAGCTTGTCATCCATAAAGATTGGGTTAATTTAAGAGGAGATGATGTTCCAGCGCAATTAAATGTTTATAAAAAACTGTTTCGCCAATTTGGAAAAAAAAATTGTTCATCTGCAAGTCCCAGAAAATTATTGGTTGGTCAACAACAAAATGTGGAGCAACATAGGCTTAATTTGTCCTAATATCCAACACATCAATTTAACGAATAGTTACGCTAACGATCAAAATATTTCTGCATTGGCGAAATGCAAAAATCTTGAAAGTGTTTTAGTTAGACGCGTAAGGCTTCCTTTTCAATTCATTAGCAATGAAACATTAACTTTACTTTTTGACTCCTGCCCTCAATTGCATACTTTAGATTTGCGTGGGTTTACTGCGAGTGGCATAACAACCCTGGATTTTTTAAAAGATCGCAAAATACGCATACTAAAACTAAGAAGTGCTTTATTTACCGATCAAGAAGCAGTGTATTTAGGACAGTGTACGAAGCTTCAACAGATTAGCATAAATGGGTCATTTTTACTTACAGATCAATTTTTAAATGTCATGCCTCGGATGGAAGAGTTGAAAATGTTGGAGATGACAACTGCTAAAATTTCGAAAACATGCTTTCACAATTTGGAAAAGTTTCCTCGTCTGCAGAGTTTGAGTTTTACTACAGATGAGCTCGACGCTTGCAGCGGTGAAGCCCTTTATAAATGTTTAAATTTACGCAAGCTTCGACTTGCACATATTCGCGAAATTAAAGAGGATGCTCTTGAATGGATTTGCAAATGTTCGGAGCTCAGCAAATTAATAATCAATAACTGCAATTTAACACCGGCCATGCTTAGCACAATCGCGAAATTGCCCAAACTTCAGAAACTTGATTTGGATCATCTCACTCTTAATGAAAATACGTTAAAAGCTTTAGAGAAAGTTCCTTTTAAAAAGAGAGTCGAGAATGGGCTTCGTGTGTCATGGCATCACCCCCTCGTTTGATAAAATGATGGTAGCCTAATCCGGCAATCATCGCGGCGTTATCGAGACTTAAACCGGGTGAGGGCCAGATAAGCTGACAGCGATCGGGGGTCTTTTCTGTAAACATTTGCTTTAAACGCTGATTATGGGTAACTCCGCCGCCAAACAAGATGGTGCGGCTCTGACGCAGCTCAGCGGCCAATAGGGTTTTGTTGATGATGTCGTTAAAAGCTGTGTGCTGAAATGCTGCTGCAATATTGCATTTGTCTTTTTCGGACAATTCTTTAATGGCTTTTCCGTTCTGTCCTTTGATCGCATATAAGACCGCAGTCTTAAGTCCGCTGAAGGAGAAGTCAAAGGGTTTTTCTTTAATCCTTCCAGGTTTAAAAGGAAAGCTGCTAGGATCGCCTTGCAAAGCAAGCTTTTCAATGCAAGGTCCTCCCGGATAGGGCAAATTCATCATCTTTGCGACTTTATCAAAAGCTTCTCCAATGGCATCATCGACTGTCTGGCCAATGACTTCATAAGCTCCAAGCTCTGCCATTTCAACCAAGGTTGTATGGCCGCCGGATAAAATAACTCCTAAGCAGGGGAACTGGATTTGTTCTGGGTGCGACATGATGGCAGCGTAAAGATGAGCCTCGACGTGGTTGATGCCTATGAAGGGCTTATCTAAAGCAAGGGCTAAGGCTTTGGCTGCATTTAACCCGATGAGCAAAGCTCCTATCAAGCCGGGACCATGGGAGACGGCAATAAGGTCGATCTCGTCTAATTTGAGATTAGCTTGTTTCAGCGCCTCATCGATCACCGGAAGAAGGATATCCACATGGCGTCGACAAGCTAGTTCCGGGACGACGCCGCCATATTCTTTATGCAAATCGATTTGGGAAGAGACGACATTAGCTAAAATCTCCTTCCCGCAGCGCACGATAGCGCAGGCTGCTTCATCACAAGTGCTTTCAATTCCTAATACTAACATGACAAAGATAATAAATTATTGATTGTTAATAATAAATAAAAAAGAAATGGAAAAGATAAGGAATCCAGAAGCCAGAATTCAGAGGCCAGAAGCCAGAAGCCAGAATTC
>JABDEI010000132.1 GCA_013287145.1 Chlamydiota bacterium
TGTCATGTGAACATAGTCGCCTCTGCCGTCAGCAAGTACATAACCTGAAAGAACGATTTCTCCTTGGCCAGGAATGGGTTTAGATTCATTAAAGAGACTCCAAATCGTTGAGTTAAACTCAAATCTTTTATCTCTTGCTTGAACAGGCTCTTTTTTTGCCTGAATAGGCATATTTTTATTTTCCGGAGCAACCATAGGTTGTTTAACAATCTTTTGAGGCATAGCTACTTGTGGAGGATTAACAACAACTTTCTGAGCTTTAATAGAAGGTTCTTCTGCAATCTTAGCTTGCACAGGCTTTTCTTCCATTTTTTTTGGGGGTGGAATGAACTGGTGTGCGGCCTTAACAGGTTCTTTTTTTGGCATTTCCTGAATAGGTACATTTTTATTTTCTGGAGCAACCATAGGTTGTTTAACAATCTTTTGAGGCATAGCTACTTGTAGAGGATTAACATCATTTTTCTTAGCTTTAATAGAAGGTTCTTCCGCAATCTTGGTTTGTAAGGGCTTTTCTTCCATTTTTTTTTGTGGTGGAATGAACTGGTGTGCAGCCTTCATAGGTTCTTTTTTTTGCATCCCTACAGGTATATTTTTATTTTCCGGAGCAGTTATAGGTTGTTTAACAAGCTCTCGAGGAAGAGGGATTTGTTGGGGATTAACATCGACTTTCTTAGCTTCTGCAAACTTAGCTTGCAAAGGCTTTTCTTCCATTTTTATTGCTGGTGGTACCCTAGGTTTCAAGGCTTTACCAGAGATGGCCTGTCTTACAACATCTTGGGCTTTAGCTATTTGCTGCGGATTAGCCACATTCTCTTTTATCTCCTTTAATTGTTTTGGAGGAGATTTAGGATCCGGTGCTTTGGCAGGTATAGGAACTTTTTTTTCTGGTGAAATGCCTTTGATTTGTGTGTGGGGGGGGGCGGTTTTTTTTCGCCACTGGCCAAATTTTCCCACATAGATTTTTTAGCGTTAAAATCTTTAGGAATGGAACTCATATTGTTCTCCTCCTCCTTGCACAAGTATTAATTCTATGAAGAGAATGTCAACTACGATTATATCATAATTATTAATTTAAAAGTTAAAAGGGTTTTCGCTTTCCCTCAATATAGCGTTTATCAGCCATTTTGAAGTTGAAATCTTCAGCTTTGTCGTTAGTTATTTCACGATCCTCATCCCTTTCAATGGATTGACCCTGTCTTTTTTGTTTGCTTTGGAATTTAGATTTTTTTCCGCGTGGCATAATTTCCTCCTTTTTTATGAGCAATAAAGAAGTTGCCTTGCTAAAACTATAGAATGTTATGCGCTTAGAATTAAATAACGCCTAAAAGTTTTAAGATGATGATCAGTGATATCGGTACACCAATTAGCCATAGTAAAAACATGCGACCCATAAAACCTCCTTAAATAAGGTTTTTAATTGCCTCAGATAACAAAATGGTCATGCTCTTTTATACTTAGTTTATCACAAATGACAAAAATATAAGCAAATTATTTTTTTAAACCTCTTTTCCTATGATAACGCGTACCTTATGCTCCTCTGCCTTAAAAGATAACGGGATTTTTTTTTCATGGGATATAAATGGAATTAAACGTTAGTCAACGCATTCGAATCGATGGTTATAAATTCTTCAGTGGTATGATGTTTTTTTATTTTAAATTCTAGGTAGTTAAAATTTCTAAAGGTCTCCCTGAAGAGTTTATCTTTAGCTTTCAGAATATCAAGAATGCATAATCGAATGCAAAGTTCAGTTGTAGGCGTAATCTTTGCGAAAGAATTTTTTGATTTTTCCCAATGGATAACACTTGCATGTGTAACACCAAATCTATTTGCAAATTCAGTATACGTCATTTGTAAATATTGTCGAATAAATCTCACTTCATTTCCACTAAACGGCAAAGGCCTTTGACATAATGCTAACAACACATTTCGTTGGAGCAGATTGTAATTAATATCAGGAACTTGAATTCCCCTAACTTCAATGATAGGAAAATTTAAAAGCATAATCGGAAAGCCGAGCCCATCATATTCAAATTCTGCAATTATTTTTTTCTTCATAGAATGACCCCCTATTCACGCCTTACAATATTAATTACCGTAATGATAAGTAGTTTTGTTTCATCATCAAAACTGATAATTACTCTAACTGTGTCGTTTTGAAGAGTTGTACCACGTATTGCATAATTCCAAGCTTGCCATTCTTCTTTGAATTGATCATATTTTGGCTCTCTATATCCGTTCTTTATAACATAAAGTGCATCCAGCAAAGTAATGTCTCTTTCAAACTGACGACACTCTGCATGAAAGGTTGGGAGATAGTTACCAGTTTCTATGAGACTCTTTGCAAGTTCTAAAACATTTTCCAATTTTACTGGTCTTTGACGTTTCACACAGACTTCTCATTTATTATCATTGTAAATGATTTACATTTTTTCGTCAAGAATAAACAGAGTTAGTTTAAATCTGTTTTCCTATGACAACGCGTACTTTATGTTCCTCTGCCTTAAAAGATAGCGGGATTTTTTTGTCTTCCATGGGCATTCCGTCTAATTCAACAAGTATTACGCCTTTGACCTGATGCTGGGGATTTTCCACTTGAATATGATAGACGCCTTGGCCATGGCGATAAGTAAGAGAAAAGGAGGCCCAGTCGGCAGGAATGACCGGATCGATAGCAATAAAATTGCCCTGCAGTTTGAATCCTAGAATGTCTTCTAGGAAGGTCCGATACATCACGCTCGCTGAGCCTGTATACCATGTCCATCCTCCTCTGCCTACTTGCTGAGATAAAGCATAGATATCGGCTACGGTGACATAAGGTTCAACTTTGTAACGAAAAAGATTTTCGCGATCTAAAGCCCGGTTAATAGGATTCAGCATCGTCAAAATTTTCAAGGCTTTATCCGCTTGTCCCATTCTCGCAAAAGCCATGACCACCCATAGCGCAGCATGTGTGTATTGCCCTCCATTTTCCCTTACCCCCGGCGGATAGCCTTTGATGTATCCAGGATTTTGCGGTGATTTATCAAAAGGAGGGGTAAAAAGAAGAACCAACTTATTGACATAGTCGACAAGGTATTTTTCAACGGATTGCATCGCCTCTAGGCTTCTTTCGTTAGGCTCAAGACCGCATAAAAGTGACCACGATTGCGCAATAGAATCAATTTTATCTTCTGAATTTTTATGAGAACCAATAGGAGCACCGTCGTCAAAAAAGGCGCGTATGTACCACTCTCCATCCCAAGCATGCTGTTCAATAGCTTCTAGAATTTTTTTAGCTTGGAGCAGATATGCATCGCCTTTTTCCACTTCTTGCTGTGTTTTAAGCCATTCCCCAAATTCGTTTAAGATTAAAATCATAAACCAGGCAAGCCAAACACTTTCTCCTTTGCCCTCAACACCGACCCAGTTCATGCCATCATTCCAATCTCCGCAGCCAATCAATGGCAAGCCATGCGGTCCAAAAGCTAGGGCCTTATCGATGGCTTTGATACAATGCTCTTTTAAGGATCCCTCCTGTGATGCCATCCCCGGTGAGAGAAAGAGTTCATGCTCTTTTGGATCTAAAAGGGGAGCTGAAAGATAGGGAATCATTTCATCCATGATGGTGCCATCTTGGGTGACTTTAAGGTAATGCATGGCTGTATAGGGCAGCCAAAGAAGATCATCGGAAATACGCGTGCGCACGCCGTTCCCATTTTCGGCATGCCACCAATGCTGAACATCCCCTTCAGTAAATTGCCTAGCCGCAGCTCTTAAAATATGCTCCCTAGTGATATGCGGATCAAAATAAACCAGGGCTGCCACATCTTGAAGTTGATCGCGAAATCCATAGGCGCCGCCGGACTGGTAAAATGCTGAACGGCCCCACAGGCGGCAAGATAAATTCTGATAAACGATCCAGCGATTGAAGAAAAAATTCAAACTTTTATCGGGAGTCTCTATGCGGATCTTATCAAGATATTCATTCCACCATTGCTTGACATGTTGCAGTTCGGCATGGACATGGTCTTGATTTTGGTAATAAAGCACGGTCTCGCGAGCTTTTTTTAGATTTGAGCTTTCACCTAAAATAAAGCTTATTTCTATGGATTCGCCGCGATGGATCTCTACAGAGGTTTGTAAAGCTCCGCAAGGATCAAGGGCTGATCCAACCGTTTTTGACAGTTGAGTCCTGTTTAGCGCGTCTGGGGCATCCAGAGCATTATTTCTGCCGATGAACTCTTTGCGATTGCCCGTGTATGAAGAAGGAGCTATTGAGCATCCCAAAAAAGCTACCCGATCGCCAAAGTCTTTCCTATAGTGGTTGTAGGCCATAAGAGCATGGGATTCATAGTCCCAAGACGTTATCGTGTAGCGCTGAGAGTCCTCGCGATTTTGTCCTAAGACCCAATCGGCATAAGCAAAAAGACTCAATTTTCTTGTTCGTGATGAACGGTTTGTCAGCCTTATGACTTGGATTTTCACGGGCGCATGCGAATTGTTTTCAACAGGAGTGAAGACGATCATCTCCTGTTCGATCGCATGGCTATTATGTTCATAAATTGAATAGCCATGGCCATGACGGCAGCGGTAAGGATCCATTTCCCTGATCGGCGCTGGAGTGATTGTCCAGAATTTGCCCATCTCATCATCTCGGACAT
>JABDEI010000133.1 GCA_013287145.1 Chlamydiota bacterium
TACCCTCCGTCACTGCTAAAATTTCTTTGTTTTTTAATCATTTGTGTTTAAAACAGATATTTTGAAAAGATCAGGAGAAGCTTATGGACGCTTATGACAGAATTTATGATGAACTAGCTCCTTTTTTTCAATATGCAACCGCGGATAACCCCTCAAAGATATTTGAGACATTCAAAACCCCTAATCAAAAAGATCAAACTTATCGCATCTACGAAAGATGCGTAATTTGCAATGGAGAAAACTTTAATCTGGATTCCTTGCCTAAACTTAAAGTAGGCGATAACACCTACTTTTGCCATTCATGCAAAGATGAAATTAGAAAAGTTGTGCTAAAATATGACGCGGGGCAACGCACCGAAGAAGGCAGAATTTTTTACGAAGTGTATCAAAAATATTTATTTGAGAAATGACTACAATAGAGAACCTTTAAGTACGATCATGGCGATTCCAAAGTAGATCATAATCCCTGTGACGTCAACTAAAGTTGCGACTAAAGGAGCTGAGGCTATAGCAGGATCAAATCTCATCCGCTTAAGCAGCAGGGGCAGCATCGAGCCTATTAAGGATCCCCAAAGAACAACGCCGACTAAAGCCAAAGATATCGTTAAAGCTACTAAAAACCAATGCTCACCGTAAATAGTTGTGAAAGCACTCCAAGTGATAATGCGCGCAAATCCAATGACCCCTAAAATGGCGCCTAGAAAAATTCCAGATAATATTTCTCTTTTCATGATCTTCCACCAATCTTTTAACTTCACTTCTCCTAGCGCCACAGCCCGGATAATTAACGTGGTCGATTGAGACCCGGCATTGCCACCGCTAGAAATAATTAAGGGAAGAAATAAAGCTAAAACAACAGCTTTGGCAATTTCCTCTTCAAAAAAGCCCAAAGCCGTAGCTGTAAACATCTCTCCAACAAATAAAAGAACCAGCCATTTGGCTCGTTTTTTCATTAAGGCAAAGAAAGGAGTTTCCATATAGGGTTCATCGAGAGCTTCAGTGCCCCCAACTTTTTGAATGTTAGCGGTGTTTTTCTCGGAAATCAGATGCAAGATGTCATCTATTGTCACGATGCCTTGAATGACTCCATCTTCATTAACAACAGGTAGAGCATTGCGATCATATTTTTTGAATGTCTCGATAGCTTTATCAGCTTTATCGAGAGTTGATAAAGCCACAAACTTTTTATCAGCAATCTGAGAAACTTTGTACCCTTTTGGGACAAATAAAAATTCTTTGATTTTAATGTCATCTATCAAGATATCCTTGTCATCAACAACATAGATTTCATTGATAGTCTCACTGCTTCGGCCATAGGCTCGGATATGATCTAGAACTTGCTCCACGGTCCAATCCATTCGCACAGCAATATAGTTCGTTGTCATCAATCGACCAACACTGCCTTCGGGATAGCCTAACAGTGTCAATGCAAGGTCTCTTTCTTGCGTTGGCAATAATTTTAAATACTCTTCGACGACAATTCTGGGGAGTTCTTGCAGCAATGCTGTGCGGTCATCAGGGGGCATTGCGCTCAACATATCGGCGATCTGCATGGTAGGCAATGAATTTAGGAATCTTTTCTGCGTTTTAAGAGAAAGATAAATAAAAGTTTCAGCAGCTAATTTAGGGGAGAGCACACTAAAAATGAGTTCCTGATCTTCGGCTGTTTTATGCGATATCATATCAGCAATCTCAAAGCCGGATAAGACATTCAGAGCCTCTTTTAGGGCTTCAATGTCGTTTTCTCTGATCATTTGAGGAATGGACGCCATCGTCAAATTTTTCATTTTTGCCTGAGTAAGGTAAGTTTCCTTACTTTAGCTTCTCAGGACTAGCTATTCAAATCTTTTCGATTTTTGAGGTAAGAAGATAAAAAAACAACTGTGAATAAAAAAAAGACCTAAAGGACTAAAAGGACATAAAGGACTCCGGTTTAGATTTTTTGGTCCTTTATGTCCCTTGGGTCCTTTAGGTCTTTTTTTTGACTTTGATTTCTTTTGCTTTTATTCTTCATTTATCATTTATCATTTATCGGCTAACGTTTATCATCCTCTTTTAATGTTTAGCATTTATCATTTAGCATTTAACGTTTCTCCCTATGCCTTTATTTAGCAAAGAAAGCCTTGAAACCCTTAAACAAAGAATCGACATTGTCGATGTTCTTTCTGCGCACCTTGATCTCAAACGCACAGGCGCAGCTTATAAAGCTCTCTGTCCATTTCATGATGAGAAAACGCCCTCTTTTACAGTGCAAAAAGGAGATTCGCATTACCACTGTTTTGGCTGCGGAGCCCATGGTGATGCCATCCAATTTCTGATGTCGCATCTGAAAATGAATTTTTCCGATGCTGTCGAAAGCTTAGCGCAGCGTTTTCATGTGCATCTAGAGCAAGTTGAAGGCCCCGAAGAAAAAAAAGGACCTAACAAGGCGCAGCTTAAAGAAGCTCTAGAAGCGGCCTGCCGTTTTTACCATTTTTGCCTGTTGCATACCCCTGAAGGCCATGATGCTTTGCGCTATCTTTACCATCGCGGATTGGATCTCGACTTCATCAAGCATTTTCAAATTGGCTTGGCTCCTAAAACCCATGGACTCTTTCGCAAGACGATGCACTCAAAAGGGATATCTGATGAAAACATGTTTGATGCCGGTCTGCTAGTCCAAGGCAAAGAAGGAGGCTGGCGCGATTTCTTCTACGACCGCATCACCTTTCCTGTCCATCATTCTACGGGTCATGTGATCGGCTTTTCGGCACGCAAGTATCGCGAAGAGACTTTTGGCGGTAAATATGTCAACACTCCCGAAACGCCGCTCTTTAAAAAATCGCGCGTGCTCTTTGGCTTGAATTACTGTCGGAGGCGTATTGCGAAGGAACGCAAAGCCATCATCGTAGAAGGACAAATTGATGCCCTACGCTTAATTCAGACAGGCTTTGATATCACAGTAGCAGGGCAGGGGACTGCTTTTGGCGAAGGCCATGTCAAAGAGCTCATAGCCTTAGGCATCAACCAAGTTTATTTAGCCCTCGACCAAGACAAAGCCGGGCAGGAGGCTGCCAATAAAATCGGAAATTTTTTCCAAAAAGAGGGCGTTGAAGTCCGCGTTGTCCAAATGCCGCAGGGGAGTGATCCCGATGCCTTTTTAAAAGATAAAGGCCCGGAGGAATTTAAAAAACTTCTTGAAGGCAGCATCGACTACCTCCAGTTTCTTGTTGGACATCACTCCATGACAATTAATATCAATAGCCCGGCGGGAAAAAATGAGCTCGTACAGAATCTCTCTGCACAGATTCGCAGCTGGAGCCAGCCTCTCATGATCCACGAAAGCTTGCGCCGCCTTGCCCATTTGACAAGTGTGCCGGAAGATGTCGTCGGGGTGGGCCAGATGCACGTTCCAAATATTCATATTCGCAAATCCGCGAGCATTGCTTTTCAGGCTATCAACCCCGATCGCATCCTCGAATCCGATTTCCTGCGGTGGCTTTTGCTAGCTGGAAGCAATCAAGCTAAGTTTTTAGCTTTGGCTCAAGTCAATCTGAATCCTGAGCAGCTTAGAGACTCGCCAAGTAAGCAAATTTATCAATCGATCCTTACAGGCTCTAAGGAAGGCAAGCCTTGCGATCTACTCTCTTTAGCAATTCAAATGAATGATGCCGAAGCTCAGCAGATGCTTTCTGATTTAGTGCAGAAAAAGATTAACAAAGATCGCGCTGAAGAGCATTTTATCGATACTGTTCAAAAGATTTTAGATCGCAACTGGATGCAAAAGAGCGAAGAAATCAAAATGAAGATCCAAAGCGGCCAGCATTCTGATGACGAAGTCTTAGAATTAGCAAAACAGTTTGATGAAATTAAGCGCAACACTCCTAAAGTCAAGCAGGAATAAGATGCATTTAGTGTTTTATGATGGAGAATGCGGCTTCTGCGATCATGTCGTGCAATTTCTCTTGAGAAGAGACAACAGTCAAATTTTCAGCTTTGCTCCATTGCAAGGATCTACTGCGAAAGAACTCCTCAAAAACCTTCCGAAAAAATATTGGAATGAAGACAGCCTTGTCCTTATTCAAAACTATAAAACGTCCGAGCAGCGATTTTATATCTTAGGCAAGGCTGCCTTGCGAATCCTCTGGCTGCTTGGAGGAAGGTGGAGTCTTTTAGGTTGGATCTCATTTCTGCCTGGTTGGCTCTATAACTGGATCTATAGAATCATTGCAAAAAATCGTCACCGTCTATTCAACAAGGCAGCATGCGTCATACCCGATCCAAATTCCAAAAATCGCTTCCTCCCCTAGTTTTAAAGGATATCTGTGTTTGCCTTTAGAGGCTTCGGTTAAAGTTTGTCTTTTGGCAGGAATCTGAAGTTGGGGATTTCTTTTTGGATTATTTCCAGAAAAAAGGCATCGTCATTAGTTGAGAGAGCTTCATTGATTCCTTTGATCAACTCTTGCACATCCTGTGTCCCAAGCGTCTCTTGCAAAGCCTCAAAGCATAGCAACAAATCTTTATCTTGATGTTGCTCAATCGCTTGAATCCTTGTTAAATGATCAAGGCCTATTTGAGAAAGGTGAACCCATG
>JABDEI010000134.1 GCA_013287145.1 Chlamydiota bacterium
ACGAGGGTGCTGTCGCCGTTATCACGGCTTAATTTTAGGTTTATGTACCTACCCAACAGGCTTATGCCTGTGGCTACATGCTGCTGCCGCTATTTGCGGTTTACTAATTCCTTTGTGCAAGAATGCCAACTGAACGAGGTAAAAAATAAATCCATATATACAATTTATAGTAAGCTTTTTTACTGAATCCTCTCGAATAAGCACTCATTTGCGTGATGAACCCTTTTTTTCGATTGTATGGGTTTTAAGAGATTTAGATTCTTTCATTTGTGTTCGTAATTTTTCAATGAGCACTTCAATAGTACTAAGGCTTTGTTCGTGAAAATTGGAAACAATAGCTTTTTTGAAATAATCGATTCCGCCTTTAGTCTCTATGATATCTTTGTCAAAACTTTGAATAGACATCAAGTCCCCACAAAAAATAAAAAAAGTCAGTTTTTATTAATTATTTTAATTTTGTTCTAGATCTATGGGTTCCTTTGAGATTGGGAATGCATGACAATCTTTGTACCAATCTTCTTTGCAAATAAACTTTATTATATTTATAGAGGAGAAAAAGTAAGGAGAGCTTTTATGGTTAAAAAATTAGTGGGATTTAGCTTTAAGGTCGATGATCGTCCAGGTGCGTTAGCTTCCGCTTTAGAGATCATTGGAAAGGATGGTTTCAATATCGAGGCTTGCGCAGCAATCAGCTCGGAGGGCAAAGGTGCCGTTTGCCTAGTCACTAATAATCCCCAAAAGACTACAGAAGCTTTCAATAAAGCCGGCATAAAATATGAACTCAAAGAACTTATCGAAATCAACGTGCCAGATAAACCAGGAGAATTAGCCAAAATCACTCACGCTCTTGGAGAGGCTAAAGTCAACATCAGCTTTCTTTTTATTACCATGCGAAAAACAGTTGCGATAGCTGTCGACAATACTTCAGAAGCAGTGACGACGTTGCAAAAGTTCTCTGCTTAAAGGCCTGACGGTCACAGTCATTGAGGTCAGACTTGACCCCAATGACTCCAAAAATTTGATTGTGAAAAAAGCTCAGAGAGGAAGTATTTAGCGGGTTCCATGAAGTATATTGCGATTAAGTTCTTTTAGGTTCGCTTTTCCGATAGCGAGGTTTTTCACCGTAATTAACTCGCTTAATTTTGCTAGCGACTTCTCCAAATTGCTGACTTTCAGTTCATTTTCTTTTGAAGCAAGGCGCGATTCTGATATTTTCTTGATCATTTCTTTGACAATAGGACTATCTTTAACCTTTTTAATTTTATCAGAGGTTGGGTCAACGTGCTCGTTGACGATCTTATTGAATTTTTTATATATATCGGCTCCTTCTTTTTCAACCCATTCTTTTGACTCTGTCCAATCTTCCCCCCAACCACCAAGTTTCTCTGTGTTTGCGTAAGGCGTTAGTTTTTCTGAAATCTTCTTTTTGAGTGCTAAAATCTTATCTGCATTGATACTCTGTAATTTTTTCAGCTTTTGAATTTTTTTTTCGATATCTGGAGCGTTAAATTTCCCCCCTTTACTCTTAAGTTTTGTAGTTAAATCGTCAATCCTCGATTGAATTCCGACCGGAGAGCAGTCCTTTAATTTTCCCTCCAACTCCTTTAAAGTGTTAATTTCTTTTTTAATTTCTTTTTTATTGATTGTATGACCTTTAAGAGACCTAGGCTTTTTCATTTCCTCTTCTAAGTTTGTAATGAGTTCATCAATAGCTCCAAGGCTTTGTTCGTGAAAATCGGAAACAACACTATTTTTAAAACTATCGATATCGTTCTTGGTATCGATTATATTTTTGTCAAAACTTTGAATAGACATAAAGACCCCCAAAAAATTAAAAAAATTGATTGGTTAAATCATTAGTTTAGTAATAGAATTATTAATTCCCCCGTTTTTTATTAAATTTAGCGTTGTTTGCATAACTAACCTGTATTTAGTGTAACTAATTTTTTTAATATTTAACAGTACTATTTCTATGCTTTTATCGTTGATAAGGTAAGTTTCTAACAACCAAGCTATTAGAAAATTTTTGCCTATTACTGTTGTTGAAAAATAAATTGAAGGAAACCTTTATAGAAGGACACAAAGAAAACAATTAAGAAACAACATGTTGAAGTTATGAAAAAGATCCCTATTGAAAAAGAGACTTGGAAGAACTCCAAAGAGGATGGAGCTGGTGCTTTAGGAGTTATATTGATAGCTGGACTTTTTCTGGGTTTCCATAAATGACTTCTCACTCTTAATATATTTCCATTGAAATTGGTGTCAGGCCTGACTCTATGATGAGACCCAGATGATCCCATGACCCCAATCATTGACGTTTATTCAGAGATTGTATATACTAAGTATATACATAAAACCGGAGGAAATTATCATGCAAGCACACATCCAGAAATGGGGAAATAGTCTTGGGTTACGTATACCTATACAACTTGCAAAACAATTAAAATTACATCAAGGGAGCCTTGTAATTCTTGAAATTGAAAATGGTCGGATTATCATTCGATCTCCTAAATATAATTTGGACATGATGTTAAAAGATATCACTCCAAAAAATCAACATCGCCAAATTCTTGATGATGAACAATGGGGAAATGAAGAATGGTAAGATATGCGCCAAAGCCAGGAGATATTGTTTGGTTGGAATTTGATCCACAAACGGGAAAAGAGATTCAAAAAACACGACCCGCCCTTACTATTTCACCTCATTCTTATAATTTAAAAACTGGCTTGGGATTATTCATGCCGATTACAAGTAAAATTAAAGGATATCCATTTGAAGTTATGATTGATGAAGGCGAAATTCAAGGGGCTATTCTATGTGATCAAATCCGTTCTTTAGATTGGAAGGCTCGCAAAGCCAAATTTGTCACTCATCTTTCAACTTCAATTTTAGAAGATGCTTTGGCGAGATTCCGAGTATTACTTCCAGCATATATTGACGATAGGGAGTAGTATAATAATAAAGGCGCTTAAGCTGGATCGCCATTAAAATTTAGGCTATAGGCCACCAAGGTATCCAAAAAAGACACCATCCGGATCGTATTTTGCTCTGATTTGTTCAAGTCGCTTCCACTTCTCTGGAGTGTACGACTTTTGAATGCGGGAATTGTCCTGCACGATATCGGTTTCACCGATGTAAGGCTGGCTTGTAAATTTTTTAAGAATATCGGTGCATTCATTGTGCCATTTGTAATTGGCGGCATCATCATCTGGTTTTTCCCAGATCGACCAGATTCCACCATAAGATCTCCCATCCATTGAAAGGGCTATATCGGCATGCGGTTGCAATAAATTATGCTGTCCGGTGCTTTGACAAAAAACAATCACGGATTTCGACGATGGTGCCTCAACAACTTTCTCGCGCAATGCCATCAAGATATCGACAGGGTTGGCGTTGGAACATTGGTTCTCGCATAAGTTGCGGTGGTGCTCAGGCCAGGTGGCTCCTGAGGCATCGGCCAACCTTTCAAAATTTGTCGGCTCATTTATCGCTTTAAATAAGCATTTTTGCACGAGTTTACCACTTTCTAAGATACCAAGGGCTGTCATTGCCTCTTCTTGAGTATTTGCAAAAGCCACTGCAGTAATCATGCATAGCTTCCCATGACTCTTCTTACATTGGTCGGCAAGTTCTGCTGGGGCACTAATCAAAAATATAGACAATTCCACAAAATCAGGCATCTTCCAGCCCAGTGCCACAACTTCTTCAACAACTTTTTCCAAATCATTAAGTGAATAGTAATAGTTACTTGTCAGTATCGCCTTTGGAAGCAAAAAGCATTTAAGGTGGAAGGCGGTGGCAACGGCAAACATTCCTGGCCCGCAGCCCTTTGCCGCCCAAAATAAATCGGGATGTTCTTCAGCGCTTGCTTTGACCAGCTTGCCTTCAGCGGTGACGAATTCAACTGCCTCAACACTCAAACAGGCAGGACCCCACTGACTCATATTCCATGACATCCCTCCATTTAAGAGGTAGCCGCTTGCTTTTACGGTGGGACAATGACCGACAGGGAAGGCGAGGCCGTGTTCACCAAGACGACGGGCCAACTCCCGATTGCTTATGACCGGCTGGATAACTGCTGTTCGGGATGCTTTTTCAATTTTCACATCGTTGAGTTCAGAGAGATCGATGATCATGCCGCCATTGCGCACAGCCAGGCCGCACCAGGTGTGTCCGCCGCCATGAACGACGACTTTTAGTCCATTTTCTCGCGCAAATTTTACAGCCTCGATGACATCCTTGTCATTTTTGACAATGACGATGACATCAGGGGATCTGTCTGGCTTTATGTTATTCCAAACCATAGCCTCTCGAACGGCTGCGAAATCTGACGCTGACTGAGTCACCACTTTTCCGCTGATTCGACTTCGCAAAGCGTTCCAATCCATAGTTATTATTTTCCTAATTTTTGATCTAGTTGCGGAGCTAGAACATTTATTTCACATTCTCATTTTAACTGGTAAAGAAGTCAAATGCTG
>JABDEI010000135.1 GCA_013287145.1 Chlamydiota bacterium
GTCGTGAAAGAACTTTTGTTTTGCGGACATTGCCGTCTTTTAAGATCTCAAGAGTTACTTCTTGCTTAGGCGTTAACATATCGCCAAAGCCAGTCAGCGAAAAAGTTTCGTCTCCGGTCAACCCTAGAGTTTCTAAGCTTTCATCTTCTTTAAATTGAAGGGGCAAAACGCCCATGCCAATTAAGTTGCTGCGATGGATGCGCTCAAAGCTTTTGGCAATGACGGCTTGGACGCCAAGCAAAGCTGTACCCTTGGCAGCCCAATCGCGCGAGCTGCCCATGCCATAATCTTTGCCTGCAAAGATGATGAGCGGCACTTTTCTTTCTGCATAAATTTGACAGGCATCAAAGATAGTCAGAATTTTGCCTTCTGGCTGAAGCTTAGTAAAGCCGCCCTCTTTGCCCTCAACAATCTTATTGCGGATGCGGATGTTGGCAAAGGTGCCTCTCATCATGACATGATGGTTGCCGCGACGGCTTCCGTAGCTATTGAAATCCCTTTCGCTCACTCCTAAGGAAGCTAAATATTTGCCTGCCGGGGAATCGATGCGAAAAGAGCCCGCTGGGGAGATATGGTCTGTCGTTACGGAATCGCCAAAGAAAGCAAGCGGACGCATATCCTTAAATGCATGCGAGAGAGGTGGAACATCGATCGTGAAATTATCAAAATAGGGAGGTTTTTGGATGTAGGTGCTTTTCGGATTCCAATCGTAGAGATCGCCTTGCGATGTCGCTACATCTTTCCATAAGGGCGCATCGTTCATAAAATGGGTGTATCGTTTTTTAAACATGGAAGCATCGATTCCGCTCGTCATGGTTTGTTCGATTTCTTCTGATGAGGGCCAGATATCGCGCAGATAGACAGGCTGGCCTTGCTTGTCAGTGCCTAAGGGTTCTTTATCAACGTCGACGTCAATGCGACCTGCTAAGGCAAAGGCTACAACTAAGGGAGGCGACATGAGGAAATTTGCTTTTACCGCGCTGTTGATGCGAGCTTCGAAGTTGCGGTTTCCGCTAAGGACGCTTGCTGCAACGACATTATAGTCTTTGATTGCTTTTTCAATGTTTTCGTCGAGCGGGCCGCTGTTGCCGATGCAGGTAGTGCAACCATAGGCTACTAGGTGAAACCCTAGAGCATCAAGATATGTTGATAGGCCGGTCTTATCTAAGTAATCGGTGACGACACGGGAACCCGGTGCCAGACTTGTCTTGACTTTAGGATTGACTTTCAAGCCCTTTTCAACGGCTTTTTTTGCAACAAGACCTGCAGCAATCATCACGCTAGGATTGCTTGTATTGGTGCAGCTAGTGATCGCAGCGATGACAACAGAGCCGTGATTGAGGACCATTTCGCAATCGGATTTATCGGTATATCCCGGGCTGACAACTGCTGATGTCACAGGGCGATTGGTGACCATCTCAGACTCACTCCAAGACGGTGATGAATTTCCGCTGTCTAAGTTTGCCTTTCCGCCGGAAGCGTGCGGAGAATCTAAAGAAAAAGAACCTTCTGAATGGATAAAGACTTTAAGAGAGCAATCCTCAGAGGTTTTTCCATAGCCTCCTGAAGCCACAGGGGCAATAAGTAACTCTTGAAATTTTTCTTTGAGATCGGGCAATTCGATTCTATCTTGGGGCCTTTTAGGGCCAGCCACACAGGGCTTTATCGCGCTCAAATCCAGATCTAACACCTTGGTGTAATCAATCTCCCCTTTTCTTGGGATCCCAAAAAGATGCTGTTCTTTTAAGTATTCTTTGATGAGATGAATGTGCTCTTCGGTTCTCCCGGTCATTTTAAGATAATCTAAAGTCTTATCATCGACAGGGAAAAATCCTACCGTAGCTCCATATTCCGGGGCCATATTTCCTATCGTCGCTCGATCGGCTACGGTTAAGCTAGCAGCGCCTTCGCCGAAAAATTCGACAAATTTTCCAACGACTTTTTCTTTGCGCAATAACTCTGTGACAAAAAGGGTAAGGTCTGTTGCTGTTACCCCTTCGCTAAGTTTTCCGGACATATGCACGCCGATGACTTCAGGAGTCTGCAAATAGACAGGCTGATTCAGCATTGCAGCTTCAGCTTCGATGCCGCCAACACCCCATCCTAAGACACCTAAGCCGTTAATCATCGTCGTATGCGAATCGGTTCCGACGAGGGTGTCAGGATACAACAACATGCTATCATTGATTTTTTTGACAGTAACGACGGTAGCAAGGTGTTCTAGGTTGACTTGATGCACAATGCCAATGCCGGGAGGGATAACGTTGAATGTTTTAAAGGCTTGCTGACCCCACTTTAAAAAAGCGTAGCGTTCTCGATTGCGTTCAAACTCAAGCTCGAGATTAAAAGCGAACGCATCGTTAGTACCGGCGCGATCGACTTGAACGGAGTGATCTACAACGAGATCGACCGGCACTTGTGGTTCTACCAAGGTAGGGTTTTGCTTTTGATCGGCAACGCCATCGCGCATGGCAGCCAAATCTACAACGAGGGGAACGCCTGTAAAGTCCTGCAAAATGACCCGCGAGACTACAAAGGGGACATCGGCATCTTCGGGCTTATTAGGATTCCATACAGCCAGGCGCAAGATGTCATCTTCAGTAACTAAAAAGTTGTCGCAATTTCTTAAGAGGGATTCCAACATAATGCGGATGGAGACAGGCAGGCGGCTGGTTTTGCCAAGTCCTTGTTTTTCAAGAGCAGGCAGGGAGTAGTAATAATGTTTTTTTCTGCCTCCGATGGACTGCAGGGTATTGAAAGGATTGATGAGATCAGCCATTGCCTTTGCCTTTCTTTATAAATTGTAAAGATCGATTATGCTACTTTCTAATTTGCAATTTACATCTTAAGGTTTTTTTTGGCTTCTAATAAGTGGATTGGGTTGGGCTTCTTTAGGACAAAATTTTCATGAATAAGGGTGATAGCGCGTTTTTGTTCTAAAAAGGCTAAGCGCTCTTTAGCCTCTTCAAAGGCAAGCCATTCATAGGCATCGTGTTCTTTTGTAACATTAACTCCTTATTGTTCAATATGATGATCGATGAGCACTTGTGCTGCTTCATTGCTCATGATCTGATCGAGAAATTTGTATTGGAATTCGGCAAGTTCATGCGAATAGATCGGTTTAGCTTCTTCAATAGCAGTATAGTGAACTCCGATGTATTCAATACCCATAGATGATAAGATTTCCATTTCTTCTACATTTTTTCTCTTGTCATCGATGAAGACTATTTTCTTAGGTTTCTGATCGATGATTGATAAAAACGGCAAAAACAGCTCTCCTTTTTTATTGCAATCGCCTACAAAAAAAACGCCCCCGGTATAGAGGGTTGGATTCTTTGCTGGCACGCTGAAAGTCTCTTTAGAAGGAGCCGTTATCAAAAAATCGAATTTTAGCGAAGCGACCTGGCGCAAAGTAGAATCCGCAACAGAAGGCTGGCGATGGGTCAAACCCATCACCACGACGCCCTCGTTTTGAAAGGCAATCAAGGCGGAAACAAAATCTTGTTCCAGAGGCTTAACAGGGCATACTTTTTGTGTTTTAATAAAGAGAGGATAAGCATCTTGAATCGCTTCTTCTCGCGTCATGCCATATTGCATGCGTTGCTGCACTTCATCATAAAACCAATTAGCATGACCCAAGGCCTGTTTGGCTTCAAAAAAAGTGTTATCCAAGTCGACCAAAAACCACGTCTCTGCATCAATTAGGGGTATTACTTCAGCTATTTTAGCTGTTTCAATAATTTTTGCCTCGCTGATAAAAGGTACCAAAAAAACTCCAAACAGAATAAAAATATTAAACATTTTTATGAATCCAAAGAATGTGCGTTAATTTTTAAGGTTTTAACATGGTTTTGGACTGATCGCCTTTCTTATATCCAAGATAATCGCGCAGGATTTGGGCGTGATCGAAAGCCAAGTCATTCCAAGGGATATCTTCATATTTAACGACAAAGGCCTTAGCAGCATCATCGCCGGCTTGCGGAAAAGCAAAAGCTTTGGCCAAATGGGTCACTTCAACGGAGTGATGCCTAAAATCGCGAGCCGGATCTGAATACACATGAAACTGTCTTAGTTCGCTAAGCTCCAACCCCACCTCTTCCATCATCTCGCGGCGCACGCCAGTCTCTACTGTTTCTCCATATTCGACTTTGCCGCCAGGAAGCGCTTTTCCAAAAGGAGCTTTTCCCCTTTCGATGAGAACGATGCCTTGAAAAACATCTTTATCGAAGACTTCAATGATCGCTGTCGTTGTTAAAATAGGCGGTTTATGCGGCGCAGAAGGCTGAGCACATATGAAAATTGGCGCCATAAGAAAAAAGAGGCAAAAAGCAAGGGGTCTGCATAAAACTTTAATCATAGAATTTCCCATATAATTTTTTCGTTCGAGAAATCCTAACATAGGATTTA
>JABDEI010000136.1:0-835 GCA_013287145.1 Chlamydiota bacterium
TCTTTTAGCTTCTGTTTAAGCTGCTGCAATTGATACACAGCTTTAAAAGCATCGGCGGAAGAATTTGAGTTTAATGGCGGAAAAGCTCTCAGAATAGCTTCCTGTTTTTCAATTTGACCTTTGATCTCAGCCATTTTGCGTTCGAATAGATAGAGCTTATAGTGCGATTCAATCTCTTGTGTTAATGTTTTAGAATCTGCCCCTTCTATGCGCTTTTTGAACATCTCTTTTTTCAGTCGGAGATAATGAAATTCTTCGCGAGTTTAAATTCTTAATATGGTCTAGTTGCTGAGCGCAAATTTTGCGCGATTGTTTAATTTTGTCATCGTTCTTTGCAAAGAAATTATAAATTGCTAGATGACCAATGACAAAAAGAGGAATGACTAAAACAAGACTTAAGGGAAAGATGATCGCTAGCATGACACTGGGGAAAAGAGTGAGTGCCGCTTGAGCGAAGATAAAAAGTGGAAATCTTTCGGATACTATTGTTAACTTTTTTTTAACTGCTTTTTCTTTCTGAAGAATTTGCTGGTGTGATTTAATATCCTCATCGATTTTTTCATTGAAAGAGTTGAGGGCAATATCGAGCGAATCATCAGAAGCGTTAGCGGGTTTCTCCAATGGCTGCATGTTTGCCAGAATATGGTTGCGGGAGTTTTCGATTTCAGGCGTAAAAACACTGTGATGATTAAATTCTTTTTCAGAGCGAATTTTCTCGGCATGACTTTTCAAAGAGGCAAGCGAAGTTTCAAACTCGCTAGCTTGATCGGATTTCAAGGCATGGGATTTAAAATATTGATGTAAAAATTTGCTGTATGCACAACAGATTAAAATT
>JABDEI010000136.1:845-4397 GCA_013287145.1 Chlamydiota bacterium
TGACGCCATCTCGGTTGAATGTCAACTCATAAGGGCGCTGATCTTTGCAAAAAACTTCAATTTTTTTATTGCAATCTTTGATTTTTTCTAAAATTTTTGGGTCAGTGCTTTTGACCTTCTCTTCTTTAGCAAGATTGTAATAATAAATTTCGAGTTGGCTTTGTTTTTTAAAACATGAGATCATTATATTAGTCTACAATTTTTTTAGTTAAATTATAATGATCATTCAAGATAATATCAAGATTTTGTTTAAAACTTAATTTTAATCTGTTGTGCAAAAGCAAATCAAATTTTCTACTTTATACTTTCTTAGTTGATGTGATATCATTATTTTTTAAACATAAAGGCGATACAATCTATGAAAAAGAGCAATCTTTCAGGCTTTGCGCCTGCAGCTGATCAAAGCAATCAAGAAATTCTTTTTTCTTACCGACAAATTGCCGAAAACAAGGAGCAAGAACTTCTCCATCCAAAAGCCACTTTTTCCAAGAATCACAGCCGTTTGAATGGGCCTGAAAATGACCACCGCCTTGCCTATAAACGCGATGTCGACCGCATTGTACACTCCAAAGCTTACTCGCGCTATGTGGACAAAACCCAAGTGGTTTATTTGGTTGAAAATGATCATGTGACTCACAGGGGCTTGCATGTTCAACTCGTTAGCAGTTTTGCCCGCGGCATTGCGGAAATCTTGCGGCTGAATTTAGACCTTGTTGAAGCGATTGCATTAGGACACGATGTCGGACATCCACCGTTTGGACATGAGGGCGAAGGATATCTTTCCGAACTATCCCAAGAATATGGCGCAGGTGTTTTTGCTCATCCGTGGCAATCATGCCGTCTCTTTTCAGAAATCGAACCGTTAAACTTAGGGCTTGCCGTCTATGATGGTTTTCTTTGCCATGACGGCGGCATGTGCGGAACAAAGCTGCAGCCTGTCTTTGGCAAAAGTTGGCAAGATCACTTTAAAGAAAAAGAACAGAAACTTAAAAATCCTGATCAAAATATCTGGCCGGGCACCTTAGAAGGATGTTTGGTAAAGTTATGTGATACGATGAGTTATGTGGGCAAGATTATCTTGTATAAGTGTGTTTGGCTGCCGAACCACACTCCAAAAAGGGGCTTAAGCCTCGTAGTCCTCAACCTAATTCTGATATCGTTCTTACAGAACTCAACATTCTCTATTGATTACCTAGGCCTCTCGCTTTCGCTTCGGCCTAGGCTATGATATGAAGGCCCTTCAGGCCATAAAATAATGCATTAAAAAAAATGAGATCCTCAATGGTCTGAAGGACCATAATAACATAGCCCAGGCCGAAGCGAAAGCGAGAGGCCTGGGAAAAAGGATAAGCAAGCTGAGTTCTGTAAGAACGACATTAGAATTAGGTTGAGGCCTATGAGGCTAAGCCCCTTAACCCCCACATGAAGGCTTAATTCCGCTTTTGCTTAGCGTACGGCAAACAACACACCCTTATACAAGATCACGCTCACAAAGGACAACATGCTTCCTAAACTTTAATATTTTTCATGGTTTTTAACGCCTCAAAAGCTTGTTGGCATGTCATGCGATCTTTTAGGTTGGGCCTGAGCATTTTCCAGGCAATTTCCCGAAGAGTTCCCGCTTCCGGTTTTGGGAGATTATCATCTGCGCTAAGTTCCTTAACAATCTCCTTTATTATTGGTTTATTTTTAGGATTGAGAATCTTATCCATCCATGGAGTCCTATTACGGGTAAAGAGTTCCCATAAAATACATCCTACAGCCCAATCATCAGTTTGGCTTGTGATAGGAGGATTACCTGGATTATTGTCCTGAAGCTCCACCTTCCACATTTCGGGTGAGAAATAGACAGAGGTTCCATGAGATTCCTTTTGCATCTCATCCCATTCTTCTGAGCCAAAAACAGCATGTATTGCACTTCCAAAATCCATGATTTTTAATTGCATTTCCTGTGGATTATGCCGATCGGGTATCATCAGAATATTTAAGGTCTTCATATCGCGGTGAACAATATTTCTTTTATGAATCTCACTCATCCCTTGAACTAAAGCCAAGGCCAATTGTTTCTTTTCTTTAAGAGGGATGATTTTGTCCATGTAGTCAAATAAATCCATTTTGCCTTGTTCCATATAGATGATTTGATGGTTTTTATCACCTACCTTAGAATAGACAATATCTTCAGCTTGAAGAACATGAGGAATGCCTTTAACAAGATTTAGGATCATTTCTTCATTCTTAGCAATTTTCCAAGCCTTTTCATCGACAAGTTTAGCCTTTCCTCTTGCTAAGGGCATCTCTGTCTCGAATACTAAAGTTGAAGAAACCTTTTTACTTATTCCACCGCCTAAAAATTTGAGTTTAATCAGCGTTTCAATTGTTCCATCATTTTTGCGATGCAATTCAAAGCTAGCTGGCAACCCTGAAGATTTGCTGCCTAGATGAAAGATCTGCTGTTTCTCAGACAAGAGAGGTCCAATTTTTTCTTTTAGGGTATAAGCTATCTCGCAAACTTTTCCCATTTGATTCAAAAGAGTAGAATCATCGACTTCCAATTTTCTTTGATTGATGCTTGTTCTTACATTAAAGGCTTTCTCGAGACCTTGCTTGGTGGATTTAATCGCTAATTTGTCATTATTTTTAGGAAACAGTTTCATGACTTCTTCACCTGAAACTAACCCGTCTTTATCTAATGAGATAGAAACTGGTATTGGAATAGGCTTAGCATCATCAGCAGCCTCTGAATCAGGTGTCTTATTTTGAGTATTATTTTCAAATTTAGCTTTCCTGGGTGAAATCGGAACATCTTTTGACTTAGGACGCACTTTTAACAATTGATCATCATCGTTTAACTTGGGACGCAGAGGCGGCTCTTCTTGAACTTTTTTTATTTTAGGAAGCTGCGAAAAAGAACGTTTTTTTTCATCGTCAAGCTTTGGAATCTGCTTGGGCTCTGGTTGCTCCGTTTGCGTTTCAGGAGTCTGGGTCTGTTGCGATTCAGTTTGTGTTTCGGAAATCTGCGGCTGTGAGGCTTTCACTTGTGTTTCAGGTTGCTGGGGAGCTTGTGGCTCAGCTTGAGTTTCAGGAAGCTGTGGTTGTTGCAAGGCAGCTTGCGCCTCAGGAGTCTGCTGCTGTTGCACAAGTTGTGTCTCATGATTTTGCGGCTGTATAGGCAGAGTTTGTGGCTTGCTATAGATGTTTTGGACGCTGGAGATATTTTTATCGGTAGCAATTTTTTTATGATTGATTTTTTTTACATTTTTTAATTTGCCCACAATGTAATTAAAAGGTTTTAAAATGACTGCAGTCGCGAAGGTTTTAATCTTCAATATCATATGATAAAGTGCACTAAGGGGATGGCACCCCTTGGACGAGCTGATTTTTTTCTTTGACGGACTGGCTTTATTTTGCTCAGAATATATTCTGCAATTACTTAAGCCTATTCTAGGGCTAGATAATTCACTATTAATCTTCATAATTCATTTCTTAGTTTAAAATTTAAAAAATATCAATAAGCATAACATATTTCAATATTTTTTCAATCATTAAAAAGGA
>JABDEI010000137.1 GCA_013287145.1 Chlamydiota bacterium
GGAACAAATTCCTCTGCTTACGTTAGATAAAGGTCTAATTAAAGCCGCAAAAAAAATGCATATTTCTCTAAATGCCAAATAAAATTATCGGGTTCAAGTCCGACTTTGCACCCAATTTGTGTGTATGGCGCAATCCGATGCTATTTATTTTTTTCGATGAGTTGTAGCCAATATTCTTGATTTGCTGGAGATAAGAAAGCTTTGAATCTCTTGAAAAGGGGTTTTTTATTGAAGGTTTGCGTATCGATGAAGGTGACTTTGCCATCTTTTGTGAATGGGATATTATCCGGTTTGGTGCAGTCGTGCAATCCAACGTTTTTTAAGATTAAAAACAAAGCATCAAGCAGGGGTTGAGAAACCTGATCGCTCGCCCATAGTCTCAAATTTTCTTCATTTGAATAGATGTTCATATCCGTTTCAACCAGGATAAAGTTTTTTCTGAGAAACTCTTTTGGCGGTGAGGGCATGGAAGGAAGTGCGTATATCCATTTGGTTGGCAATCTAAAGAAATTCTGTAAGCCATGTTCTTCGATCTGCTTTTGGACGGCTTGAATGCCTTGAATGCGCATGATCCAATTTTCATATTCCGTCTTGTTTTTGTGATATTCTTGAGCATCCAAATAGATTTTAAAAACATAGCCTGGAACAGCGGGATGCGTTGCCACAACCAAGCGTGTGAAGCGCCGCGGATTTGATGCGTGAAATCCGGCAGCTCGCAGTGTTTTCATATTGAGGATGGCACGGCTAGAAGAGAAAATTGCATCGAGTTGCAATTTGACAGGATGGCTATCAGGGATTAAGTAAGGCGCAACTTTATTCCAGATCTCTTGGCTGATTTGAACTTTGCGCGGGCAGCTTTCGATGGAGGTTCGCACAATCAACGCAGGGTCTTCAACGGCTTGTAAAGTATCTCCTTGCAGCTTTAGGTCCTGATCAGAAAGATAAATGAGAGCTGAAGGAGTCGAAAAATGCCCCTGTTTTTCAGCGACTATGCGGTAATAAGGGAGAGAATCGTCGATTGCAAGATGGCACTCTGTTGTTTGTGCGATGAGGTTTTGATTAGGTTCATAGCCAATGATTTGTCCCTGATGAATTGCCGTAGGATGTTTATCGCAATAAATTGAAGGCAGAAAATCAAAGGACTTTGAGGCGAAAACCCAATAGCGTGTTTGCGAGTCTTTAGACCCTTGCCAAGAGAGATTGTAGGATCCATTACTAATTTTTTTGAAGGTGATATTTTCAACAGGGGAGGGCTTTGTCACATAAAAAGAGTGGATGGCAGACCAGCCGCTCCATGCGTCATCGGCGTAGGTTTTAACTCTAAAGTAATACTGCGTATCTGGATTGAAAAAAGTATCGCTTAAAAGAGGCAGCTGAATGCTGGGGCAGAAATCGTGAATGCATTCAAAGTTGGGGATGATAAGGCTAAAGTCTGCTTTCGGGGAAATTTGCCACCAAACTTTTTCAGGGGCATTTTGGACATCCAAGCAAAAGTAGGGGATTACATGATCAAAGATAGAGTTGGCGACGACAACGGGAGGGCAGGCAGCGGAGGATAGGCTAGGCATTTGAGCTTGCGCGTAGTGGTTAAGGTCCTCGTGAGGGTGAATCAGCTGCGCATAGGTTTTCCAAGCGGAGAGGAAATTTGTCTCCAAATAGGAGTCAATTGGTTTGGTTCTTAGCACAAGAAATGGGTCAGCTATGAGTTCATGTGTTTCTGCGACATGCTGGTTGTCGAGTTTAAGGTATGTGTCTGAGGCAGTTAAAGGTAAGCACAAAAGTGTCGTAGTTAGGTTTAGGAGGAGAAGCTTTGATAGAATCGACGAAATATTTAAATTGAGATTCATATGATTTTTTTCTTAAGAATTTAGAAATCTACCCAAATGGCTCCGAAGTAACCGCCGCCGGTTCCTACATTGCAGCCCCAAATATGTTGAAAATATCCTACTGCGCCGGAAAGAAAAGGCTTTATCGTAATGACAGCTTGAACCTGGGCTTTTAACAAACGATAATTATTGTTTAACAAAATGACAGGACCTTGAAATTTTTTGCTGCCGTTGAAGATTCCATACTCCAGATAAAGGCCGCTGATGATTCGAAGGCGTGAAAGAAGTTGATAACCAACCACAGCATCGGCTCTAATTTGATCTGAAGGGGCGCCTTTATAAAACCGGTAGCCGGCAAGCAATTCATACCAGCCGCAGCGATCGAAAAAACTAAAAGATCTTTGGCAATGCAAATCAATCTCTGCACCATATTCTCCATAGCTTACTGATCTCTTTTTCGCTCCAACAGGAAATATTCCTAAGATTCGCATGGCAAAAAGATAGGGTCCACAACATCCTAAAAAGCGTTTCCAATTGAGTTCTAGATCACCTACACCGCGTTTTTTTCCGTTGAGGCGATCTGCATTTTGAACATAAAAGACATAAGCTCCAAGGGTGTCTTTCGGCGTTAACCCATATTCGGCGGAGAAACTGATTTTGGTTTGTTTAAAGTCGTTAAAAGTCGGCAATTTCTTACCGTGTTTATTCCAAAAATGGTCTGTAGAGTATTCACCTCCAGCTTCAACTAGGGATAATTCCCCTTTATCTCTGATGAATTTTTCATCAAGGATAAGAGGCTCTACGGCATAGAGTCGGGGAACTAGACAGCAGAGTAGATAAAGGGTTAAAAGGAAAAACTGTCTCAAAATGAGCATAATCAAATCTATGTAATAAAATTTTTCTTGTATTGTCCGACAGCTTATTGATCCGGGGATTTTATTTGAAATCAATTCTTGACTTATGCTATTGTTGCTTCAAAGCAATTATGCGTGATCAATGAAAACATCAGGTTATTCACACATCTATTCTCAATCGCGGTGTTTGACATCATCGTCTTCTCACTTTGCATTTCTCTCTGACCTTTTTCTTTCTGTAGTCGTGGTGCGCTGCGCGCACAAATAAATCTCCCTCCTACTCATTTTTTCACGAAATCAACAAAGATTAATAAAAGCTAGAAAAAGGTCTGTTCATGAAAATTTTAACGAAAATGAAACCATTCATCATTGGGTTTGCTATGTTCTCCATGTTTTTTGGAGCAGGCAACGTCATTTTTCCATTGATTCTTGGGCACGAAGCGCAAGATAAAACAATTTTTGCCATTTTGGGACTTCTGTTAACCGCTGTCGCTATGCCTTTTGCCGGGTTGCTGGCGATGATTCTTTTTGATGGCGATTATCGCGCTTTTTTTGCACGCATAGGCAAAACACCGGGATTTTTAGTGGCACTTTTGATCATGATGTTGCTAGGACCTTTAGGATCAACTCCGCGATGCATCATCTTGTCTTACTCAACGTTTAAAATGTTGTTCCCAAATATTTCAGCGGTATTATTTAGCGCGATGGCATGCCTTCTGATTTTTCTTTTCACCTACCGTAAAAATCGCATGTTGGATCTTTTGGGATATGTGCTTACCCCGCTTTTGATAGGGTCGCTCGCCTTTATCATTGTTCAAGGCCTCTTGACAGCAACAGAGGTTCAGGAAAATCCACAGCCTAATTTTTCTGTCTTTTTGCACGGCTTGAAAGAGGGCTATAATACCATGGACCTATTAGCAGCTTTTTTCTTTTCTTCCGTAATTTTGGAGTCTTTGCGAAAGTTGGTTGGATCTAACGAGATAGATCCCTCTAAGAAGCTGTTTTCTTTGGCATTGAAGGCAAGCGGAATAGGAGCTTTTTTGCTTGTAGCAACATACATTGGTTTTAGCTATGTTGCTGCCCATCATAGCTCTGGACTCAATATCCAATCGCCGGATCAGTTGCTGGGTGCCATTTCCATGAAAATAGCCGGTCCCTCAGCTGGAATTTTAGTGTGCATGACGATCACTTTAGCCTGTCTGACAACAGCCATTGCGCTTTCAAATGTCTTTGCTGATTTTTTGCGAAAAGAGGTCCTTTTAGAAAAGATCAATTATGAAACGGCGCTTGCTATTTCTTTAATCGTCACCTTCTTTGTGTCGACTTTTGACTTTACCGGGATTTCAGCCTTTCTTGGACCTATCTTGCAAGTATGTTATCCGGGATTAATCGTTTTGACTTTTTTAAATATCGCCCATTGCCTGTGGAAGTTCAAACCTGTTAAAGCACCGGTTTTTTTAGTTTTTGCCGGATCAATTGTCGGAGGATTATGATTACTTATGATGATTTTATGAAAGTGGATATCCGCGTAGGAAGAATTCTTGCTGTCGAGGAATTTCCGGAAGCGCACAAACCCGCCTTTAAAATGACCATTGACTTTGGTTCTGAAGTCGGAGTGAA
>JABDEI010000138.1 GCA_013287145.1 Chlamydiota bacterium
ATGTTGCGAAATAACCCTTTCTCTCGTTTTACGACAAAATCTTTCACTTGATCCGGATTATTTATATGCAATGACGTTTCTAGCAGATGTATATTAAATGGATTTATCATAACAAAAATATAACTGTGTTAATTCGTTGTTCAATCTTAATTATACTGAAATAACATCTGATAGTCAACGAAACCAGTATTATTTAATATAGTCATAGATGTAATGTTATTTTGTATAAGGTGTTTAGTAAAATTTTAAAAAAATATATATTGTATGTTATAATTAATTTATAGTCAATGAAGTTTAAGTGTTGTAATTTAATTGATAAGTAAAAATATTTTTATCGAAAAATTTTGCTGAATTTGTTCTTGATAACTTATTTTCAAATGCGTAAAACTGATCAGCTAATTTTTCGGAGGTTTTACTAAGATGGCTATTAGTGTCTTTAATTTGTTTTCGGTTGGAATCGGACCTTCGAGTTCTCATACAGTAGGTCCTATGCGAGCGGCACGTCAGTTTGTGCTTAGCCTTGAAAGCACAGGGTTGCTAAATCGGGTTGTTGAAATAAAAGTGGATCTTTATGGTTCCTTGGCTTTGACAGGCAAAGGCCATTCCACCGATTTAGCCATCCTTCTCGGCCTTGAAGGGGAAGCTCCCGAAGCCATCGATCCCAATTCCGTCTTAGATCGCATAGAATCAATACGCTCCTCAAATAGCCTGAACATCTTAGGCAAAAAAAAGATAGAATTTCATGAAAAAGATCAGCTGCTTTTTCATTATGACAAGCAATTGCCTTATCATCCCAATGGCATGAGGTTTATAGCCTATGAAGCTAAAAACCAAGAACTCACCAGCCAAATTTTTTATTCCGTGGGTGGAGGATTTATCGTCGACCAGGAAACGGCCAAGAAAGATAAACACTTAGGGGAAGAGGGCCACAAGCTCCCCTATCATTTTTACACAGCAGACGAACTGCTGCTCTTTTGTCGCGCGCAAAAGATGACGATAGCTGAACTCATGATGGAGAATGAAAAAACCTGGCGCTCCAAGCAAGAAATTCATGATGGATTATTAAAAATTTGGCAAGTCATGAAGGGGTGTGTTGAGCGCGGATGTCACCAGGAGGGAATTCTTCCAGGCGGTCTCAACGTGCGGCGCCGAGCAGCTGGGCTTTATCGAACATTACAAGAAAATAAAAGGCTTGGCAAACAAGACCCTGCCGAGGTGATGCAGTGGGTAAGTCTTTGGGCTTTAGCTGTCAATGAAGAAAATGCAGCTGGGGGACGAGTCGTAACAGCACCGACCAATGGCGCTGCCGGGGTCATTCCCGCTGTTATGCATTATTATGAGCTTTTATGTCCCAATCCCACCGAAGAGGGCATCGTCACTTTTATGCTCACGGCAGGAGCTATTGGCATCCTCTATAAGGAAGGCGCCTCTATTTCTGCTGCAGAGATGGGATGCATGGGAGAAGTTGGTGTTGCCTGCTCCATGGCTGCTGCCGGTTTAACAGCTGCATTGGGAGGAACCAATGAGCAGATTGAAAATGCTGCAGAAATTGGCATGGAACACAATTTGGGCTTGACTTGCGATCCTATTAAAGGTCTTGTGCAAATTCCTTGCATCGAGCGCAACACCATGGGCGCCGTGAAAGCGATCAATGCCACACTTTTAGCCCTGCAAGGCGATGGAATTCATCGCGTTTCGTTAGATCAGGTCATTGCGACAATGCGGCAAACCGGGAAGGATATGAAATCAATCTATAAAGAAACTTCATTAGGCGGCCTTGCCGTAAACGTCCCGGAATGTTAAAACAAAAGTCTGTTACTCAAACGAATGCTCCTGCAATGAAAAAATTTGAAGACCGCGAAAGCCTTACTCTTGAAAATCAGGGACAAAAAATCTTTGCTATTTTTCACCGCCCAATTGTGCAAAAAAAAACACCGGCCGTTCTCATCTGTCATGGTCTTGCAGGACACAAAACGGGACGTTATAGATTATATGTAGCATTATCAGAAAGACTGGCTCAAGCAGGCATCGCATCATTGCGCTTCGATTTTCGAGGCTCCGGCGATAGCGAAGGTCAATTTGCAGAGATCACCTTGGAAGATCAAATCAGCGATGCGCAAGTTGCTTTAAACTATTTGATGCAGGCTCCATCGATAGACAAAAAGCGCATAGGCCTCTTTGGCAGATCTGTCGGTGGTGTTGTCGCTATTATTGCCGCTGGACGCAGCAGCGGAGTTAAAAGTTTGGGGGTATGGGCTCCCTTATTTGACGGGAGACAATGGAAGAGCAATTGGGAGCTTGTGAAGAATAATTCTGTAACCGCAGCTCAGGCTGAGGAGCTCATGCGCGTCAATGGTCAGACCTCTAATAAAGCATTTTTGCATCAATTATTTTCAGTGCAAATGAACAAAGAACTCGATCCTATAAAAAACGTGCCTTTTCTTCATCTGCATGGCGAAAAAGACCTTGTAGTAGATATCACTCATGCCGGCGACTATAAAGTTGGCAGAAAGGATGCATTTGCAAAGTCGCAGTTTATTTTGCTACCCAATAGCGATCATGACTTTTCCTATGTACCTGAGCAAAAATTAGCTATTGAAGACACGGTTAATTGGTTTAAAGAAACGTTATAACATTCAGGACTTAATCTATGGGCATGAGTCTTTTGCAGCAAGCGCGCTCAAAATATTTTCCGAAGCTACCGAATATTCTTCACGATTTCGTCAATCTTGAACCTAAACCAGAATATGCTCGCGGCGCAAAAAAAAACGATTTGGAACATCTATTTCCCTTGACCTATCAGCAGCCTTTTCTGCGCTTTGATAAAGGAAAATCCCTACAAGCCCCCTTAAAAGTCGGAGTCGTACTATCCGGTGGTCAGGCTCCCGGCGGTCATAACGTCATCTCAGGGCTTTTCGACGCCATAAAAAAAATTCACTATGATAGCCGTCTCTTTGGTTTTTGCGATGGACCTAGCGGCATCGTTAAAAATCAATACATCGAAATCACCGAATCGCTTCTTGCATTTTATCGCAATCAAGGCGGTTTTGATCTCATCGGATCCGGCCGCACTAAGATCGAAACATTAGAGCAATTTCAAGCCGCTGAAAAGGCTGTAAATGCGTTGCAACTCGATGGCCTTGTAATCGTCGGCGGCGACGATTCCAATACCAATGCTGCTTTATTGGCCGAATATTTTTTAAAGCAAAAATGTCAAACAGTTGTTGTGGGAGTGCCTAAAACAATTGACGGCGATCTTAAAAATGAATCGATAGAAGTCTCCTTCGGATTCGACACTGCCACAAAAACCTACTCAGAGATCATTGGGAGCATCTTAAACGACACCATTTCAGCTAAAAAATACTACTACTTTATTAAGTTGATGGGCCGTTCAGCTTCGCATATCACACTCGAGTGCGCCCTGCAGACACATCCTAATATGGCCTTGATAGGCGAAGAAGTCGAAGCTGAAAATAAGTCATTGCAAGATTTAACCCATGAGATCAGTGATCTGATTTGCCGTCGCGCAGATTTGGGAAAAAACTACGGGGTCATCTTAATCCCAGAAGGAATTATCGAATTCCTGCCCGAATTTAGACTGCTCATTAAAGAGCTTAATACACATTTAGCTGACGACTCGATTAATCAAAAGATTGAAGCTCTTACAAAAAAAGATGAGAAAATCTTGGCTGTTAGTGAAATGCTTTCGCCGGCTTCAAAGAAATGTTTTCAAGCGCTGCCAGAAGAGATTCAAATTCAATTGCTGCTCGATCGCGATCCCCATGGCAACGTTCAGGTCTCTAAAATTGAAACAGAGCGTCTTTTTATCGAATTGGTTAAAGCCGAACTAAAAACACGCAAAGCGCAAGGGAAATATTCAGGAAAATTCAGCGGGCAGCCGCACTTTTGCGGCTATGAAGGCCGCTCCTGCCTGCCTTCAAACTTCGATAGTCAATATTGTTACGCTCTTGGCCATGTTGCTGCCTTGCTCATTAAGTTCAAATCGACAGGATACATGAGCTGCGTTCAAAAACTGTATTTGCCTGTCGAAGAGTGGACAATCGCCGGCATCCCTTTAGTGAGCATGATGCACCTTGAAGAGCGCGGTAAAGAACCAAAACCGGTCATAAAAAAAGCTCTCGTCGACATCAAAAGCGATATTTTTCAACAGTTTAAAAAAATGCGTCAACAATGGGCCTTAGATGATGATTACTGCAATCCAGGCCCCATTCAATTCTTTGGCCCCCACGAAATCACGGATTCTATTCCAAAGACGT
>JABDEI010000139.1 GCA_013287145.1 Chlamydiota bacterium
CGACAACGCTGCCATCGCCTAAAGTGAATTTATAAATAACGCTTGGCGCGGTTGAAATAACATCGATATCAAATTCGCGTTGGATCCTTTCAAAGACAATTTCAAGATGCAAGAGTCCCAAAAACCCGCAGCGAAAACCAAATCCTAGGGCTGTACTGCTTTCTTGTTCAATATGCAGGGCGGAGTCATTGAGCTGCAGCTTGCCCAATGCATCGCGCAAGGCTTCAAAATCGGTTGCATCGATAGGATAGATGCCGGCAAAAACAACCGGTGTCACAGTGCGAAAGCCTGGAAGCTGTTCCTGAGCAGGATATTTTTGCAAGGTTAAGGTATCACCGATCTTGACATCGCTTGTGATCTTGATGTTAGCAATCAGGTAGCCCACTTCACCCGGTCGCAATAGATCGGCAGCACGCGCTTTGGGTAAAGCAGAAGAAGGGTAAAAAGCGGATGAAAGAAATCGGCAAAGTCAACATTCCTCAAAGCGCCTTTATGGACGTGTTGAAGGCCGGAGAATAGAATTAACTTGCTAGTGCTCTATCAAGCTTAAAATGAGGGTTTGGGCTAGCGCCAAAGCCGGGAACTTTCGTGCTAGCCCAAACCCTCATTTTAAGCTTGATAGAGCACTAGAAGCCTAGCGAAAACAATCGAGTGGAGATCATTTATGGCAAGTGTGATTGTAGTTGGAGCGCAGTGGGGCGATGAAGGCAAGGGAAAAATCATCGATATTCTCACGTCCAAAGCCCGGCATATCATTCGGGCGCAAGGAGGCAACAACGCCGGTCATACGGTGATTGTAGGGCAAGAGGAATATAAATTGCATTTGATACCCTCCGGAATTTTACATGCTCACACCCATTGCTACATAGGGGCCGGCACCGTGATTGACCCTGAGGTCTTAATCCAAGAGATGGAAGGGTTGCAGCAGCGCGGCATTGTGATGAAAGATAGATTATGGATTTCGCCGGCAGCTCATATTATTTTTCCCTATCATCGCATCTTGGATAAGCTGTTGGAGCAAAAGAAAGGCAATCGTTCTATCGGGACAACAGGGCGGGGTATTGGTCCTTGTTATGCTGACAAGGCAAATCGCTTAGGAATACGGGTGGGAGAGATGATTCGCAGCGATATATTTCCAAAGATTCTTACCAGCGTCTTAGCCTTGAAAAATGAGGAGCTTACGAAGCTATATGAAACATCGCCGCAGTCGTACGAGGAAGTTTTCAATCAATATTCTCACTACGCTGATATTTTAAGACCCTATGTCGCCAATGTAGAAGAAATCATCAATGTGGCCATTGAATCTGGAGAAAACATCCTTTTTGAAGGAGCTCAAGGAACATTTTTAGATATTACCTCAGGAACCTACCCTTATGTGACTTCTTCCAATACTGTAGCCGGCGGGATATGCGTTGGCGCAGGAGTGGGGCCAAGCCATATCGACCATACCCTTGGCATTGTTAAAGCCTATACCACGAGGGTTGGCAACGGACCTTTGCCCTCCGAAGTCAAGGAAGAGGAAAAATTCCTAGATCATCATCAAGCCAGAGAGTATGGAACGACGACAGGAAGGATGAGAAGGATAGGCTGGTTCGATGCCGTTTTAGCAAAAACAGCGGTGCGGCTAAATGGACTCAATTCCATTGCTGTGACTAAGCTTGATGTCTTAGACGGGATCGATACAATTAAAATTTGCGTCGGCTATCAAATCAATGGAAAGCGCCATGAGCAAATTCCTTCTCTTGCAGAAGATTTTGAGAAGATTGAGCCGATTTATGAGACCATGCCAGGCTGGAAACAGACGATTTCGGACATCTCCATCTATGGCGATCTGCCCGTGCAAGCCAAGGATTATTTGAAGCGCATTGAAGTGCTTTGCGGCACACCGATAAGCATGATTTCTATAGGCCCTCAAAGGGAACGCACGATCATTATGCAAGACGTGTTTCGGACGTAGAAGGAAAGCCAATGAAAAAAAAATCATTATTTTACACATCCGAGCAGTTAGCCTTAATCGATCCTTTGCGCATTCCAAAGCACATTGCCATGATACCGGATGGCAACCGAAGATGGGCCAAGAGAAAGCACTCTTCAGTGGAGGAAGGACATCGTCAAGGTGCAGATAATTTGATGGATATTGTCAAGGCTGCTAAGGAGATAGGCATCGAAGTACTCACTTTTTTTACTTTTTCGACCGAAAATTGGAGCCGCCCAAAAGGGGAAGTCGACGTGTTAATGTGGCTTTTGCAAAACTATCTTTTCAAACAACGCGCTGCTATGATTGAAAATGGGATTCGATTTCATACTATTGGCGAGATAAGCCGTCTTCCTGTCGATCTCATTAATATCATTGATGAAACGAAAGCGGCTACGGAGTCGTGTTCGAAAATTAATCTCGTTCTTGCTTTAAACTATGGAGGGCGAGACGAGATAAGCCGTGCTGTTAAAAAAATTGCAGCTGATATTGAGGCAAAAAAAATAAAGAATGATGAAATAACCGAAGAGATGATATCTCGATATCTAGATACTCATTCTTGGTTGGACCCTGACCTATTAATTCGCACGAGCGGTGAGCTTAGAGTGAGCAACTTTTTGCTTTGGCAAATTTCTTATGCAGAGATCTATATTGCCAATGCCTTATGGCCTGATTTTTCGCCAAGTCATTTGTTAGAAGCTATTTTAGATTTTCAAAAGCGCGAAAGACGTCTCGGAGGAGCATGACTCTTAGCAAAAATTTCAAGCAAAGATTAGCTTTTAGCGGATTAGGGATCATTATCACCCTTTTTGTGCTATTTTTTTCCCATCATACATATTTAAAGCTTCTTTTTGGATTGTTTATTGCGACTATCATTGCTACAACAGTATGGGAGTTTTATCGCATCGCTAAGAGTAAAGGCTTCCATCCACTTGCCCCCCTGGGGATTAGCGGCACAGTTATTTATCTGTTAGCCCTCTTTTTTAGAACAGAATACCCGCAACTTGAAATTCTTCCTGACGTAGTGTTAGCGCTTACCTTACTCATGGCTTTTGGTTATTATTTTCTCAAAGGCTCTGATCCCTTTGTAAATCTTGCTATCACATTCTTTGCATTTGTCTATTTGACTATCCCTCTCGCATGTGCAATCGATATCAATTATTTCAAATTCAATGATGCCTTCCAAGATGGAAGATGGTGGCTGCTGTATGCTATCACTGTCACAAAAATGACCGACATAGGCGCTTATTTCTTCGGCAAACAATTTGGCACAAAAAAAATGGTGCCTTATATAAGTCCCAAAAAGACCTGGGAAGGCGCTTTAGGGGGTGTCTTTGGCGCCCTTGCCGCAAGCCTAGTTTTTTTTGGATTTTCTTTTTTTTCTGAGAACTCTTTTCCTCTAAGCCTCTCTTTAGCTCAAAGTCTTGGGTTGGGAGTGCTTATTTCTTTTCTGGCACAATTTGGTGATCTAGCTGAATCGCTACTTAAGCGCGATGTAGGCATTAAAGATAGCAATCAATTGCCTGGCTTGGGCGGCATGCTCGATATTTTTGATTCACTTGTATTTACCCTGCCTCTTGTGTATATTTTTCTTAAAATAGCTAATTAGATTTTGGGAGGCGAATATGATCATCACTATTGACGGTCCAATTGCAACGGGAAAAAGCACAATCGCAAGAAAGCTTGCTGAAGAAATCGGTTATATTTATTTCGATACGGGAGCCATGTACCGTAGTTTGACCTATGCCGTATTAAAAAACAAAATTAACACCGAAGATCCCCAACATTAAAATTAAGCATGGCGACAGGCATTATTTTGTTGATGATGAAGATGTCACTCAAAAAATTCGCTTAGGCGAGGTGACATCGGAAGTGTCTCGGGTTTCTGCAAAGCCCGCTGTCAGAGAAAAACTGGTAACTCTTCAACGAGACTTCGCTGTTGGTGTCAATGCCGTCTTTGAAGGGCGCGACATGGGAACCGTTGTTTTTCCAAATGCTGAACTTAAGATTTTTTTAACAGGACGCCCTGAAGTGCGCGCCAAGCGTCGCTTTGACGAGCTTCGTACAAAATTTCCTCAAGAAACCGAGAGTCTTACCCTGGAAAAAGCTCTCGAAGATCTAAATAGAAGAGATGCTTACGACACGACTCGCGATATCTCCCCATTGAAACAGGCCGATGATGCCTATGTCATCGATACTTCCGATTTAACTGCTG
>JABDEI010000140.1:0-2822 GCA_013287145.1 Chlamydiota bacterium
AAAGATACTCCGATCAATCGCAAAGTTTCCCCTTGATAGGAGCGTGTAAATAACTCGGTGAATTCTTTAAAAAAAACTTTAAGTTCATTGCTATGAGTCATCAGAGTGCGGGATCGATTGATGGTCTTGAAGTTGCTATATCGCAGCTTAAGCGTGATAGCACGAGCGCGCATTTTATGCTTTCGAAGGCGTCTCCAAGCTTTTTCAATCAGCTCTGCTAAAGTATCCAATAAAACCGCATTATCTGAAATATCAGTTTCAAATGTGGTTTCTGCACCGATAGATTTAGGAGGCTGGTCCTCCCATTGAACAACCCTTGTGTCATGACCCTGTGCTGCCATGAAAAAATCATATCCCCGCGCCCCATAGGTATGAATGAGAGCATCCATGTTAAGTCTTTGTAAATCAGCGACAGTTTTAAAGCCGTCACAATTCAAGAGCACTTGCGTTTTCTCACCAACGCCCGGCAAACTTTGGATGGGCAAAGGGGCTTAAGACTCAATGTTAACCCAACCACAGAACAGTTGGGATTTGTGATGATTTTGCCTTTAGGAAAAGGCTGTGTTCGTATAAGCGCTAAGTGCTGGGCATTGACTTCAGGAACTAGCAAGGGAACATCGGGATCCATCCGATGGCTTCCTGAATTGGATACAACTAAGTACCCAGCCTGAGCAAATTGTGTTTCGATCTCGCCGGCGACGCTTGCATCCAAAGCCGAAAAAGCGATCATGCCCGGGACATCAGGCTGACATTTTTGAACAGTCATTTTGGCAATCGATTCCGGCAATGGCGTCGGCATTAACCAATTGACAGCCTCGCCATAACATTTACCGCTAGAGCGATCTGAGGCAGCAACAGCGACTAAGTCAAACCAAGGATGATGGACTAATAATTCAACAAACTTTTGTCCAACACTTCCTGTGGCTCCTAGAACCACAACAGGGATCTTATCCCGAAACTGAAATTCACTGCCCATCGTCATGTTATAAATGCTCTAGGAAATCGATCATTAAGCGCACGCCAATCCCCGTGCCATGCTTGGGATGGTAACGCCGACCATCTGCAAGAAAAGCCGTTCCGGCAATATCTAAATGGGCCCAAGGAGTTTGCCCCACAAATTCTTGCAGGAACATCGCAGCTGTTATGGATGAGGCAGGACGCCCTCCCGTACTTTTGATATCAGCAACATCGGACTTTAGCTGATCTTTGTACTCTTCGTAAAGGGGCATGCGCCAGACTCTTTCATAGGTGTCGCTACCTGCTCTGATAAGAAGATCGGCTAGGACGTCGTTATTGGACATTAATCCACTTGTTTCAGCGCCAAGAGCGATTTCAATGGCACCTGTCAGGGTGGCAAAATCGATAATGCGGGAAGGTTTAAGATTTTTCACGGAGTAAGCTAAGGCGTCGGCCAATATCAAGCGCCCTTCAGCATCGGTATTCATAATTTCTACAGTCTTTCCACTGTAGCCTTGATAAACATCGCCCTGTTTATAGCTCTTAGGTCCAATGCAATTTTCTGTTGCCGGCACCACCGCCGTTACGTTAATAGGCAAACCCAACGATGAGGCTGCCTGAATAGTACAAAGGGCAATGGCAGCTCCCGCCATATCGCACTTCATGGTATCCATGCCGCTCATTTTCAGATTCAAGCCCCCCGTGTCATAAGTAATCCCTTTGCCTACGATTACCGTATGATCTTTTGATTTTGGGTTGCCGCGGTATTGCAAAATAATCATCACCGGATCGTGCAAGGAGCCTCGATTGACCGCTAGAAGTAAGCCCATTTTTTCTTTTTCTAGCTCTTTTTTGCCTAAAACAGTTGCCTTGACGTGAGAAAGTTTTTTAGCAAAGTCTTTGGCAATTTGAGCAAGATATTGCGGCGTCACGTCGTCAGCGTTGCCATTGACGAGATCACGGGCTAGATAAACAGATTGAGAGATACTACGATACTTTTCAGCTAATGATAATAACTTTTTATCTTCGCTAATCCAAGTAGCCTTTTGTAACAAGACGACGGGATTTTCTTTATTTGTATCGTGTTTAAGCAGTGTATAGGCATAGTTAGCAAGAAGCAAACCCTCTGCAATTCCTCTAACCAACCCCTCTTCACCAAGCGATGGAATACTTGGAATCTGAAGATTTATCTCCTTAAATTTCTTCTGAAGGCACGCTTTAGCTAACACAGCATAAGCTCGTCTTAGCTTCTCCGGGGTAATTTTCGAAGGCTCTCCTAAGCCTAATAGAGCCATTCTTTTTTCCGGCAATTTTTGATCATAAATGATCAATAACTCGCTTTCTTTTCCTTTAAAATCCTGAGTTTCAATTGGGATAGAATAGAGTGATTTTAAGGCATGGTCTTTAGTCGCAGCTTCTGCTTTCTGCTTGCCTTGCCAAAATGGTAAAACGATGAGATCCGCGCGCTTGCGTTGCTTGAGATGCTGTATTGCAGCAAATTCCATCATGAGAAAACTCCATAAAAAAATGCTAAAAAAAAGAATCCAGAATACCGAATCCAGAATCCAGAATTCAGAATGAGAACTCAACGCCTTTTTAAAGAATTATCCAGAATTCAGACAATTGAGTTTTCTACTGCCTCATTTATTCTGAATTCTGGCTTCTGAATTCTACAGGTTAAAAAGGCAACGGCTCTTCTTCTTCCTGATGATGCTTTGGTTGATTGACTTTACCTTGCTGCATGCCAGCAAAAGGCTGATTCGATTGTGGTGGAAAAGCATATTCAGAAAAGCCGCTTTCCTGAACTTGATGTCCCATCGCATTAGCAGAATTTTGTGAATGCGGCTGCTGCGTCGTTTCCTGGC
>JABDEI010000140.1:2832-4182 GCA_013287145.1 Chlamydiota bacterium
GGCCGGGACGATCGCTTTTGCCAAACGGACTGAATTTAATCGCATCCACAGTGACTTCAAGCGTGACTTGGGCTTTGCCTTCCTTATCGGTATAAATTTCAGGCTTGCTCAATTCTCCAATGACTATGATTGAGCTGCCTTTCTTTAAATAAGGTAGAAGCTTATCAAAGCGATCTCCCCAAATCGTCGCGCGCCACCAAATCGTTTCCTCTTTGCCGCCTTTGCGAGAATTTGTGGCGATGCGCAATGTAGTCACTTTTTGACCACTGGAGGTAAAGCGCGTCTCCGGATCTGCCCCTAAATGCCCTGCTACGAAAACAGTATTCATATCTGACCTCATGTAAGAATTTGCTGATAAAGAATCCAACCATTCTTTAGATAATAAAGAAAGTATGGAAATACAATATACTCCAATCGGGATCAAAGTTGGAATTTGGACCGTGTCAAAACCTCGTGGTTGAACGATCGCAAGTCGGTCAATATTAGAAATATGAACCGACTTGGGTCCAAATCCAACTTTGATCTCGATTGGAGTATAACTGCATTAAACGATAGACGAACAAAAGGGCAAAATGCAAGGCAAAAAATCATAAAATCTAAACCTACCTAAAATGAGGGTTAAGGTTTAGAATTTTATGATAGGCAAAAAACATCAGCTTTAATGAAAAAAAAGAGATAGCCCTTCTTTTATGTATGACACATGCAAAAAGGGCAAACGATCTTCCTAATACTTTGCAGCAGCTTAGATTTTAATGAATCCCTGTCCCTGTTTACCACCACCACCACCTGACATCCCTGGCATGGTCTGAGGAGCTGCAGCCTTAGAACCATCATCTCGTCCTTCGGAAACTTCAGCACAAATTTTACGCCATTTTTCTACCGTTTCTACATAAAGAGGAGCAAAAGCTCTAAGAGCGGAAGAGACGGCATGTTCCATGTCGATGGTGCAGTGCATAAGAATTAACTCTTCTTTAAGAGCAATGCCTACACCGCCGCCAGCCATTTGGCCACCTAGCATGGAGCCTTCCAATAAACGTTCACAGAGACGTAAACGTGTTTTTTCATCACGAGGAAGACCATCTAGCAATGGCGAATAAAGATAGAGACGTTTTGAATTAGGCTCGTAAGTTAAGTGAAGTGAAAACTCATCGTCTATTCCTAAGATACACGTATTATTTTCATCAAACTCAAGTCCTTCAAGGCCTAATTCTTTCCCGAACTCTTTAAGATTTTCCTTCGCATTTTCAAATGACATATATAACCTCCAAAGGTTAGATTATGAAATTCTCATAATCTAAAATTTTTCCTATTTAACTTTCTAACATCACTGTAACTTAATCGAGATAAAGA
>JABDEI010000141.1 GCA_013287145.1 Chlamydiota bacterium
TGCAATTGTTTTTCTTTAAGCTGAGGATGTTGATTAATCCATGCAAGACATTCCTTACCTAAACGCATGGGAATATGAATTTTTTTTCCCTCTATTAGAAAGGAAGTAGGGATAGTATGATTGCGGACCCAACGTTGTAAGCGGCGAAATAACGATGTATTAGGAAATTCATCGCCTTCAACCACTTGCTTTACTTCGCCCGATTGATTATCTTGAAATAGCTGAGGATACGAAAATTGGATACCCCAAGTTATGCTGTCAGATCCTAAAACCATGGAGCGGAATTTTCCGTCTACAGAAGAGTAACCCATTCGATGAGGCTGCATCTGAATGACAGGCTTTGCAATTCTAACAAGATGTTTCCCACTCTCTGTCAAAATAGCGAAGAGGTGCTCTGGAGACACTGTGATAATAGATGAAAAGTAATGACGGCATTGAGCTTCATCCAGCAGCTGACCCGCTTTCAAAGCTTGAACATAGTTTCCATATTGCTCAAGAAACTCTTTTTGCGAGATAGACTCGTGATGCGCCTCGCAAAGACGCCCCATCGAATATATCCAAAGGCAGCCGAGCTCTTGAAATAAAGCCCGCATCTCCGCTAAATCCAAAAGAACCTGGCACTGCAGCCACTTGCTCGCCTGCATGGGAGTTTCATCAATGGTGCTAACTCGCAGCAAAGGTCTTAAAGTGTTCATGAATAGGCTATCTGATTTTTTTTAAGTGACTGTGGCTTTTTTCTCAAACCATGATAACAATATTAACCAGAAAATCCCTATGCAAATCGCTGAATCGGCGACATTAAAGACCGGATATTCATATCCCCAAAACACAAAATGAAACATATCGACAACATGTCCATACAAAAAATAATCCAATACATTGCCTAAGGCACCGGCTAAAATAAGGCCCAAAGGAATCTCCCAGGATCTTTGTTGATTAAACCTAATCAAATAAATTAAAACTCCAAAGATCAGAAGAATGCGCACCGCAAGGAGATAGATTTGAAAATCCCGCAAAATCCCCCATGCAGCACCCCAATTTCTGACATGAATGATGGAGAATTCGATCCCGAAAAAATCTTTGAAGATACCCACACCACCATAAGGATAGCTCAAAAACCCCATACTCATGACAGGAATATATTTTTGAACAAGAAACTTTGTCAACAGATCAAACAAAAAAATTGACAACCCCACGATTAAAGACTTTAAGAGTGTATTGGAGTTAAACATAAAAATAAAAAGATTAGATTAATCCCTTTTCCAATTGCTCTTGAGCCTTCACTGTCATCGTTGCATAAGGCACAGCTTCAAGGCGCGCCTTGGGTATTTCTTCATTGGAGATATCGCAGATGCCATAAGTATTTTCATCTATCTTTTCTAATGCCCGTTCAATCTGCCGCAAAATCGCATATTCTCTGCTTGTCACTTCTAAGCTGATTGTACGGTCAAAGTCATCAGTTCCTTGATCTGCCTGATGCTGCGAATAGCCCGTAGCCTCGTCCGGCGTTTTAACCTCTGCGGTCGACCCTTTTAAAGAATGCGTCAAGTGATCGCGCATCTCCTCCAACCGTTTCTTATATTTTTCTATCTCGCTCTTTTTCAAGGCCATCTTATTTCTCCTCATTTTTTGCTACTGATTTCTTCCTCGCATGTGCCGCATCTTTAGGATGGATCGCTTGAAGAGCATCCATCAGATCTTTAATATCTTTAAAACGTCTATAGACACAAGCAAATCGTATATAGGCAATCGGATCCAATGCTTGCAAGTGCTGCATCACTATATCCCCCAATTCCGTTGTATCTATCTCTCGCACTTGTCTTTGCAACAAGTCCCCGGTAATTTTAGCGGCTAATGCGATAACATGTTCATGACTGATGGTGGTATGCCGGCAAGCAGCCTCTAAGCCTTTAATCAACTTCTGTTGCTGAAAATCCTCATAGCGTCCATCGCGTTTCTGAACTTGAACTGTCAATTCCACGGTCTCAAAAGTTGTAAATCTTTGGAAGCATTTCAAACACTCTCGGCGTCTGCGGATCGCATTTACTTCAGGAGCATCACGAGAGTCTGTAACTTTGAGTTCCTCATGGTGGCAATATGGGCATTTCACGGGATCGTACCTTATCCTATTTAAAAAACTTCAGCGGGTATCTTGAAGGTTATAAATGTCTAAGCTATTAGAACACTCAAAACAAACCCTCTCAATATACCGAATGCGACTCAAAAATTGGCATTTGGGCAGTGTCAATTTTTGAGTCGCGTTCGGTATAAATTATAAAACACAAAAGCATTTATCTGTTTATAAATTTTAATTATATAATTATATAAAAAACCACATCTTTTGCAAATTAAAATTAACTTCGCTTGCTCAAAAACAATCTATTCTGCACGAAAGCTCAAATCCTGTCCACATGCTGTATTAAGACGCGTACCATACCGATGTAAGAAAAAAGTGTCTATGAGAATTTTTATAAAAAAAATATCGATACTTCCAATCTCATTATGCGAGATAGCGTTTAGAAACACTACTATTCCAAAATGTTCTCTTTAAATATGATCTTCCATCAAAATTTCAAATTCTGCACGCATATAAGATAAATGCTCTTAAAAAGGAAATTTATGACGAGCGCTCAATTCAACTCGTTTCTGACATGGAACACTAGCAATCCGTTAATAGCTTCTGAAAATAAACATCCATTAATCACAAAAGTCATTCACAAAGATATCGATACCATTTTGAAGGCAATCTCCCTCTCGGCTGAAATTTCAGCTGAAGATGTTCTTATCATACTGAAAAGTTATTGGAATAATACAAAAAATTTTTTCAAGATCCCTCAACTGATAAAAAAGACTCCGAGCTCGCTATTTTGAAAATGTTCATCATGAAGTTCATGAACCCACAAAAAAAATAGACATCTTGCATAATTCATTTCCTTGCCCTTGCCCTTGCCCTTGCCCAAAAAAATCAAAGAATTTGTGATACTTGCTGCTGATTAAGATGGCCCAGAAACAATGTTAATCGGGCATGGGCATGGGCAAGGAAATGAATTATGCAAGATGTCTATCAAACGCCGCTGTTCTAAAAATTATCCTTTGATTATGATCCGATCAATTTTTCTATCACTCAATATAGAAGGAAACTCTATGTTCGGCGTTGGCCTCAACCCTTTTCATCTTAACAATTTATTATCCGATGACACAATAAATCCGTCTCTAATAATTGATGAATGGGACGACAGATCAGTCACAGAAAACATTCCTCAAAATATAGCGGAAATATTGAAGACGATTCCTTCGCCGAGCGCAATTTCAGCAGAAGAGGTTTTATTAAGACTAAAAGACGACTGGAAAATAACACGAGAAAAAAGACCGGATAAGCGTTTGGCAACAGCATTTTCGCTTTGTGCTTTTTTGCAACAACGCAATTTTTCCGATAAGGAAATAAATAAATATTGGGAGTTTCTCGCAAGCGAATTTGCTTCCAGTTTTGAGCCTATTCTCGATCGTATTGAAATCCCTTTTATGCATCATTTAGCATCGGCTTTAATGGAGGAAAAAATTCCTTTTGCATTGGTATTGGCCGTGATAGAAATTTCAGCGTTTATTCAAATTTCTTTAGGATTCAATCCAGAAGGTCTCCTTAGCAACCCTAGCGCTAACTTAGAGGATAGTCATAATCTGTGCATTGAAAATGATATTAGACTGCCCCTTCAGTTGAGTCGTGCATTTGCAACGATCAAGGTCCATCAAAAAGATTCCTGCTCTGACCCCTTAAAAGCACTCTATTTTTCTTTATTGCCTTCTGGGCTATCCTCAAAAAAAATTCCCCTCCCAATTCAATTAAAATGCGATGAGCTTTTTACTCTAACCTCGCTCCTGTTAGATCAACAAAATCTCTTTGCTTGCAATCTAGGATTTCATCTCTTGGCAGTCGCTCACTTTTATTTCCCCGAAAGCAGTAAGCCGAATCCTTCCTGCCTCAAAAATTTGGTTGCAGCTCTATCTTTCTCTTACTCAAAATGGA
>JABDEI010000142.1 GCA_013287145.1 Chlamydiota bacterium
ATTTAGTTATAATTGTTTACGTATAAGGTTATTTCCATGAATATTCCTATTCCACCAGGAGTCTTTGATCTCATTCCCACCGACACAAAAGAATCCTGGCGCAGTACATATCTTTGGAATTATGTCGAATCGGTTATTCGAGAAACTGCCGTTCAATATGGCTTTCAAGAAATACGCACTCCTTTATTCGAACGCACAGAGCTTTTTAAGCGCGGTGTCGGTGAAACCTCCGATATCGTTTCTAAAGAAATGTATACTTTTGACGACAAGGGGGGGCGTTCGCTTTCTTTGCGGCCGGAAGGAACCGCTCCTGTCATAAGGGCATACATCGAGCACCAACTTTACAACGAAGCCCCCATTCACAAGCTTTACTATATTGCCCCAATGTTTCGTTATGAGCGGGCACAAGCGGGTCGCTACAGACAGCACCATCAATTTGGAACTGAAGTGTTCGGCAATACTTCTCCAGAACAAGATGCCGAGCTCATAGACCTTCTTTATACCCTGTACAACCGCTTAGGGCTAACAAATCTTCAAGTTTGCCTTAACACCATTGGAGACGCCTCTTGCCGTATTGCCTATCGCCAAGCTCTACAAGATTATTTGCGCAGCTCCTATGATCAGCTTTCTAAAGACAGCCAAACGCGGTTCGAAACAAATCCTTTGCGCATTCTTGATTCCAAAGACGCAAAAGACCGCGAAATCTTAGTTCAAGCGCCGACAATCCTCGACTTCTTAAACAGTGAAAGCAAAGATCACTTTGAAGCTGTGAAAAAACTGTTAAACAGCCTAAAAATACCTTACACGATCAATCCGCAACTTGTGCGAGGGCTAGATTATTACAACAACACTGTCTTTGAAGTCATTGCGGGTGAGCTAGGAGCACAAAACAGCATCGGAGGTGGCGGCCGCTACGATGGCTTAATGAAAACTTTAGGTGGCCCGGATATGCCCGGCATAGGCTTTGGAACAGGCATCGAACGCATTATTCAAACGATGTTGAAACAAAATGTTGCTATGCCATCTCCTAATCGGCCAACTCTCTTTATAATCCCTCTTGGCGACGAAGCTAAAGCCGTCTGTTTTTCGATATTGCACGACCTTCGTCAGCATAATGTAGCTGCACAGATGGACTTCAGCGGAAAGAAACTTGCCAAAGTGATGCAATACGCCAACCAGATCGGTGCTCAATTCGTTACCGTTGTCGGTGACAATGAACTTAAGTCCAAGCAAATAGAACTCAAAGAAATGGCTACGGGCAATAAAATGCAAGCCTCTATTGATCATCTTTCTCGGATTTTGCAAGTGGAAACTAAAGCTAAAGACTTCATCAAAATCTGGAAAGAAATGTCACAACCTTTTGAAGATCCGAGCGAAGCTGCCTATTTTGTAAAAAAGATCTCTCAATCTATTGAAGATACTAAAAAAATTACTCAAACTCTCGAAAACGCTGTCGAAAAAATAAAAGATCTGCTGGAAGATAAAAAAAACTAGCTGTTTTCGAGCCATATTTATTATTCCCTTAGGAGCATTATGTTTGACTATCGTCGTACACATAACTGTGGCGCTTTGCGCAAAGAACAGATCGGACAATCCGTCACCTTATCCGGATGGGTACACCGCCGCCGCGACCATGGAGGACTCATCTTTATCGACTTAAGAGATCGGTTTGGGTTGACCCAGCTTGTCTTCGATCCCGAAAAAAATCCGCAACTCCATCAAACAAGCGAAAAGCTGCGTTCTGAATGGGTGATCTCAATAAAAGGGATGGTCATTGCGCGAAGAGAAGGCATGTCTAACTCTAAATTAGCCACAGGTGATATCGAAGTGTTGGTTCAAGAGCTTGAGGTCCTTTCTAAAGCTAAAACGCCGCCTTTTTCCATATGCGATGAGATTAATGAAGCAAATGAGGAATTACGTCTTAAGTACCGTTACTTAGATATGCGCAGAGGAGATATCGCCGAAAAGCTTGTCAAACGCCATCATGCCATGCTCGCAATACGCAAACACTTAGATCAGCAAGGATTCTTAGAGATCTCCACACCGATATTAGGTAAATCAACGCCGGAAGGGGCTCGCGACTACCTCGTTCCTTCCAGGATCTATCCAGGCTCTTTTTATGCTTTACCGCAATCGCCTCAGATCTTTAAGCAATTGCTTATGGTTGGCGGCATGGACCGCTATTTTCAAATTGCTCCTTGTTTCCGAGATGAAGATCTTAGAGCCGATCGACAGCCTGAATTTACCCAGATCGATATCGAAATGAGCTTTGGCAAAGTCGAAACTTTAATGTCGATACTGGAAAGTCTTATTAAAGTGATCTTTAAAGAATGCAATCATATCGATGTAGCCGTTCCTTTTCGCACGATGGATTACAAAACCTGCATGGACCGCTACGGCTGCGACCGCCCTGATTTACGTTTTGGAATGGAACTTGAAGTCTTAGATGACATCGCTAAAAAATCAACATTTTCAGTTTTTCACGATCAGCTTAATGAAGGCGGCACCGTTAAAGGCCTTTGCGTTAAAGGCGGAGCCGATATCTCCAGAAAGTCTATCGATGAGTACACGGAATTCGTTGGCCGTCTTGGTGTCAAAGGATTAGCTTGGATGAAGCTGCAGGAGAACGGATTAAATTCCAGTATCGTAAAATTTTTCTCCGAAGATCTGCAAAAAGAGCTGATCCAGCGCCTGCATGTGCAGGCCGGAGACCTAATTTTCATGATCGCCGACGCACCTAACCGCGCAAATCAAGCCTTAGATCATTTAAGAAGACGCCTTGCACGTGATCGCGATCTCATTTCCAAAGATAAGCTTGAGTTCTTATGGGTTACCGATTTTCCACTATTTATCTGGAATGAAGATCAGAGAAGAGTGGAAAGCGCACATCATCCCTTCACCTCTCCGCATTTCGAAGATATTCACTTAATGGAGAAGGAGCCGTTAAAAGTCCGTTCATTAGCTTATGACCTCGTTCTTAATGGCTATGAAATTGGAGGTGGCTCGCAAAGAATTCACAACAGCGATCTCCAACAAAAGATTTTCGAATTATTAAAACTCACGCCGGAAGAAGTGAAGACAAAGTTTGGATTCTTCATAGAAGCGTTGACCTATGGAACTCCTCCTCATTTAGGCATAGCTTTAGGCCTTGACCGCGTCATGATGATTCTTACTAAGACAGAAAATATCCGCGATGTGATCGCTTTTCCAAAGACCCAAAAAGCTAGCGATCTCATGATGGAAAGTCCTTCACAAGTAGCACATGACCAGCTTGTAGATCTCGGAATTGCCATAATAGAGTAAAAAAGAAACACTATATGATAAACAAAAACACCTCTTTAGTTTATCATTAGACTTTTATGACCTTAAACTAATACCAATGTAAGTGTATAAGATGTCCAAGAAAATACATTCAGGCGCAGAGTTATCCTTTAGGCAAACGGTTTTAGCCTTGCCGAAAGCAGTTAACGAATACCATATTGATGATCATTTTAATTTTGTACCGAAAAAGGGTAAGAGCCTAGGTGGTAGAATCTTTCGAGCACTGAATTATTTCTTAAGAGCCATCAGCAAAGGCAATATCGATCTTTTGAAAGCTGAACGTGCCGATCGAGTAGCTCATGCGCTTTATCAGTTATGCTTGCAGCAAGCTGCCCTCCCGAATCCAAGCTTGAAAGAAGATGAACTTGTAGCCGCTAAGACTTTCTTGGAAACCCTGCAGAAAAAAGTTAAGAAAAACCAAATCTGCTGCAAAAAAATTGAAAAAACTTTGGCTGCCCTTAAAGAGATCCAAGCGATCCCCATTCAAATACCTGAGCAAAAACAGGATCATGATCAAAAACAAGAGATCCTTGCTAAGTCTAACGAAATTGATGACGTTTTAGGTAAAACAATTGATGCACAAAAGCCTCACGAACCTATATTTGAACTACAAGGCATTCCTAAA
>JABDEI010000143.1 GCA_013287145.1 Chlamydiota bacterium
CAAGGTATATGGCAGCTTCTTCTTCAATTGAACAAGAAATTGTAAAAATTGAAGGTAAGCTCACCGTTTCTTTCTAAGCAAAAATGAAAGAAAAAATCATTCGGCGGCTATCATAAAATAGCCGCCTTTTTTTTTAACGCTAAAGGCTGAATGATAAATGCTAAACTTTTCAGAAAGATAGTTATTTAGTTTTTGTCTTAAGTAGTTTATCATTTAGCATTTATCATTTATCGTTTCCCTTCTATGGATATTGTATTGACGTCTCAATGTTGGAATTCACTTCAGCAAATGCAAAGTTATACAGGCTGCGCCATCATCTGCGATCACTCTGTTGCCGCGCTCTATGGAAACACTCTGCAAGCGAAGCTGGCATGTCACCAAATCCCTGTGCATCAAATCATTGTTCCTGCAGGAGAAAAATTTAAAACATTGGAATCGGCAAGCCATTGTTGGAGTGAAATGCATCGTTTAGGCCTTGACAGACAGTCTCTTGTCATCGGTTTCGGCGGCGGTGTTGTTACGGATCTGGCAGGCTTTGTTGCCGGCTGCTACATGCGAGGCGTCGATCTCATCCATATTCCAACGACACTCATGGGTATGGTCGATGCTGCTATGGGGGGCAAATCGGGTGTGAATTTAACATCGGGCAAAAACCTTGTTGGCGTCTTCCATCATCCTAAACAAGTTATCATTGCAGCCCATTACTTGAATACACTCCCTCAGCAGCAATTTTGTGCCGGGATCGCCGAAGTTATCAAATATGGAGTCGTTTGGGATCCTATGCTTTTTGAATATTTAGAAAATTCTATGAGTTCCATCCTTCAACGAGATATGGAAAAATTGAACTACATTATCTCAAAATCATGTGAAATTAAAGCTCATATCGTGAAAAAAGATGAAAAAGAGTATAACTTAAGGGCGATCTTAAACTGGGGCCATACTTTTGCTCATGCTATAGAAACTTTAACCGGTTACGAAAAATATTTGCATGGCGAAGCTGTTGCAATAGGAATGTGTTGCGCAGCCCAAGTGAGTCACCACTTGGGATATGTAGACAGCGCTTTTGTCAATAGGCAAGCAGCACTTTGCCAAGCAGCAAGCTTACCTGTCGCACTTCCCAAAGAGATCTCTATCGAGGCCTTGATTTCTCAGATGTGCAAAGACAAAAAAAATCGTTCCGGAAAAATCAGCTTGATTATTGCCCGGCAAATCGGCAAAGTCATTAGGGTCGATGATCTAGATAAAAAGTTTTTACAAGAAGCTTTATACGGCACACATTAAGATTTTGTGGCAAAAGGATGAATTTGAAAGAGTTAGAGGCTTTAGCTATTTTAACTGCAACCCCTCTTCTGGGATCGATACGCATTCGCTTGCTGATCAACCGTTTCGGATCCGCTGCAGACGCAATTAAGGCAACTCTCAATGAAGTCGCAGAACTGCCTGGTTTTGGACCGAAAATTCTCCAAACCTGGGGGCATTGGCACAAAAATTCAGCATGGAAGGCAGATATTGACCTAGCACAAGAAAACGACGTACAGCTGATTGCCTACACGAGCCCAAATTATCCCAAGCGCTTACTCGAACTGCCCGATCATCCTATCCTTCTCTATGTGAAGGGAGAACTCAAAGCTTGCGATCAACATAGCATCGCAGTAGTCGGGACCCGTCAAGCTGGAATTTACGGTATGGAAATGGCCGAAAAAATATCTCAAGACCTCGCAGGCCTTGGATTTACCGTAGTCAGCGGATTAGCCCGCGGCATCGATACGGCAGCTCATCGAGGGGCTTTGCGTAAAGGTAGAACCCTAGCTGTGATAGGATCGGGCTTGAATGATATCTACCCGCAAGAAAACTTGGCGCTTAGTCAAACAATTGTTCAAGAAGGGGCTTTAATTAGCGAATTTCCTATGGCGACGCCTCCTGATCGACAAAATTTCCCGCAACGCAACCGCATCGTAAGTGGCCTTACCTTAGGGACTTTGCTGATCGAAGCTCCTTTGAAAAGCGGCGCGATGCTGACGATGGAACGCGCTCTGGATCAAGGAAAAAAACTCTTTGCGTTGCCGGGGCGTGCCGATAACGAGAATTTTCGGGGCAATCATCACCTCATCAAGCAAGGTCAAGCTCTATTAATCGAGTGTGCGGGCGATATCGCTGAGCTTTTTAGCGATCTTTTTAATATCTGTGGATCAGCACGTCCTAAATTGCAAAAAAAGCTAGCGAGGCCCGCCTTAGAAAAAGAGGAAGAAAGTTTATTAAATCAGCTGCCGTCAGAGGAACTTTCATTTGATGAAATCCTTCAAATTGCAAAAGTCCCTGTCATGAAATTGAATGTTTTGTTAATGAGTTTAATATTGAAGCAGGCAATCAAAGAATTCCCCGGCAAAAGCTATAAAAAGGTAGTCTTGGAGTAATAATGGGTAAAGCATTAATCATCGTTGAGTCCCCGGCAAAAATCAAAACACTAAAAAAGTTTTTGGGTTCGAATTATCTTTTTGAATCTTCACTTGGACATATACGCGATCTTCCTGAAAAAGAATTCGGCATCGATATCGAACATGATTTTGAACCAAAATATGCCATTTTGCCTGATAAACAACAAGTCATAGCCAAATTGAGAAAGGCTGCTAAAGAATGCGATACTGTCTATCTCTCCCCTGACCCCGACCGCGAAGGAGAGGCTATCGCTTGGCATATCACCGCCATATTGCCTGAAGATACCAACATTAAACGCATCACTTTTAATTCAATCACCAAAGAAGCTGTGCTTAAAGCCCTGCAACACCCGCGCGAAATCGATATTGCCTTAGTCAACGCACAGCAGGCCAGGCGCCTCCTCGATCGCATTGTGGGCTACAAAATCTCACCTATTTTAAATAGGCGCATCCAACGCGGTAAAGAGGGTTTCGTTTCAGCCGGCCGAGTCCAGTCCGTCGCTTTGAAATTAGTGGTGGATAGAGAGAAGGAAATCGAGGCTTTCAAACCGGTCGAATATTGGAATATCGGCAGCATCTTGAAAAATGATGAAGAGGAGCGCTCATTCAAAGCTTCGCTCTACTCTGTCGAGGGCAAGCGCGTAGAAAAAGAACCCGTTCCCGGCAAAGACTTTTACATCATTAACAATAAAGAAATTGCCGATGCTGTCATTGCAAAAATGCAGGCTGGGCCCTACCGCGTTGAATCGGTTGAAAAGAAAGAAAAAAAACGCAACCCGGTGCCTCCTTTTATCACTTCAACACTCCAGCAAGAAGCCAGCCGCCATTACGGTTTCTCTGCTGCTAGAACGATGAATATCGCGCAAGGCTTATACGAAGGCATTGACCTTGGCAATGAAGGCTCCGAAGGCTTAATCACCTATATGCGTACCGACTCGGTCCGCTTAGCTCCTGAAGCCCTTGAAGAAGCCCGCAAATACATTCTCGCGCAATACGGCAAGGACTACCTTCCTCCTCAGCCTAAAATCTACTCCACCCAAAAGAGCGCCCAAGATGCGCACGAAGCCATCCGTCCAACGAGTTTAGCTCATCCGCCAGAGGCGTTGAAAGAGTTTTTGACTAAAGACCAATTCATGCTTTATCAGCTTATTTGGAGGCGCTTTTTAGCTTCCCAAATGATGCCTGCCGTCTATGATACGGTATCATCCGATATCTCCGCCGGAAAAGACGTCATCGTCCGCGCTACAGGGTCGACCATGAAATTTCAAGGATTCTTAGCTGTCTATGAAGAAAAAAATGACGATGATGATAAAAGCGATGAAAGCCGCATA
>JABDEI010000144.1 GCA_013287145.1 Chlamydiota bacterium
TTTTTCCTCTTTTTTGACAAATCATTTCTTTATGTAAGGCACAATAAATTAAAAGATTCCATTGTTTTAGAGGGAACTCGCCTTGCCAAATAGGAGCTCCCCAAAAAATCCGGATTGACTTAGCTCCAAGCACCAAAGATTGCGCCCATCAAAATCATCGATACAAGCAGGCCTCCTACATCGATAAAATAGGCATTAAGGGGTTTTTTCGCCCATATCACGCCAGAAAAATGCGTCGTTGCAATAAAACCAAGCCAAGCAAAAAAAGCCACTTTCATCCCTTCTACAGCAGTATGAGCATGCAGGGCGGAAATAAAAGCTGCCAAAGTCCAGGCAAGGATAAATCCAACAATGATTGCCCCAACGTAATGAAAAGGGGTGGGTTTGAGTGTTTCCAAATCAAAGTTATGAGCTTTGGCCCAAGGAATTCCTAAAAATTTAGGAGAATACCAAAAGGCGCCGATAATAATATTTAGAATCACACCAATAACAACTGCAAAGTAATTAACATCGAGTAAAGACATTTTAACCATCCTTAATTTAAGATATGTTTATACCGAGGTGTATCTCTTTTACCTTTTTTTTCGCAATCTCTATCCAATTTCCTTCCATATTGCATATTGAACATATTTTTGAATTACCATATCATCGTAATCTTTAAGAAAAAGACGGCAGTATGAATTTCTCTAAAGTCATTGCATGGATTTCACTTTGTCTCTCCTTGCCGCTATCCTGTATCAATGCTCAAGACATCTCCTATGATCCAGAACTGCATTCAGCGATCTCAATTTATGCGATGCTTAATAGCAACGAAAGTATCACCGATGTCACCACGCACATCTTAAAAGATAGCAGCTTCAGCTCCTCTGCCAAAAAACATCTCATTGAAAGCAAAAGACGCTTTGTCGTCTTTGCCTATCCCAGCAATGGCCTTTTAATCAAAAGTATGATGAGTTATGTCGAAGATCCGGGTCCTGTCCCTCTCGTCGTCTGGTTGCGCGGCGGCAGCCGACTCCATGCTGTGCCGATATTTCACGATGCTCATTTAACTTCTGATCTTATTCTTTCAACCAACGCCACCGTTGTGCTAGCTTGCTATCGCGATGGCATCAGCCAAGGCATAGATGAATATGGAGGCGCTGACGTTAATGATGTCAATAGCCTATACCAATTTTTACCAAGGCTTTATTCAAGTTTAGGCCTCGAGTTCCCTAAACAACAACGTTTTCTTGTAGGGATAAGCCGTGGGGGTATGCAGATGTTTCTGGCATTAGCCCGATTTCCCAATTTACAGCTGGCTTTCGATAAGATAGTCTCTATCAGCGGAATTCTTCATATTGATCTTTTTGCAAAGCATAATCCTGACTGGTTGGCGAAAATGAAAAAATCCTTTGGGTACGACGGACAACAATGGCTTGATAAACGCAATCCATTCTTAGCGATCAACCACATCCAGCACAAAGATCTCCCTATGTTAATTGTCCAAGGTACTGAGGATTCAAAGGTCATTTTGGGTGAAGGAATTCTCCTCACTGAAAAACTCAGAGAGTTGGGATTTAAGCATGTCAGCTACTGGGAAGTCGGTGAAGCCAATCATGGTTTAAAAAACCATCCTGAATGGATGTGTCTGATCCGCAATTGGTTAGGCCTTCCTATGCACTAGGAGCTTATGCATATTAAACAATTCATCGATCTATCCGTCCCTTTGGAAAATAACAATTATTCCGATCCTAAACCGCTTCTTCCTAAAATCACGTACACTAATCATCAGGAAAGTTTTGAGCAAATGGCCCAATTTTTTCCGGGTCTTACGCGCAAGGACCTCCCGGACCAAGAAGCTTGATCCGGAAGAGAGCGCGGCTATTGCCATCTTGAAAAACTTCATAATCTTGAAAAACTACCGCCTTTTGGCTTTTTAGTGTCCTGTTTTCCCGTCAAAATCAAAGCCGCCTCTGCCGGTTGGACTCGCGCCGTCGCCATGATGCTATGACGCCTACTTCATTTTGCGATTGGTTTTGTCACCGGAGTAAATTGTGAAAGTTTGTAAATGCCAAGTTCCTTTTCTATGGCGGAGACATCGTCGACAATAGTATTAAAGCCTTTTTTGCCAAACATTTCCTGTTCTTTTTTTTCAAACAGCTCACCTAACTCATCGTATTCTTTTTGTGAGTTTAGGTCTTTAAATGCCGGAAACAAAAAAGTATCTTCTGTAGCTTCATGGACGATGACCTCTCTCTTTTAAAAACAATTGTCAACATAAAATATTTCATCTATTTTGTAGAGAAAATCGATTTTTTTTTCCCAAATAAATATCTTACTAGGAGATATGAAGCATGACTAAAAAGAAATACGTTCTCAGCACAATGCTATTGGCTTTTTCCCTTGCTGCAAGTTCTTTATGCGCGCAAGGCATTGGCATCGGCATAGGTCCCTTTCGGCTGGAATTGCATGGCGGCGTCGATGGCGAAGCCATCACAAGTCAACGCCGTTTGCAGCTACTTGACAACCCGATCTGTTATGCCATTCGAGAGCAGAAAGAGTTAGAGATGATTGTCGAAACAGAAGAGGCAATAAATAAAAATGAATTCAAATCGACTATAAAGAAAATCACGCTCGACCCTTATGTCTTTGGAATTGATAAAAATGGACAGCCTATTTTGCGGGGAAATATCGTCAAAGAACTCCTCGTCAAAGAAGTCAAAGTGAAGTACGGCGACGAAAAAAAAGACAGCGTGAAAAAAGAGGAAAAAAAGAGCTTCTTTTCGGCCTTATTTACATCTCAAAAAGATAAAGACATCGCCTCTGTAAATATTCGCAAAGTCTCGGATGTTAGAGTCTTAGAAGATGCTCCCTTCAAAGCTCCAAAAAACATCAATGAGTTGACCAAAGATGATTCCTTTGATGTGATCTGCGCCATCGTGCCTGCGCAATAATTATATAAACCTTCGATCACATCATTGTGGTGTGGTCGACTCGTTTTTCTTCTTAAAAACATGTTGTAAAGCCGAATTGCCCGCCAACCAGCCCCCTGTCCAAGCATTTTGGAAATTGAATCCACCGGTGACGCCATCAACATCCAAAATTTCACCAACAAAATATAAACCGTGGCAAAGGCGGCTTTCCATGGTTTTAAAGTTAATTTCATCCAATGCTACGCCTCCGCAGGTGACAAATTCTTCTTTATTTGTCGTCTTGCCTTCCGTGCTATAAATATCAGCTGTTAATCGAAGCGCTATCTGTTTAAATGTTTCATTACTGACATCGGAAAATCTTCTTTTTTCTTGTATCCCGCATAATTCTAAGAAACGCTTCCACAAATTTTTTGGTAGACTGAAGGGATGATGTGCATCGATATTTTGGCTAGGATGTTGCTTTCTCCAAGCAATTAATGCCTCCATAGCTTGTTCTTGGCTGTAATCCGTAATCCACTTAATACAAAGTTCCACATGATAATTTTTTTCATGCAGAAGTCGGGCACCCCATGCCGAAAGCTTCAAGGCTGCCGGCCCGCTAAATCCCCAGTGCGTGATCAATAACGGCCCTTGCTGAATAAGCGATGTATTGCGAATTGAAATCTCAACATTGGGTACAGAAATTCCGGCCAGATCTTTTAGAGGTGATGATGGCACATTAAACGTAAATAATGAGGGAACGGGTTCTTGTATCGTATGTCCAAACTGTTTTGCAAAAAGATGC
>JABDEI010000145.1 GCA_013287145.1 Chlamydiota bacterium
AGCCTACTCTGCCCAGATAGGTGTAGAAGCTCTTATTCAGGCTTATGCTTTAGATAGCGCTGGATCTGAAGATGCCAAAGAAAAGCTTTCAGAGCTTGACTTTGAAAATCTCGATAAAGCCGCTTTTCCTCATTTAGTCGAAGCCCTAGAGAATCTGCGCCTTGAGGCGACGAGGCTGCTTTACGCTTTAGCCAAATACTCCAAAGGCAATGAAACTAGCCAGCTCATGATCACCGGCGAGGCCGGCAATTATCGCAATTTAGATGCCTATTTCTATCGCCATTTTTCCCAAAAAGCTGTTGAAGCAAATCCTAACCCCAATTTTCCAACGACAGCAAAAGAACTTAAACGCTATGCTGTCCCTATCGGCCTTGCGCTGACAGCGCTGCCAAAACAACCCGATGCCGTTGACTTCCGCCAGGGCGAATTTACCTATCCAAATCCTTGGAAACGCCTAAAACTGCCTGTCGCCACTTACTTTGCGCTGTGTTTTGCTTTAGCTGCAGCTTTTTATCTGTTCGGCCAGATGTATTTAAGCTATCAAGAAGATCTTATTAAAGAACGCTATGTCCAATTGCTGGATGACATGCACAAGCCCTACAATACCTTTGAAGCCGAATACGAAAGCAAATTCCACTCAAGAACCCATGATGATCAGCTTATTCCTCCCATTAAGCTTACTAATGAAGACATCGATAACAGACTGCGTTTTCTAGAAAAAGAGCTGCAAGCTGCGCCCGATTTGTTTCCTCTTTTTCCCAACGTGCCGCGCGCAAGCGATGTGATAGCATGGTTGAGTTCGCAATCATTGTCCTTAAGCCAGCATAGCAACGAAATTCAAGATCGGACGGGATTGCAGTTGGAAAGTTTGAGCTATACGATGGTAAAAAGACCCGAGCAAAATAAAAAACAAGAAAAATATCAGATTAAATTGGAGCTAGAGTTTGCGAGTCCGACCCCTAAAATGGCACGTGAGTTCCACGACGCATTAATTGCTCCAAACGATTTTGTCGATCCTAAAGGCGAGGTAAAATGGAGTTCCAATCGAGGAAAATATCGAACCTCATTTTTTCTCAAAGATAAAACCATTTATCCTTCTGCCATCCATTAAGGGAGATATGCGATGTTAGCCAATATTCCACAAAAGCGCCTTTTAGCTTATTTGCTGCTGATCGGTATCTTGCCTCTCGCTATCGTCTTGGTTAACTTTTTTTCAGAGAAAAGCGGATTGGATTCTTTAGAGATCTCCTTGGAAAATGTAGGGACAATGGCGTCGATACGCGAAAAAAAACAAGCCGTCAACATGGCTGTGCGCAATGCCTTTCGCGACGCCGATCATTTTTATATCGACAAATATTTAGAAACGTTGACTTTTCTGGAGCCTGAGATTGAAAGCCTTCAAAAAATTGCGGGAAACAAAAGCTTTCCCGAAGATGAAAACGTGAAAAAAAGACTTGAGCTCCTGATAGGATCCGGAAATGCGCTTGTCTTTTCCGAAGGGGTCGTCCAATCTTATCCTCTTTTTCAAGAAACAACTGAAACCCTTGTTCATCCCGTTGAGGTAAACGTCAACGATATCAAAGAGATCCTTTCCAAAGTGGAAGGAATATCTATCACCCCGTTTACACCCGGTCCTAACCGACCTCAATTGATTATTCTTGATTTTAAATTAGACAAAAAGAAAATCACGGATAAAAACGAAGTGTATTTACTCAATATGAAGCTTCTAAAGCGAGAGTTTTTGTGAATAAGATGCGATACCTGATCTATTTATGCGTTATTTGTACATTCTGCCTTTCCAGTACCTCCTCCTGTGCGAGAAAAAACCCTCCACCCGAGGATAATAGCGATATTCTAGTGAGCATCAATATCATCGACCGCAACGGATTATCCCAAACCATCTGCAATCCGGATCGCTTAAGAAAATTCGAGGACGTTGATTTTTTTAAAAATCAACCCTATCAGAAAGTTTTGCGCGTCTATGGACGCGATGCCCAAGGCAATGCACAAGCCTTCATTACTTGCTATTATGCCAACGGACAGCCCAAGCAATATCTAGAGATCGTCAATAACCGCGCCTATGGAACATATAAAGAATGGCATGCTAATGGGGTTTTGCAGCTGGAAGCTTTCATCATCGGCGGCGCGGCAGACATCGGCACAGCGTCTGAACAAACCTGGCTCTTTGAGGGCTGCAGCAAAGCCTGGGATGAAAATGGAAACCTTATCGCTGAGATCCCTTATGCAAAAGGGGTTCTGGAAGGAGTTTCTATTTATTATCACCCCAATGGAAATGTGTGGAAGAATGTTCCTTTTCACAAAAATGCCATCGAAGGCGTCTTTGAAACTTTCTTAGATGATGGTTCCATCTTGCAAACGGCAAATTATTCACAAGATAGAAAAGAAGGGGAATCCATACGCTATTGGCCCGGCTGTAAAATTGCCGCACAAGAGATCTTTTGTTCAGGCGAATTGATTTCCGGATCTTACTATAACATCAAAGGCGATCTCATCACTGAAATTAAAGATGGCAATGGTTATCGCGCGGTCTTCGGCAAAGAAGCCGTGATTGAATTGCAGGAGTATCATCAAGGCATCTTAGAAGGCGAAATTCAAACCTTCGATAAAAATAGCCGTTTAAACCGCATCTCGCATGTGAAAAACAACGTCAAACATGGGGAAGAACTCATTTTTTACGACGCCATAGGAAAACAAAAAAATCTCCCAAAACTGTCCATCAATTGGTATGAAGGCAAAATTCAAGGCATCGTCAAAACCTGGTACCGCAACGGCAATCAAGAAAGCCAAAGGGAAATGACGAATAATGCTAAAAATGGCCTTGCCACAGCTTGGTATCAAGATGGCAGCATGATGATGATTGAAGAATATGATCACGACAAACTTCAACGGGGCGAATATTACAAAAAAGGCGAAAGAATTCCTATCAGCCTCATTAATGAGGGCAAGGGCCTTGCAACCATTTTCGATTCAGAGGGCAATTTTGTCAGAAAAGTTTCTTATAACAACGGCAAGCCGGAAGACGATTAATTATTGGTATGATCTTAAACAAGCTGGAACTCAAAATCTATTTGCGCCATCATTTTCTTCAAAAAAGAAGGGAAATTTCATCTGCACGGCACAACGAAGCTTCTCAATCGCTCTTTAAACACTTTTCCAATGTCTCTGTTGATGATTATATCCTCTCCTATGCCTGCATCAACGATGAACTCAATACCAATTCTTTAAATCAACTGTATGCAGCTCAAAGAAAGCTTCTTCTTCCCAAAGTAGAGGGCAGCAACTTGCGCATCTTCCAAGTCGATGACCTAGAAAATCATCTTAAAAACAATAGCTGGGGCGTGCCCGAACCCATCCCCGAGCTTTGTCCCGAGATCGACCCTGCACGCATCTCGTTAGCATTGATTCCTGGACTTGCCTTTGACCGCTACAACTATCGGTTAGGTTACGGCAAAGGCTTCTTTGACCGCTTCCTTGCCTCCCTTTCAGCAAATACGC
>JABDEI010000146.1 GCA_013287145.1 Chlamydiota bacterium
AATTTTCTACTAAATTACCAACAAAGTGGCTAGGTTGCTTAACACAATCAAAGAAATTTGGATTTGGCATAGTTTAACAACTCCCAATAGCGTTATGTTTTAATTATACACACAACCATAATATAATTATAACTAGTTCAATAAATAAATTATCTACTAACCACATAAAAACTATTTCTGGGTATAGCAACTTGACCGATTAGAAAGAACTATGAAAATAAAGAGAAAAAAAAAGCCTGGAGTGTCGCAATATCACAAAAAAAATTATACGAATTTGCTAGCCTTCAGTCGCCCTTCGCATCCGCTCTGGGCTCTAGTTTTTTATTTTACTAACCCAGCGTTCCTTCGCGCAAAGCGCTTAAGTCACGCTGGGCTATAGTCGGGCCGTCCTACGTTTTCACTCCGGACTTAGGGCGAAAATACGTTAATTATGCCCTAGAGCCCGTCTAGGGCGACTGGACATAACCCATAGTGACTGAGGCGATTAGCGAAGGAACTGTGGGACAGAGAATTAAAGGGGTAGAGCCCAGAGCGGATGCGAAGGCGACTGAAGGCTAGCAAAGTCGTGTAATTTTTTAAAGTTGATAACATTGAGTGCATCGAAAGGCAACTGAATTCGCAGTCATCTATACCACACTCTATTGTCTCTCTTTCGATGGACAACGTGCAAGATCGAGCTAAAGGAAAAGACCGGGCTAACAGCAAATAATCTAACCTTCGCGTTTCTTGCCCTTTTGAAATGCTTTTAATTCGTTCATTAATGGGTTTGAAACGCTGGCTTTGTCTGGGAATAGATATTTGCGATCTTTCGGGGTCGTGATCCTTCTTGACAACTCGACTGCCTTTGGCGCCTTTGTTTTAATCAAATTTAATATGAGATCTTCCTCTGTCACGCTCGGCTTAAGGCATCGTTGATGATAAACACAGGCTAAAACAAAGGTTTTATGAGGATTATCTTCAGGTATATCCTTAATGTAATTTTGTATGCTCGTTAAGCGGTCTTCTTCAGCCCAAGCTTTATACATTTTTTTAGCGTAAAGATTGGCATCCTCGCGCGCTTTTTTTTCTGTCGATCCCTCTTTAAGAAATTTATGATGGAGATATACAGCAAGGGCTGCTAAAAAAGCCATTTTTGCTCCAGAGGACCAACTGCATGTGCCGCCATGCTGCTTAGATTTTTTTATTTCTGCTTTTTTTTTCTAATTGAGGTTCCTGGTCGATCTCTTTGATAAAAGACTTTCTTTCTTTTTCTTCCTGGATGAAGGAGGTGATCAGCGCCTGTAGTTTTGCTTGATTCTGCATTTGATAGATTTTGAGATTGGAACTAGAAAAAGAAAATACACCTTCATCATCAAGGTATTCGTTTCGATCACCTTGAGCAAAAGAACTCTCTAAAAAAGCAGCAGCAGTTGCATGCCCTGGCCCCTCTGGTTCCTCTGGTTTATATTCTACGGGCACAATGACTAACTCTTTGTTTTTATAAGCTTCGATTGCTTTATTGACCCTGTTTTCCAACGCGAGGCTAGAATTTTTACAAGCGAGTGCTAGATCAAAAGCGTTAAAAATATTTTTTGTGTCCTGCTCAGTCCAACTCGCAGGGGCTTCCTCAAGCCATTTTTTTGTTTTCTGAATCGAGTCAAGAAGATGAAAATAGGTAATTTGTGCTCCAAATCCAGACAGTTCTACTATTTCTTGTCCCTCTTGCACATTGATATCTAATCCAAACCGATGATTGAGCAATTTATGCGCGAGCCACGCTTGGCAAGCTGCAGAGGATGCCTTATAAAGTTTGTCTCCTAAATTCCTGTGACCAAGATAGTATGCCTGCATATAAACAGTCACGCCACCATCCGAAAGTAAATTAAGGTCTAACCCTCTTTGCAACAACAAATCCACCATTTCATCTTTGCCCGTACCTGCAGCTAGATGTAGAAGAGTTTTGCCCTTAGGAGCTTTTACTGACACATCGGCGCCTTCATCTAACAAGAACTTCACAATCTCTGTATCGCCAGTGAGTACAGCTGCCTGAAGAAAAGTGAAACCATTGCTATCTGTCTGGTTTGTGGTAGCATTTTTTGCCTCCAAAAGAACTTTGGCGATACTCAAGTGTCCTTTCTTTAAAGCCAAAGAAAGAATATTCAAGAGATCGACAGTTTTTACGTTGGCAAGAGCCCCTTGTTCAAGCAAAATTTTTACTACGCCTTCTTGTCCTTGTAAGACAGCATAATCTAAAGGCGTCGTGTCCTTATGACTCCTTGCATCCACAGCCGCTTTTCTCTCTAACAAAATTTTCACTGCATCTTCTTTGCCAAAGTAAGCTGCCAAATGCAAGGCCGTATTGCCATTAGGATCTTTTGCATGCAATTCTGCGCCTTTATCTAACAACAGCTGCACCATCTCTTTATTGCCAACAGTGGCTGACTTGTGAAGAGGGGTAAGACCATTGCTATCTGTTGGGTTTGTGGTAGCATTTTTTGCCTCTAAAAGAAGCTTGGCTGCCTTTACCTTCCCTTGACTTATCGCTAAAAAAATGGGAGTAAGCCCATTTTCATTTTTTATGTTTGCGTCAGCGCCATTTTCAAGTAAAATCTTAACGATGCTATCTTGTCCATTATAGGCTGCAATATGCAAAGGTGTTTGACCCTGTTGACCCGCAGCGTTCACCAGGGCTCCATCTTTCAATAAAGACTTGACGATCTCTTCTTTACCCTCTTGAGCTGCGAAATGAAGAGTCATTTGCGGTTTTTTTTCTTTATTTTGAACGCCGGGATTTATCGCCTCCATCGGTTCTAAAGAAAGAACTCCATTTGAGGTTTTTTCAACGCTTGCGCTCTTCGGAACTAGACTTGTAATTTGTTGTTTGGCAGCATCGATCTCGCGCGAATAATCAATGCGATTCTTTGAATTTTTAGTATGATCTTTCAAATAATCCAATAAACCATTGATGCGAGCTGCACTTTCCGAGTCGACATAAGTTTGATATTTCTTACAAAAATCAATTAAATTTTTGGCAACATAATTAGTTCTAATTTCAGCATACCTATCGCGAGAAAAAATATTCAGTAATCGGTTCATCATTCTTACGATGAGGGGATCTTTCTTAACAGTTTTAATATCTCGATTTAGCCATTTTTTACCGCTTATCAGATCGCTAGAGATTGATTGTGTGATGTTGTTAAATTCTTGTTGATTATGAATTTCAGGAAAGTTTGGCATAAATAAATCTTTATAATGGATGACTATAATTAGATGCGTTTAAAAAATTATTTTTTTACTACAACCATTATACTTTATTTATACTTTTTTTCCATACCTCTTGAAACTAATTTTAACTGCGATTTTGTACAAAATCAAATTGAGTGTATTGCTTGGGCTTTTCTTATTGAGATTAATTGACTTTTACTTCTAGCCGAAATATATTAGCTTAAAAAAACAAATAACTAAAGGAAAAATTATATGAACTCTGTGGGCACATGCACTTATGATCAATTTTTGA
>JABDEI010000147.1 GCA_013287145.1 Chlamydiota bacterium
TTACAAGTCACAAGAAATTATTCAAGAATAGATTGCAAGAAACTGGTGCTCATAAATTTCTTCGCCTGATGAACGTCGTGTCGAAAATCTTTAGAAAAAATAATTTGGACAAACTTAGTTCCTTAAGTTTATTGCCTAAATCCGCAAAATCATTCTTAGAAGACTATAGAAACAGAGCATCCTTCTATTTTATGCCTGATGGCTTGAAATTGCTGTTTGATAAATTTAAAAAAAAAGGGCATTCGTCTGAAAAAATAATCGTTTGTAAAAGCTATGCTGATTACAGTAAACAGCTCAAAAAAATTGCTTATGAATCTTCTGAAGGGGAGTGGTATTTTGCTGTTCGTAGTAAAGAACAATATGATTCAAATCCCCATCAGATCTCAATAATGGTGACTAAACAAGATCAAAAACATACGGTTTTTATTTTAGATAGTGGATACTTTGGTTTAGGTGAAGCTGGACATAAAATCGCTTCTCGCACACATAAAATATTACCTGATGCGAGCATCTATTCTTCAATGAGTGTGAGACAACGGGATTTATATAATTGCGGTTTATTTGCTCTAAAAGATATTAAAGCACTTGCCAAAGCTAAAGACACTATAATGGAAGCGGTTAGCAAAAAAGCCATACCTGTTCAAAAATACTTAACTCGAATACCAATTGAGATTGGAAATGTGCGCGTGACACCAACTGACAAAGATGATCCGTTGGCAATTCCTCTTGATTTTTTTAAACCGCTGCAATCATTGGCTCAAGTAGATGCTGCTTTAAAAGAACATGCTAATAAACCGGAACCTGATAATGAAGCTGCCTTTAAACATCTTCAAAAACTTAAGCAGGCGTATACCGTCATGGATTTCGAGCAAAATAAAAAGGTATATGCATATACTAAACTTGAAGGTCTTAGATATCGGTTGCAAATCGTAGCAGCGACTTTTCAAGAAAATGCTGTCCCGGATAAGAGTAGATTGGAAAACCCCATATTTTTACTGCGAAAATTTGCGAAAAAAATAAAGGTCTTTTTTCTGCAAAAAGATTTTTGAATTAACGAAGAACTTACCCAAAAAAATCGAAATAAAATAATTTTATAAGCAAATCTTGTTTGGAGTCCGAAGAACCAATCAACTTCGCAATTCACACTGTCAACAAGAAGCATAGGCAGCTCAGTTTTAGCCTTGTATGTCGTTTTGACCCCTTTTTCTCCTTAACAACCCTCTTTAGATATCTTTAAATTAAAAAAAATACCAAAAATAACTATTTTTACAAAAAATAAGCTTTTTATAGAGTTATTAATAATTAATTTAATGTTTATAATTAATAGTGTGTAGAGGTATTACAAGGGTTTATTATGAGCACAGATTTTAATAGATTTCCAGAAACATCTCCACCATCTGCAAATGCTGATCGATCAGGAGGAACTCCCATCAAGGAGGAGATCCCATCTTTGCAAGAGATTGCAAAAAAAAGAGTGGCTGACAAACCAGATAAAAAGGTCTCCATAAATCCAAATATTGCCAGTGAGCAATTAAAGACACAAAATGCTGCAACAGAAGAGGCTCTTAACAAAGTTCCATTAGGAAAAGCTAAGCAAAAGGCTTTAATTCCACTGATGCTTCGTTATCCTGTCACACTATCGGGAAATAGAGAGGAGACCATTGAAAGTTATGTTGCAGCTTTTTTACTTCCCTATAGAAGAGGTGAAATTTCGGCTGAAAACGAACAGGCGGATCGGCCTTCTCTTATGAAAGGGTTGATCGATTTTTTAGGTACTCATGGTTACCCCCACAATGATCTTTCTGAAATTCAAGAAAAAGCCATGAAGATCTACATGCAGGAAGCTGTAAAAACTTTTACCGATTTTGTGCGATCAAGGGGAAAAACAAGGGAAATTTATTTGAATCCAAATGAGTCTGAGGATCAAAAAACACAAAGGCTCAAACAAGTGCAAAAAGACTTCGAAAATCTTAGCAAGCCTATAAAGATGATAGAAATAGGAGCGCAAAGTGAACTCATACGCGCAATCAGAAAAGATTTTCCAGAAAGTAAAATTTCTGATGATCAAATAAGGGAACAATCGCAGAAAATTTTGGAAGAAATTGAGGTAACTAGTCAAAAAGTTTATGAAGAGGAAAAAAGTAAGATACCCGGTAGAGTCTCCACAGCAAAGAGTAAAAGCGCCAGTATGGAAAGACAAAGTCGTCTGCTTGATAAAAATGATGAGGCATTCAATTTATTCACTTTATCAAAGGATGATTTGCAAAGAATTTCTAACCTTTATCCTGAGAAGAATTTTGACGCCTTATTTATTGATAAAAGGATGGGGAAATTAGTCATTTTTAATGAAAATGACGTAAAAAATCTTTATGAAGATTTAAGTAAAATAAATTCAGATAAGATTAAAGAACTCAAGGACATCATTGAAAAGAAAAAACAAAAAATAGGTCATCATTTTGTAGAAGAGGCCGATTTAAAAGAAATTTACTCTGAATACTCTAAAGATGAATTAAAAAAACTTGGATTCACAGAGGAGTATATCAATAAATTAAAAGCTAAGTAGATTTCTAATCATCGATAAGATTGCGTCGTGTGTTTCTGACTTCGAAAATGCGATCGCAAGAGGGTTGTCTAAAAATGTCGCCAGTTCCTGGCTCGCAACTTTTCATTATATGTCCCGTGGGTTCCTAGAGTCACCCACGGCTGGATTCTGTAGCCGCTGTTGCGGCAATTTACCGCTTTTGCGGTTTTTTTAGGCGCGAAGCGACAACAGAATCGAGCCGTGGGTGACACTAGGAACCTACGATTTATTATAGATAAGACAGGAGCCACGGTCAGTGGCGACACGCAGACGATTATCGATACAGTATTAAAAATAGACTAATAGGTAATAGCATGTGCACATGGGCACAAAGAGCTAAAGCGACAGGGATGTGCAGGATAAACAACAACAACCTCACTTTTTTCATAAAGTAAATCGCTTTTGCAGGAACATTTCAACATCTTGCCTATCCTGCCGCGCTAGCGATCCTGCTTATCATGTAAATTTTAACCTGACGTATGCGACTTGAGAGGTGATTTATGCGAAAATACTGAGCGTAATTTGTATTGTAATGTTAAATAAACATAACCTTTTGCGTGTAAATAGAAACTAAATTGCACTTTTTTTTAAAATAAAACTATTGCAAAAAATAAAGAATGTGTTATTATGAAGGGTGGAGATAAAAATCCTGTCATTTAAAGAGCCTCATGCTCAAATCGTGAAAAATTCCAGATTTTTGGATAATTTTCATCAATTTAAGACCTTTTTTTCTAAGATGCTGTAAAAAAAGTTAATCTCCAAAACGGCTCTTCACATC
>JABDEI010000148.1 GCA_013287145.1 Chlamydiota bacterium
GAAGCTTGCAATTTGCCAAGGAATGCCCTTGGCAAATTGCAAGCTACGCCATTTCGGCTAAAAGGATTTTAAGGGCTAACTGGCAAAGTGATCACAGGCAATATTTCAACGCACTTGCCGCACACATAATTAGTTTCTTTCATAGAAGCATTGATGAGTATATTGGGATTAGTGCAAAACCAGCTATCTTCTAAGCCGATAATGACGGAATCGTTAACAAGCCATTTTTTTAACAAGGTAGAATCCCAAAGAGAGATCTCCCAAACAGAGCCGTCGTCAAGGCATAGCCTTCTGTGGTCTTTGTCAAGAGCGCAAATCCAATGGGTTGCCCAGCCATTGTAATCTGGTGACTTGGCAAGATTTGCTAAGACGGTAACGCCGGTCATCAGATTGGACAATTTGTAGTAGTAACTGGAAAACCAGCGATGATGAGGCGTAATGACGATGTCATCGCCAGTCATCCAATCTAGCGTCTTATAACGGTCGCTAAAGCTGATGGACCATCCCGATCCATCTTCTAATCTTACGCTGTCACCTAAAGGAGAGACTCCATAGGGATGATGATAGACTCCGCCATGGGTATTCGTGTTGGGATTAAGGCATCGCGGCGTTAAAGTGCTTTCGCTATTGCCAAGCTCGGCAGCGCCTTCAGCAGCATCAAATGCTCTTAGAGCTCTTTCTTCTTGAATAGCCACATATTCAACATGCGATATCTCGCGAGCTTCTAACTCAGCAGCAGAACGCGTGTCAGCCGGACGCTCAATTTGTTGTGAGTGAAGACCAAAGGTCAAACACAAAAAAAATCCCGTAGAACTAATGAGTGACTTCGTTTTTTTCATTTTATCTCCTTGAAATATTGCGATAGGATCCCTCGTTTTACTAAGAGGGTTTCTTGAATGTTATAATCGCTTAGATTCGAACTTTCAAGATACCTTTTAAGAAAACTGGAAACCTTCCGCTATTAATTTATCAATGTATGTTAAGTCAAAGTTAGCACTAAGAAAATTTGCATCTTCAAGCATATAAAGATGAAAAGGGATCGTCGATTGCACGCCCCCGATATGGAATTCACGCAGAGCACGTTTTCCCCTTGCTATGGCTTCTTCCCGGTCATCTCCTTTCACAATTAGCTTCGCAATCATCGAATCATAATTGGGCGGAATGCGGTATCCCGAATAACACGCGCTATCAACGCGCACATGAGGACCGCCGGGAGGAAGATAGTATTCTAATAAACCAGGAGAAGGAGAAAAATTATGCTTAGGGTCTTCAGCATTGATCCGAAATTGGATCACATGTCCGCTAAAATTGATATCCTCTTGCTTGTAGGATAACTTCTCTCCCATGGCGATGCGCAATTGCTCGCGCACAAGGTCTATTCCCGTCAACTCTTCGGTGACAGTATGTTCAACCTGAATGCGAGTGTTGACTTCCATGAAGTAATAATTCTGCTCTTTGTCCAGCAGAAACTCCACGGTGCCAACAGAATGGTATTTCGCAGCGCGCACCACGTTAACAGCGGGTTGCCCTATCTCTTTGCGCAACTTTGGGCTAAGAACGGGACTTGGAGCCTCTTCAATGAGCTTTTGACGCCTTCGCTGGATAGTGCAGTCGCGCTCTCCTAAATGAACATAGTTGCCGAATTTATCGCCAACAATCTGCACCTCGATGTGGCGCGGATTTTGGATCATCTTCTCAAGATATACCTCTGGATTGCCAAAGCTCACTTCAGCCTCGGCCCGCGCCGCAGCAAATAGCTTGGAAAACTCCTCTTCATTGTGTGCGATGCGGATGCCTTTGCCGCCACCGCCGGCGACAGCTTTAATAAAAACCGGAAATCCGATTTTGACAGCTTCTTGCAAGGCTTGTTTACTATCAACGACGATGCCATCTGATCCGGGGATAACAGGACAACCCGCTTCCTTAGCAGTAGCTTTGGCTTTGGCTTTATCGCCGAGCAGAGCAATAGCTGAGGGCGAAGGTCCAATAAAATTCAATCCACAGCTTTCGCATATCGAGGCAAAATTGGCATTTTCGCTTAAAAAACCATAGCCGGGATGAATTGCATCGGCATTGGTGATTTCGCAAGCAGATAAAATATTAGGAATTTTGAGATAGGATTTGTGCGAAGGAGCTTCTCCGATGCAGATAGCTTCGTCAGCATGCAAGACGTGTAAAGCTTCGGCATCGGCTTGAGAATAGACCGCTACTGTTTGCAGCCCCATGTCATGGCAGGCTCTGATGATACGTACGGCAATTTCACCGCGATTGGCAATTAAAACTTTTTGCATATGGTTATCGGTTATTGAGTGACGACGATGCGGAAAAGCTTAGAACCAAATTCCACCGGGTGGCCACTTTCAACAAGGACTTCGGCAACGGTACCGGAAACACTAGCCTTGACTTCGTTCATCACTTTCATAGCTTCGATGATGCATACGACGGTGTTTTTTTCGATTTTATCGCCAACTTTGACAAAAGATGGATCATCAGGCGACGGGGAGGAATAGAAAGTTCCAACAATAGGAGCTGTGACAAAAAAACTTGTGCCATCTTCTTTTTCTGTGTCAGCAGCTTCAGCTTTTCCGCCCAATGAAGAGGATTTCTCTCCGCCTCGCGAAAGCGCTATATTCGTGCGCTGCCGATCAACATCGGTCTTAAGTAGGCTTTCTTCAGTGAACTCAAGGGGTTCAACGACTCTATAAACGCCGCTATCTTGTCTTTCAAGCTGCAGCTCAAAACCTTCTTGCTCTTTTTTTAACAATAGGCGCTTTATTCCCGTGCGCTCCATTGCCGACATTAATTCTTTAATTTGCTTTAATTCCACTATTACCCCCAATGAAAATTAGACAGAATGATGAATTGATCGCAATTGCGTTATACTCGTTGTATATATTCATCTGTCTTGGTATCGACTTTGATGATATCGCCAGTCTCAATGAATGGTGGGACCTCGATTTTTGCTCCGGTTTCTAATTGAGCAACTTTTTGGGCATTAGCAGCGACGCTGCTGCCGGGATAGTTGTCAACCTTAGCTACCATCAGCTCCAGAAACTGCGGAAGCTCTACGGCAAAGATGGTGTCGCCATAGAAAGAAGCGCGGATCTCCACACCTTCTCTTAGATAATTGACTTTGTTTCCGATAATTTGTCCAGGAATAAGCACCTGTTCCAAGTTACCGATATCTAAAAAGAGATAGTCTTTGCCTTCCAAATAAAGAAATTCCAAACGACGGTCTGTTAAAGAGACATCTTTAATCGTCTGATTAAGTTTGAAGTTCTTCTCTATGACATCGTGGGTGGTCAAATCGCGCAATTTTGTTTTGA
>JABDEI010000149.1:0-151 GCA_013287145.1 Chlamydiota bacterium
CATCCAGCGCTGCAGCATGCGAACGTCTTTTTTAAAATCATCTAAGGATCTGCCGGCGGCAAGTTCGCGTTTTCGCAGTTTGCGTTTGGCAGCAGCAAGCTTAGCGCCGGCGAATTTATTTCTTTCGGCGCGCGGGGTAATTTCATTGATA
>JABDEI010000149.1:161-3266 GCA_013287145.1 Chlamydiota bacterium
AAGCGCTCATAGGCTCCAAGAATGACTTCGCCGAAGTCTTCGATGATGTTATGGCGGCAATGTACACGTCTTAAGTAGGCTTGAGTCCTAATGCGGCATTTTTCGACATCTTCAGTGATTTTGGCGCGGTCTTGTTTCTTTAATTTAGGGTTTTCAAGTTCTAGGAGAAGGTTTTCTAAGACGTGGTCTTCTTCTTTTAAGAGTTCACATAGTCTGGGAAGAAGGGCTAGGAATTCCGATTTATTGACGACTTCTTTTTCGGTGATGCATTTGTCGAAGCGTTCTTTACCTTGCAAAAGGCAAGTCGCCATAGAGATAGCTTCGCAGCAGGAGTAGCGAAAGCGCATGATGATGCGTTCGATTTGAATCTGTGCTTTTTCGATGCGTTTGGAGATTTCGACTTCTTCTTCACGGCTTAGCAGAGGAACAGAACCCATCTCTTTGAGATACATCCTTACAGGATCATCGGGAGTTCCTTCAATTCTTTTAGGGAGGCCTTCTAATTCTTTAGCCTCTTTTTTGCGCTCTTTTTGCCGATCAACTTCCGATTGGTTGAGGACTTGGATATCCATCCCGCTCAAGAAAATCAACACCTGATCGATTTGATCTGCGGAATCAAAGGTCATCGGGAGGATTTCATTGATCTCCTCGTAGGTGATGAATCCTTGCTCTTTGGATAGGGAGACTAGCTCGTCGACTTTTTGCTGATGTTGCGGGGAAAAAGTATTCTTAAAATTCGATTTACTCATGCTTTCCTAATTTGACCGTTAAAACTTCTATGGAGACATGATGCCAGGGGTAGCCTTATAAGGCAGCAAGGAGATTCTCATCTAAATAACCCGTTTTTGTCAAGTTCAACGAATAATGATTACTTTTTAAAAGAGTTGTCCTTTTATCACAAGAATTTATATATGGGGTGTGAGAAAGAAGAGGGAGGTCTCGGGCACGGACATGGGCATGCATCCTATTACCATAATTCCAGGAGAGGCGAAACCATTGCCGCGACAGCGGCTACAGAGGTTAGCCGGGGGTGACGCAAGGAACCCCCGGAAAACCATATATAAAAAATGAAAGCCACGACAGTGGCGCCACTGTCGTGGCTACAGATGTTAACGGTCGATCTCGGGGGTTCCTTGCGTCACCCCGGCTAACCTCTGTAACCGCTGTCGCGGCTATGATGTTACCTATCAGATTAGGCTAAAGTGTAACCTATATGGACTTATGGGTAATAGGATGCGCACACGGTTATGAAAGGTATAGATCCATAAATTCTTGTGACCGTGTCCGGCAAATCGTGCCCGAAAAATCGAGTTTTTTATGCAATTGTATGCTCTCGACCACGATAATAAACTTATTTCTGCAACTCATGCAGCTAAGCAAAGAGACTACTACTGCTTGGAATGCAGTGCTTTAGTGCGTTTGCGTGGGGGCGCTCACCGCAAAAATCATTTTTACCATCTTTATCCTACGCGCGCCTGCTTTTTAAATGCTAAAAGCATGACGCATCTTCAAATTCAAGCTTTTTTACAAAGAGTGCTGCCTGAAGGGGAATGTTTTTTAGAAAAACCTTTTCCGAATATCAAGCGCATAGCAGATGCTTGCTGGATGCCGAAGAAGCTCATTTTTGAAATTCAGTGTTCTGCAATCACAGCAGAAGAAGTGGAGCAGCGCAATCGCGATTATCAAAGTGCAGGTTTTCAAGTTGTCTGGATTTTGCATGATCAACGCTATAATCGTACGCGTATGACCGGCGCCGAACGCTTCTTACAATCTCAGCCGCATTATTTTACGAATTTCAACGCCGAGGGCCAAGGAATCATCTACGATCAGTTGTCCTATAGCCAAAAAAATAGGCGCAGCATTTTGTCTACGCCTTTTGCTGTCGACCTGGCTGCACCAAAAACTCTCTTAGGAACACCAAAAGCAAAAATTCCTCATATGATAAAGCAAAGAATCGATCAATGGCGCTGTCATTTTGCAGGAGACCTTGTGGACCTTTTTCACCAAAATGATTTACATATTCAAGCTTCTTTTGAAAAAGCTTTAGCCCTAGAAAAAGAAGAAGCGCCCACCTGGCGCAAACGCAGTAAAAATTTGTTTTGGTTCTGCATAATTCGCCCCTACAAACTCTTCTTTCAAATGCTTCTAGAAAGCGCCTGTAAATAAAACGCTAAATGCTAAATGATAAATGCTAAACGAAAACAATAAGGACAATAAACGGTTTCTAATTCACAAATATCGCGATTCTTTGCGGTAACATTTGCTTTATTGTTTCACCCCGTGAGTAAAAACTCTGGACTTTCAGTCCAAGGAGTTAACTTTTAGTTAATGGATTCAGACTATGGACTTCAGTCCATATGTTGTTGATGTTGGGTTTAATAGAATTTCATTCTATATGTATATAGCCTGATTATCGTGTCAATTATTAAATTAATAACTATTTAATTTACATTAATTACAATTGTTGTTACAATGATCCAGTACTTGTTAATTTTTTTTGTTTATATACCTAATTATTTAATATAGAGGGGTTAATTATGTCTATTCCACCAACAACATCTATAATACCTGAAAATACAACAGGTTATACTAATAATAGCGGAACCAAAACTTCCACGGTTCATAACACTAAGTCTACGATGGCTTTTCAGGATATTCATAAGACTCAGGTTCAAGCCAAAGATCCTTCAGCCCATCTTAAAAAATTAAAACAACTAAAAGAAGCTAGCAAAGTTTCTGATAAAGACAGACGTCAGGCACAGCTGAAGAAGTATAAAGAAAAAGATAAAAATGTGATTCAAGACGACGAATCGTTTTACCCTAAACACAATTTTAATGCTCAGCTTCAAGAAATCACAGAAGGCACAGTTGTTGAAGGGCGTCTTCAAGAAGATGTTCTGCAGCAAAAACCAGGGCAATAAACAAATTCTCACTCCAGGTTTATGTTTGCATAGACCTGGAGCAATTAATTTTTTCCCCCATTCCAGATTCTCCAAAAAAATGTAAATTTTTTTTGATTATCTATGTTTTTTAGGTCTTTTTAGTCCTTTTGGTTTATTGAATTAAAACAGCATTCCGTATTCTGAAAAGTCTTGCATCAATCTA
>JABDEI010000150.1:0-1630 GCA_013287145.1 Chlamydiota bacterium
TCCCATGCCCACGAAGAAAATCATGGTTGTGCCGTGGGCCGAAAAAACTTCTTGAAAATGATTTGCTGAAATAAAACCGTGGGAATCGCCGACAGAGAGAGCTTGTTGTAGGCGCATCATAAGGGCGTCGGCAAAGCCTTTTAAGAACATGATAAGAACTACGACAATATACATGATCCCGATTCTTTTGGGGTCAACGGTGGTTAGCCATTCATGCCAAAGCCATTTCCAACGTTTGAAGTAGGTAATAAGAATGATAATAGCTACGCCTGTCAACAGCGCACCGAAGACAGCGCCGTTCTGGCTAGATTCATGCTTGAAGGCATCTAAAGTTAGTCGGCCAAACATATTTTGCTCATTTCATTTGCGGGTGCATATATTTATTGATGATCTGATCAAAGAGTTTCTCATCCTTTAACTGATAAACTTCGGTGGGATTATTACTACTCGGCGCTGCTAATTTATCGTACTCTTCTAAATTGAGAATTTTTGTAGATTGCTTGGCAGATTGCAGCCATTGCTTGTAATCTTCTTCTGAGGATGCTCGGGTGACAAAGTGCATGCCTGCAAATCCCTCGCCGCTTAAGTTAGCCGATGAGCCTCTAAAATCTCCGGCTTTATCTGCGATAAGGTTCAATTCCGTCTTCATTTTTGGCATTGCATAAATTTGTCCGCCTAGATCGGGGATCCATAATGAATTCATAGGCGCATCGGCAGTGATTTCGAAGTGAATGGGAGTTTGCTTAGGAAACTGCACAAAATTGAGGCTGGCAATGTTCTCTTCGGGATAGATGAATAGCCATTTCCATTGCAAGGCGACGACTTGAATGGTTATAGGTTTTTTGTCAGACGCAAGGGATTTGTAAGGATCGAGCTCGTAGGTTTTGACCCATGTTAATACCCCAATAATCACCGTGATGATGAGCGGAAAACCCCACCAGATAACTTCAGCAAGTTTGTTGTCGACCAAATGAGGATCATATGTTGCTTTGCTATTATTATGCGCCCGATATCTCCAAGAGAAGACAAATGTTAGAATGTATACAGGGATGATGACGAGCAGCATGAGGCCTTGGAGAATCAAGAGAAGATTGCGTTCTTCTAACGCGATGATGCCTTTGGGAAATAGCATGGCAATGCTGCCGCGGAAGTGCAGGATCGTCAAGGGCTGCATAATCAAGATGATAAACAAGATTATTGCTGTAAAGAGCAGCATGTATGGGACAAATTTTATCCGATTCTTCATCGTTTTCAGAACCCTCTAAACTTCTTTGTCTTTTGATTGCAGAAATCGTACTCAACATAAAATGTTTTGGCTGAAAGTCAAGTTTATTTTTTGAAAGTATCAACTTTTTGAGATCGCTTTAGCTATTTTTTTACCACAGAGCACACAGAGAACACAGGGAGGAGAGGAAAATCCAGTTTGTATGTAAACTCTCTTTGGAAAATTTTGATTCCTTTTTATTCAAGAAAACTGGAATCCTTTATCGATTAAGATATCCTTAACCCAGAAAAGACTTTAGAAAATTATGAAAAAGCTGACTCTAGCTATTGCCTGCTTGCTATCATTGCAAATGCAGGCCTTAGAATATCTTCAAAATGTGTTAATCGTTAGCTAAGCAAAAACGAA
>JABDEI010000150.1:1748-3137 GCA_013287145.1 Chlamydiota bacterium
AGTTCATCATTTTTAGCTTATGCGTATGGCACATATATGCGCTTGGCAGAAAGCAAAATAGTCCATTGTGTTCACTCGAAGGAAATTGATGATGAAACTATACCGGAACAGATTCAAAAATCAAAAAAAAAATTGAATGTGTTTCGGTATACATCAAAGGTCTTAAGTCGTCCTATATTTTTTTATATGAGACAACTTAAGATCGTTTAGTTTTGTGAGTTTTTACGCTGTCAAAAATGGGTTCAAAGTTATTGCCAATAGCCTTCCGTCCATTTCCAATGGTGATGGTGTTCTGTCCAATAGCCGGGCACCCAAACAGCCGAATCGTTCGGTTTCATTCCCCAATGTCCGTGCACACGCAGCCATCGATATCCATCCCATTGCCAGTGACCTTTGATCCACAAATAATTAAGTCCGGGAGATGGTCCTATTTCTTCATTAATTTCAGCTGGAGGAGCACTTTCCACCATGACATAAGCAGCGGGTGCTTGAGGCTGCACCACGACATAGGTTGGGGCAGCAGGCTGTTCGACTATGTACGTCGTATGGGAATATACCTGGTCGTGTTGCATACACAAGGTACATAAGCTTAGCAAAAATGAGAAAGATAGTGTTTTTTTCATGATAACTCTCCTACGAGGTAGCATTTTATCGTCATTTATAAAATGGTTAATAAGACAACTTCTTGAGGGTACATGTAAAAGTTAAAGATCATCCTCTTCTTTTCGTTCTTTGGTTTCCTCTGGACTTAATGTCTCTTCTTCTTCGTAGTATTGTTCGTCTTCGTTGTCGCCTCTTTCATCAGCAGGAGTCATAAACGGTTTTTTTAAATGATCGCTAGGTCCTTTTTCCTCATCATGGTCAAAATTAAGAGGCTGAGGATCATTAGAATTTCTTTTTTTACGTGTCATATAACCCCTCCCGATATTTAACTTTACTCGATTAGTAACATAAATTCTAGAATCAAAGAAAGGCATAAATACAACAGGGTAATCGCATCTTTAAAATTATTCAATAATGCGATTGCCCTGAGTCACGTTCGGTATATATCAGGGTTGCTGTAGCAAAAGGCGCGCTATATTGGCAGCTACTAAATAGCCTGTTGCCATGGGGGTTCCATCCATAGCGACGGGATTTATTGAGTTGTCTGCTACATAAAGATTTTCCACACCATACACCTGACCGATACTGTTAACAACACCGCCTTGATTTAAAGGAGCCATGCGACAATGGCACTGCCAGCATTGGCAAGGAGCCACGATTTCTTTAATGAAGGTAGTTAAAAGATCAACGTCATCTAAAATGGCTGGAGGCGGAAATACAAGCTCATATTTTTCATCCATAGCGTGGAGTGCTGTGTTGATATCTTTTATATAAGTTTGAAAGACC
>JABDEI010000151.1 GCA_013287145.1 Chlamydiota bacterium
TCTATAGCACGAGGCAAGACAAAACTCGAGCATCCAGATTTAGACTCGGATAAAATATCTCTAAATAAAAAAGTTTCTAAGAGTGAGGAAACAATTTTAAATCTTGTTAAAGATATTCCTCATGTACTTCGAATTGATGATATTGTCTACACAAAGGATGGAGATAAAATGCATCAAATCATGTATATGGAACCAGCAAAGTGTGATTTATTTAAATATGTTCAGGACCAATTTATCGGACCTGAGCAAAAAAAAGAAATTGCCCTTGAATTGCTAGAAGGAATGAGTGAAATTCATAAGAGAAATATTGTGCATCGGGATATGAAACCATTAAATATTCTGATGGTAACCGATCCCAAAAATTCGGAAAAAGTGCGGCTTAAAATAACTGATTTTGGAATGGCATTACATGCACCTTCAAACTCAGATGCTTGGAAAGAGATGCAACAGGAACCTGTTGGTACCTACCGCTATCTTGCACCTGAAGTGTGGCTACTAATATTTGAAGAGAATCCAGATAATCCTTCTATCACATCAAAAACGGACGATTGGGCAGTTGGTTGTATTTTATGGGAGCTTTTTACTGACAACAAGCCTTCTTGGATTGATGAAATCAAAGATGAATCTACATGGATGTCAGCTTTTTTGAAGCTTAACAGTGATGATAATCTTGGCGATAAGCCAGCAACAGGCTCACTTGAAGAGATCGCCTGGAGAATGCTGCGTCCAAATCCAAATGAGCGTTTGACCTGCAAAGAAGCTTTTGAGGAGCTCAAAAAAATCAAAGTTTAGTTTTGGAGCGCGCGACTCGTCGCCGCTTTGATCTTTATTCTTAAGTTCAGCTAGACTGCACGCGACATAAAACTTTGTATTCTATCCGCGTGCATTCTTTTTAGATAGTTCTTGTTAAGAAAAATCTTGCAAATATCATAGAGACCGATTTTTGTAGATATTTTTTGATATAAAATTGAGTTTTTTAAAAATATTTTTTAGTGATTTGAAAAAATATTGAAATGTGTTATGTTTGTTGATGGTTTTTAACTTCTAAATTAAATGGATGAATTATGAAGGTTGATAATGAATTATCTTACCATAGAATAGGTTTGAGTAATAACATAATATATTCTGAGAAAAATAAAGCTGGTTCATCAAATAAAAAAATCAGTGCTTCTAAAACATCTCATCCAAATACTACACTCCATAAATTGATCTCGAAGATTAAAATCTTCGCAAATGCAGTGATTTTAAGACCGATCCGCTACTGTGCAAGCAGACTAAAAAAAATGTTTGGAAACAAGAAAAACGCAAACGATCAACGCATTTCCAACACGCAAAATATATTCCAGAAGCGACAGGAGACTCCAAAGCAACTACTGCCTTATAGATCACAACCTTTGCTAGATCCTCTCGTGACTCATAGCGAGAAACCGATAGTGCAACCACAAGTACTGAAAGAAACCGGTGATAAACCTGCTACACAACCAAATTCTCAATCTTCCGACTCACATGATATTCAACAACAACCTTCGCAAACTTCAGTGTCACAAGATGTACAACAACAACCCGCTATACAACCTCCCAAGGCGCAAAATTTGCAACAAATTAAGAACCAACTGAAGCATGTAGAACACAAGAAACCTGCAGGTGGCGTGAATAACGATGTGCCAAAACCTAATCCCTTCGGTGTGAAGCTACGTTCAGTTAGACCTGTAGAACATAATAAGCCTGCGGGTGTCATGAATGACGATGTGATAAAACCTCAATCTCCAGAAAATCCTTCATCAACTCCTGTCGAAAAAGAAGCTATTTTTTTGCGAGATGAGGTCTTGAAATTGTTTCCTAAAGATGCTACTGGCAAGCGCGTAATTAAATCGACAGAGGAAGGTCTTAAAAAATCTACTGACTTTAGAAAAAATCTCAACGATGAAGAATTGTATGCTGAGATTGCGCAAAATAAAGAGATCATCAGTCAAATTGAGCAGGTTTGTGACATCGCCTGCATCCTCAAACAGGAAGTTGGACCTTCTTTATCCGAAAAAAAACGCGTATTTCATCTTGGAAGTAAATTTTCAGGGCTGCCAGCCAGCTTCGAGCTGCTTCGAAAAAAAGACGGAACAATAGAAACGCTTGTAAAACTTAAATTCTTAGGGAAAGGTACGAGCAAAAAAGTGACCTTAGCATGGATATATGAAACCGGAAAATCGATAGTGCGAGGAAAGACAAAGCTTGAACATCCCAAGTTAGAAGAGAGTATGAAATTACTTAATCAGAAAGTCGCTGAAAACGAAGAAAAAATATTAACTCTTCTTAAGGATGTCCCTCATGTGCTTCATGTTGATGATATTGCAGAGATGGAATCAGATGGAAAAAGGCATCAAATCATCTATATGGAAAAAGCAAGATGTGATTTATTTGATTATATGAAAAATCAATCTATCACGTCTCAGCGAAAAAAAGAGCTTGCTTTAGCGATACTTGAGGGAATGATTGAAGTCCACAAAAGAAATGTCATTCATCGCGATATGAAACCAGAAAACATCTTGATGGTTTTCAATCCCAAAAAGCCTGAAGAGTTACAGCCCAAGATATCAGATTTTGGAAATGCAATACACGCCCCTAAGGGCTCAGACGCGTGGAATGCTATGCAAAACGAATGTTATGGAAGCGATGAATATATATCTCCTGAAATGTGGCAGTCCGTCATTGAAGCAGACAATCCCAACAGACGACTCATTACCTCTCAATCAGATGATTGGGCCGTTGGTTGTGTTTTATGGCGACTTTTTACTGGTAAACGTCCACCGTGGGGTGAAATCATCAATTTTGACGATCCCACGACTTTTGTACCAACTCTTTTGGCTCTTGTCAAAGAGGATAATCTTCCTCGACAGGGCGCCGGTACGTTAGCAGAAATTGCTTGGAAGATGCTGCGCCCTAATCTTGAAGATCGCATGACCTGCCAACAGGCTTTAGAGGCATTGGAAAAAATTAAAGCTTAAGAATTTTAGAAGTTGCGGTGACAGGAAGCTTTTACAGAGCTTAAGCTAAAAAAAGATGAACTGC
>JABDEI010000152.1 GCA_013287145.1 Chlamydiota bacterium
GCAAGATTCCATTAGGAATGCCAACTTTAAATTGCTGCGCCAGATCGCGATTTTTCAGCGTCATCATAATCGATTGCATCTGATCTTTGACTGTTTCCATGCCAACGATGCCTTCAAACCCTGCCGCAGAATCTGGCCTTGGCGGGGGAGTCGCAGGGGGAGCCACTTTTTTCGGAGCCGCTGCAGATAATCCAGCTAAGCGATGAAGGTTTGCATTCGCGCGTGGCGAGAATAATCCCACGAAGGGGCTCCAAACAATTGCTGTAACACAGAAACAGACCTTAGCTGCGCTCTTGAACATATCTACGAAGGAGGGCAAAAGACGGTAAACTTTGAAGCTCAAGGCGGCGGCTAGCGAATCTGAAGGAGAAAAAAAGAGGATAACTCCTACGGGGATTTTAACGGCTAAAAAGGGCAGTCGTATGAGAGTAGCAAATCCTAAACGCACAGCTGCTTTAATATGAAAGATGGGTAATGCTAATGACATTACCCGAGCTTTTACTTTAGCTTTGTCTTCATCCATTTTTTTAAGTTTATCAATATAATCTGGCAGCGATGTAAATAAGAGCGATGGATTAGTGCTTTTTGAATTTACAGGAGTTGTGCTCATAGAAATAAAAAATAAAAATTTTGTTAAATTAAGATAAATATCATAAGTGATGAGTATTAAGGCTTTATAAAGAATCTTGAAATATATCGAACGTGACTCAAAAATTAGCACTAGCACAAATGCCAATTTTTGAGTCACTTCGCTATAAAAGAGTCATCTTGATCTTTCTAAGATGAGGTTTGCTTCTTTTTCGTCGATCAAAACGAATTGATTAAGGTCTTTTTCGTAGCAATAAACATCGGCTTGCGCAATATCAAACCACCATCCATGAACGCGAAGTAGCTTTTTCTCCAAACGATCGCTAATGAATGGATAACTTTTTATATGCTGCATTTGTTGGAGTACATTAACTTGAGAGATTTGGTTATGTTCCGCTAAAGAAGGATCGATAACTAACCCTTTTCTTACCATATTTAGGGACTCTAACCCATACTTTAACCAAGACTCAAGGTGTGGACAGCTAAGAGTATCGATCCCTTGGGCAAGAGCTTGCATGGCGCCGCATTCAGAATGGCCGCAAACGATGATGTCAGAAACATTGAGTGAAAATACTGAATATTCAATGACTGCCGCTGCACTGTCATCTTGAAAGGAAGCCGAAGAAAGAGGAGGAATTAAATTGCCGATGTTTCGCAAAACGAATAAATCACCTGGGTTTGTAGAAGCAAAAAGATTTGGCACCACGCGGCTATCAGAGCATGCAATAAAAAGAGTATCCGGTTTTTGACCAAGAGCCAACTTGGCAAAGAGGGTGCGACTCTCTTCTGTGAGGTTTTTTCTAAAATCGACGATCCCTTGAATAAGCTTTTTCATTTCAGCAAACTTTGCATGGCTTCGGTTCTAGCTAAATCTAAAGGTGTATGGTCGCGGATATCTTTTACCTTCACATCGGCTCCCTGTGTGATCAGAAATTTCGCCATTTCCAAATATCCGCTCTCGACAGCCCAATGTAGAGGAGTCCTGCCTTTGTCGTCTACGGTATTAACATCGCTACTTTTCACTAAATGCTCGGCAACTTCTTTATAACCTTCTTTGGCGGCAAAATGAAGAAGGTGGATCGTATAGATTGAACTTTTTAGATCTACTTTAGCGCCATGATCTAGTAGAACTTTTACAAGATCAGCATTATTTTTACAAACCGCGGCTGTGATGGGAAGGTGCGAAATTTTATTGTCACCGCATAGATTGACATCGGCACCTTTACCTATGAGCAACTGCACGACACTCATATCCTCAGAGCTAACGGCATAAAAAAGCGGGGATGCGCCATGGTCGTCAACTACATTAACATCGCAATTTTTTTCAAGGAGTTGTGCGACAATTTTTTTATTAATTTTCCAGTCATAGTCCATTTCCATTCTCACCGAGGCAGATTGTGCTTCAGAGCCGACGGCATAATGGAGAGCTGTTTTATTTTGCCAATCTTTGGCATTGACATCAGCGCCATGCTGCAACAAAGGTTCAACCATCTCTTCATTTATATAGACTGCAATAGCAAGAGGGGTCATAAAAACTTCGCCACCCTTATCTTTGCGAGTATTCACATCAGCTCCATGCTCCATCAGATATTTAGCCAGTTTGTTTTTATTGGCCCGGATGGCCCTATGCAAGGGCGTAGCATCATTGCTGTCGAGCGTGTTGACATCGAGGCCTTCATTAAAAAGTTGAATCATGGCATCTTCATTGTTTTCCGATCCATTACCACAAATTTTCTTTTCAAGGACATCTTTTGCTTGATAAAAGTAAGCGAGTTTTTGGGAGGCCACTTTCCTAAAATTCTTTGCGCTAGGACAAGCCTCCTCTTTTTTGATTTGAGTTTTGACGAATTCCCAAAAATTGTTTCGATTCAACTCTTTGCGATAGCCAAATACCTTATGCAAAAGTTGTCCGATAATTGTTAAGGTTTCACTATAGAGTTTTCTATTAGATTTGTCGTAATAAAAATAAGTTTTGCCCCACCTTCTCGCAAGATTGACCTTTAGGGACAAAAAGTCATCTTTTTCAGCATGATGTATGTTCTGCCAATCTTTGAAAACGAAGCTATCGACATTAATTTCTTTCATATTTTTGTCAAATCGTTGTGTGTTTGTTAATTATTGAAAGATTTTATAACATTAAAACAAGTATCAAATCAACTATAGAATTCAGAAATTCTGCCGATTCCCACATCAAAACGATTTCTTCAATGGAGGAACAGATTCCACATGCACTTCATCATGACTTGATCCATGATAAGCCCCCGTGTGCACGGCCATATCTACATCATAATATATTACGCCGGCTTTTGCGATGTCATTTAAAAATGTGGCGTAGTCTGTTTCTTTATTTTGTTCGATATA
>JABDEI010000153.1 GCA_013287145.1 Chlamydiota bacterium
TTGTAATGTCCAATGGCGCCAAAAAAACGGCAGTATTATGTCCCAAAAAGCATAATTTTGTTGCATGAAGCCTTTTCTTTTGATAACTGTAAATGCAGGTACATCAATTCCTTTGAGGTTCATATGAATAAAGAAACAAAGATGCTTTATTTACGCTATGCTTTAGTAGTTTTTGGAATCGTTTTTCTCTTCGGAATATACGCTTTAATGGAATTATGGCCTTCTGGATGGAGATGGGAACCTTCTCAATATAAGTATGAACAAATGATTATGGGGGTGTATGCAACACTTGGAGTCTTCTTAATACTCGCTTCGAGAAATCCTTTGGCTAACGTGAGTTTAATATGGTTTACTATTTGGTCAAGTGTAGTTCATGCCACCATCATGCTGTTACAAGTATTTGGTGATCCCAAAGAATATCCCCATCTTTTTGGAGATATTCCCGCCTTATACATTGTAGCTATCGTATTAGGGTACTTGGTATAATGTATTCAGTGTCTGTATAGTCTTGATTACAGGCTCTTAAGGGGCAATTTTTGGCGCTTTGATGTGAAGCTTTTTCAATAACTGAAAGCATGGATGAAAGCAGATAAAAGTGATCGAGCGGCCATCCATATTTATAAACTGAATGTTTTTAAAAACAATTCTGAAGAGCGGTTGCATTACTGCACAATCATTGAAGTCCACAGTCCACACTACTTGGATGAAGAGTGGTTGCAATGTTTATATCATGATCAATATGAACAATTTCGAGAATGTTCTAATAAGATCGCTTTATTGATGGATCGAATGAATTTATTGCTAAGTGACTTTCCTTCTCCCTAAATTTGCGCTCCATTTTGCTTGAAAAAAATATAATTATTTTTTTTAATCCCAATAAGTTCCAAATATTTTTTTAAAGGGGGGTATTGAGATGATCAAGAATACATTTCTTCTCATGTTTTTTTTAGGAATGACTTTTTCTCGCCTTTTCAGTCAGACTTGTATGTGTCCATGTGAGTGTCCGCCATCAAATCCACCCCCAACCACCCCTACGGGATATCTATCATTAACATTTAACAATAACAGTGGAGTGGTCGGCAGTGATAAGGTATTTTTTTTAATCAAAGGAATCAATCCAGCCACAAAACATGACTGTTATGTAAGCTTTGACCCAACAACTGGAAAAGGCGCTTGTGTCGACGCGATAAGCTCACTAAATTCTTACAATTTCTCCTATCCAATCTCTGCTTTTCCAAAAAATTCAACCGGCAACGTGGTTTTCCTGCCACAGGTAGATTCTGGAAGGATATATCTCTCTGTTGCTTATCCGCTGGACCTTCTTGTCGATCCTAATTCAAATAAAATTCTAGACCCTGACGCGCTCAATACAAACGATCCTAACTATTACATTTTGTACGACAAGATTGAGTTTACATATGTCACTCCGGGCAATCCTGAAGTAGATTTAAATCCTACCGCTGTCGATTTTTTCTCTTTACCTCTTTATCTTGAGCTATTTACAAATAGCGGCACTCAAGCCTCAGGATTTACTCAAAATAGAGCCAGTATATTTTCACAAATTAAAGCGATTTTTGCTAGTTATGATACAACACCGAATAAGGTTTGGAATAACTTAATTATCCCTTTTATCGATCCTGCGACTCAATCAGAAATCACTCAATTGCGCATTGCATCTACTAGCAAGGCGATGACAACTGCTCCTGTCCTTTTTGATCCTATGTATCTTTCTAATAGCGCAGCTTATGGATACAATTGGATTCAAGATGTATGGAGCACTTATTATCGATCACACACCTTAAGTATCGACGCTACAGAATTGGCCCCCCCTAATAACCAAATCTTTATCGGCCAAGTCAACAATAACAATCAATTTGTCTTTACTGGTGCAAGCGGAGCTCCAACAGTGACGATCAATTTGCCTTCAAGCTCCTTTCCTTTCTTTGGCGCTGCAGGTGACACTTTTAATACCCAAAATAACACGCCGCAGGCAATCATTGTTCGAGATCTGACCTCCGCAGCCATGGTAGGGATGTTACCGACTGCCAGCTCTAATGTTTTAAATAGACAGTTCTTTGCAAACAATAAATGGCAATATTATACCGTCAATCCATTCCTATCGCAAACTGGAAAAAACACAGGACCCTGGTATGATCTCTATTCTAAAGCGCTTCATAGCTTTAATGACAACATTTACACCTTTGCCTATGATGATTTGCTCGGAATAGACGGAACTGTCGCTGCCAATATGAGCGACTCCCCTTCCCTTGCAATCTCGTTGGGAGATCTTAGTGGAACGACAATCCCAGATCCTTTTACAGACCCAACACTCTATGCGATAACAGTGCAATTTTCACCAAGCAACCCAATATCATATCAAGGGCAGCCTCTGCACTATGGTCAAACTTTGACCAATGTGCCTATGCCGTTCTCTGTAGAGATTATGGGTAGCGATAAGAATAAATACACGGCAAATATCTACATTAAATACCCACAAGTAAGGCCTACTTATCCTGGTGCTACAGGAATTAAAATCGAAAAAAATGGCCCTACAGCTGCCACAATTACCTTTCCCGGGCTGTGATGTAGTGCTTTTTAGTTTGAACCCCTTGCAGCTTGCTGCAAGGGGTTCAATCATTTTAAGAAAAGACTTCTTTAATTTCCTAGACCAAATTGATATGTTAAGCCCACCCCAATAGAATGGTTGTAGATATGGCTAAAGCCGCCTTTATGAAATTTATACTCTAAAGAAATGTCTGTATTGCAAAAAACCGGATAACCTACCCCTGCAATTACCTGCCAGGCAAAATGCTTATTGCTTTCATTAACGCTAAAACCTGCATTGTGAGCATGGACCTGTTGAAAATCGTATCCAATGCCGGCGCCAATAAAAGGTTGGATTTCCCAAAGATTACATCCCCAGCTTGATAA
>JABDEI010000154.1 GCA_013287145.1 Chlamydiota bacterium
ATGGAAACATCAGGATGATGGGTTACAATCTTTTCATTCATTAGAACTAATATTTTCTTATCATCTTCTGAATCAATATGATAAGTCTTAGCTAACGCAATTATTTCATGTAAGATTGCATCAATCTCTGTTCGGGCGTATGCGGCTTCTTTTTTGGTGGAATAATTCTGTGTAATCGTCAGATTGCGCCCATGCCAATTGACCTTTAATTTGGCTCTCTTCCCATCGGAAGCTAACGTGAATTTTTGTACTATAGGACTGAATGGCTTAATAGTCATAAAATAATCAACAACATAAAAAAATATTGAACAGGTAATTAACTACAATTATTATATCACAAATACTTTTTATTAAATCTTCCTTCTCTGTGACTCTGTGCCCTCAGTGGTGGAAAATTTCTGTTTTATTATTGGGCGCCTGGATTTTTGCTCAGGAAAATTTGACAAAAAAGAAAAACTTAGACTAAGTTGCTCCTTCCCATTTTTGACTTAGGAACTTTAGAGAATAGATTATGACAGACTCATTGAATCAACTTAGGAAAGCAATCGTTATTGTAATATTAAGCCTCATACTTACTTGTGAAGGAGGAGCCTTGGAGAGCGATGTAAAAGAGAAAATCGAAGTGCTTGCATTGGATATCATTTCCTATGATGATTTTGTTCAAGGAGATGCTAAAGCAATAAATGCTTTGCAAAGAGCTTTGCATGAGAAAGGCATCGTAGGCATTAAAGGTGTTCCCGGATACAAGGAAAAAGTCTTGAAGTTTATTGAATCAGCCCGTGAGTTTTCAGCCCTTCCTGAAGAAATCAAAGAATCGTACGCTCCAAATCACTCCCTTGGAGAAACATTTCTTGGTTATGAAAAAGGCAAAGAAAGATTTAAACGTCCTGACGGCAGATGGGTAATTGATGATCTCAAAGTCTCCTACTACGGATTTGTTCCGGACAACCCCTTAAACAAATGGCCTCTTGAAGTGAATTTGAGAACCCCTTTTCAAGATTTAGGAGCCCTGATGTCGGAGACGGGAAAAGCTGTCATGGAAAAAATTGGTCTTCTAGGATCCAATACTGGAATTGATATCGACAATGCACCTCGAATGGGACGAATGCTCTATTATTGCAAAAATGAAAATAGTGCAGTTGAAAATCCCTTTTGGTGCGGCGCGCACTTTGATCATGGGGTGTTCACAGCTCTTCTGCCAGCATTCTATTTTATAAATGGCGAAGCCATATCAGAGCCCATAGAAGCAGGCCTCTTTGTTAAAACAACCTTAGAAGGAGTTTTTAAGAAAGTCGTTGCCGATGACCCTGAGGTGTTATTGTTTCAAGTAGGCGAATTTGGCCAGCTAGCCACCAATGATGCAATCAAAGCAACTGAACATAGAGTTCATAAGGCTTCAGGCTGCGTTGAACGCTACACCATGGCTCTATTTTTCGATGCTCCCATGGAGAGCGTGATCCATTCTCATTCTGAATTGACTCAAGATCCCCGCTATGGGGCAAATCCAGGAGGGGCCTGTTCTTATCGCCACTGGCATGAAGAATCTTTCAAGCGCTACATCGTCAAAGAAGAGAATTAGTAAAAGATGAATCTAAAATTGCTGCATTAAGAGGGCTCTAAGCGTTGTGATTTTTTCTGCGCCTAAAGATCGATACCAGGGATGCGTCGGACTTTTTAAAACCTGAGTTAGAAGGTAAATGTATTTGATCGCAATAAAAGCCTTCATATAATCCATTTCATTTTTTAAGGCTTCAGGATCGTCAACTTCTCGGAAGGCAAGATATTGCTTTTCAAATTCATTTGTTATCTCTTTTATTTGCGACCTATCGAGATTGTTCATGGCTCCTAAAACCATGATCCATTGATAGCAAAAGGCGAAGTCATAGGTCGCTGCGCCCACGGGCGCCATAGTTTCTGTATCTAAAGAATTTAGGATACCATCATTGTCGATTATCGTTAGATGAGGAGGCTCTCCATCTAAAAAAAAGACATTTCCAGGATGAAAATCCCCATGAATTAAGGTAGATTCTAAAGCTGCATCTTGTGCTAAGTTCATGTTGTTTAACTTCTCAAAAGGCAATTTGGAGAACAAAGAATTTTTTGATAATTCCCTAAGACAACCAGACATTTCATTTTGATATTTTTTTAAATAATCAACAGTTTGAGTTGAAGCATCGACAATACCTTCTTTAATTTTTTGATTATGGAGTTCGGCCATGCCGCTAGCCATAAATTCGATGGCTCGGTTTAAATCTTGATTAGCCTGATGTTGTTGTGTGACATTTGCTTGACCTCTTCGTTCAATGTATTTATCTATTGAAACACCCGGTGCAGCAGACTGCGCAAAGAAAATAAGGTTTTGACCACTTTCAGTTTGGGATTTTCCAATTCCCAAAACTTCGGGGAAATGACAGATGCTCATGTTTTGGTTTTTTAATAGACGCATAGCATTAATTTCTTCTGTTATGCTTTCAATGTTTTTTATTTTAATGATGCAAAGCAACTTTTTCGTTTCTTTGTCCAATACCATATAAACAGGTTCGCCGCTTGCTCCGGAAGTTAATCCTGGTGTGATAGCATTAATCGATAAATTCAAAGTTTTTAATCCAAGAGTATCAGACACAAATTTTCTAATAGCCTGTTGGTGACTAGAAATCCCTGTAGAATCTTCTGCAAATCTTTTGATTGTTTGATCAGAGAAAGTAGGATATTCCTTAGCCAAGCTAAAAATCTCAGATTTTGTTAATAATTCTTTTGAATTCCATTGATCTATTTCCAAAAAAACGTCCTTAACGCTTTTAGTAAGAGTAAGAAGTTTCTCATCGAGTTCTTGGCTAGACAAATTTGTTTGACATTGTTGCAACAGGTCATTCGATTGCGATTTTAATCCTCTTAATTTGGCAGAAAAGAGTTTTAAAT
>JABDEI010000155.1 GCA_013287145.1 Chlamydiota bacterium
AAGATATCGGAAAATACCTTCTGCTTTCAACGCATGAACAACAACGAATCCGAGCTAGTGAGACGCTGAAAAAAATCGATGATGTGATTAAAAAAAAGGGAGCGAATTCTTCCGCGGAAGAAGATCTTGTTCAGTTGTTAGCTCAGAATTTATTGGCTAAAAGAGCCTATGATCTAAAAGAACATCCTGCGTATTTGGCTTTTGAACACTTTGCAAACATTTTAATGCGTCCAACGCAGGTCGAAAAGCTCGACACATTTTTAAAGTGCGGTGATCTCAATCCTGTGATGGAGATGATCATGGGATCGGGCAAATCCAAGGTGCTTCTTCCTCTGCTAGGCATGTTGCGGGCAAATGGAAGTGATTTGTCAATGTTGATTGTGCCTCAGCCATTATTTGAAAGCATCTCTTCGGATACTCAGCGAATTTTAAAAAACGCTTTTTCCCAGTCGCTTCGAGCGTTGCACTTTGATCGGAATACTACTTTCACCAAAGAATCCCTTCAAGGAATCTACGACGACCTTCTCAACATTCAGCGCAATCGCCAATGTCTGATCATGACGGGGAAAAGCGTCCAAAGCATGCTTCTCAAATTTATTGAAAAGAGTGCTCAGCATTTCTCCGGCGAGAAAAAACTTGAGGGATTTGGAGATGAACTTAAGTTGATGCAAAAAATCTTAGGGTTGCTGCGCAACAAGGGTTATCCCATCATCGACGAAGCTGATACTGTATTGAATGTGATGCATGAAGTATGCTTTAGTGTGGGAAGTAGACATTCCCCGCGTCAATCCGAGTTGGAGCTTATTTCACACCTTTACCGTTTGCTCTATACCAACTCAGACCTTCGGAAATTGGCTCAATTGGAGAGCGATCCCTCTCCGGAAAAAGATGCCCCTGTGTTGACAAGGCAGGTATACCATCAAAAAGTTCAACCAAAACTTGTTGCGACATTTATTGATAGTTTAAGGAACATGCCTTTTGGATCCAAGGAGCTTACTGCAAAGGTGCAAGCTTTCTCTAGTTCACTCGATTCTTCAAGAAGAGAACTTCTAAGTTGGTACTTAAACCGCGATAAAGATCACTTAAAGGAAGCCCAAGCGTTTTATAATGGTTTGGATGGAGATGTCAAAAATATCGTTTCTCTAGCCGGCGAGCAGTTAGCAAAACTATTGCCTCACACTCTCACGCGTTCTTGGAATGTCAACTACGGGGTCGATGAAGACTCTAATGAGATTTTAGCTTCCCCCTACGCAGCAGCCGATACCCCGGTTACAGGATCGCAATTTGCTAATGTCTACGTGACAACGAATTACACTATTCAAAGCTACATGAAGAAAGGGATTTCGCAAGAGACTGTTGTGTCCTTGATCGATGTTTTGCAGCAGCAGGCGATCCAGCAGAGAAACGAAGGCGAAACAATAAAACCTCTCGAGAAGACAAATGCCTGGAATGCATTCTGTGCCCTGAGAGGTAATTTGGATGTGCCTCTTTTCAACTATAAGCCGAAACATATTGAAATGATCACCAAAGAGATCAATAAATCTTTGGAAGCAAGACAGAGAGTTGTTGGCGAAGTCATCATGGCGCAACTCGAACTCTATGATAAGAAAATGGCTTCCAACGCTAATATCCTCGCGGATTTTCACCGCAAGCTTTCCGGCTTTACTGGAACACTATGGAATAGCTCTAGCATGCATCGCAAGCTCAAGGCCGAACCCGATATGGAGATTGATGCTAAAACCTTGAGTATTTTGTGGGAGCATAGCGCAGACAAAGTTGTGACGATAAGCTCTGGTTCGACTGAAACAATGATGTCTGAGCTGATCTCGAACGTCGAGAAAAAATATGGGGAGTTTGATCTTTTGAGCGATGCCGGCGGATATTTTAAGGAAGGGGGCAATCTAGCCATCGCCCGCACATTGTCTGCGGCGAAGAAGAAAGCGATAGCATTTTATAATGATGCTGGCGAACAAGCGCTGACGGAAAATGGGCGCGAGATGTTGTTGATCCATTCCTCTAAAAAGGAAAACGAATATGGAGCTTTCTTGGATCAAAGCCACACCACTGGGGCTGACATCAAACTAAAACGCGATGCTATCGGCGTGGTTACTATCAGTCGAGAAATGCTTCTTCGTGATCTTTCTCAGAGTGTATGGCGCCTGCGAGAGCTAGATAAGTCCCAGCGCGTAGTATTTGTGGTCTCTGATGAGGTCAAAGGGATCATCAGGCAAATGCTTGAATTGGATGCATCTGAGGAGATCGAGTTTAGCCACATTCTGCGCTTTTCAGTGATGAATCAAGCGGTGCAGCAAGGCAGAGATAACTATAAAGCGTTAAGACAACAGCTGGGGAGTATTCCTCAAATGATGCTGATGGAAGTGTTGATGAGGCCAAATTTGAATTCAAAGGCTTACCTTCAAGCTTTTAAACAATTTGAATCGACATGGTTCCAGCAGACATTCCTTACTCCCGATGTTTTATATGGTCAGCTGGCTACTGAACGTTCAAGTGCAGAAGTCATTGCCGATGAAAAAGCCAAGAACATCGCTTTCATGAATGCAGCCTTTGCTAAACTCCCTTGGCTTACGAAGCTTGGTTTTTCCATAGAGAGTAGCTTGAAAGAGATCGATGCGATCTGCAGCAGCTTTGAAGGAAAGCTACCGGAAAAAATCATCGCAAAAGAACGCGATGACGATCAATCGGTCGAGGTGGAGCAAGATATGTCAATAGAAGTGGAAATTGAGGTGCAGGGATATCATCAGAAGCCGAAAGTATCCCTTGGAGTAAATAATTGCGATAAATTAACAGAGAAAGCTTCTATTAAGAAACACGCTTTTGGCAAGGTTGCAGGCGAGTTGCCCTATTTTCCCTTAAGCTCCTATTTGGAAGAAAATCCC
>JABDEI010000156.1 GCA_013287145.1 Chlamydiota bacterium
GAAATATCGGCGTCATTTAATGTTTCAAGATATTTAGAAATATGACGGTACTGAGAATAACGCATTTCATTTTTATCCTTTATGCTTTCAATACCTTCGGATTGGACTGCTATAATATTGAACATCACGATTAATAACGATAAATATCGCATAACATATCTAGTAATGTGAAGTTCACTTATTATCATATAGATTTAAATATTAAGTACTTTTTTATTATTAGTCAATAAACACTCATTAAAAAACTTATTATTTTATTTATCTTGCATCCCATACCTGTCGAGAAGCAACGCCTTTAGTTGACAATACCATTCTTCGCTATCGATCCTTTGTTTCATCGAACAAGTCCAGCGTCAATTAACTGAAGGATACTACTTGGTGTACTGCCAAGATAGGGGAGAGGTGAGGGCGCTTGCGGGATTTAGGTTCCTGGAGTTTTTGGCCTGGGGAAAGGTTCTCTATATCGATGATTTAATCACAGACTCTGAAGAACGAAGAACCGGACACGGCGGCAAACTATTAAAGGGGGTAATCGAGCAAGGGAAAAAGGTAAAGTGCGATCAGGTTTATTTGGATAGCGGCCCTCAACGCGACGATCCACATAGACTGTATCTCAACCACGGTTTTAAGATCATTGGCCATCATTTTGCTTTAGATTTTAAAGATCTGAAATAAAGGGCAATGTTAATAGTTTCCTCTGGAAATTCTCGATCTTTGCAGCTATAATGCTCCTCAATGACGGCTCTTATTTTCGAGGAAGACAATGGCATCACTTATAAAGGTCAGCCTACTGGTGCTGGCCAATCCTATCCGCTAGATGATGATCTTCTTTTATGGCTAATAAAACCACTAACCAAAGCGAAGCGAGCCAAATGAAAAAGACTGGCCATATCGAAGTTGACGACTTTAAATTCAGATACTTCATAGAGGGAGAAGGCCCCGATACTCTAATTATTGGTAGCTCCATCTATTACTCCCGCAGCTTTTCTCAAAATCTTTGCAAGTCTCTGCGATTGCATTTCGTCGATCATCGCGGGTTTGCAGAACCACCTACTCATGGAGTCAATGAGGTATCATCTTTTGATGTGCTTTTAGACGATATTGAGCAAATAAGACAAAAGCTATCCCTGAAAAAATGCATGGTTGTCGGACATTCTGCCAATGGTCGTTTGGCCCTTGAATATGCAAAAAAATACAAAGAGCACGTGTCCCATGCAGTGATGATTGGAACGCCCCCACACATGGGGCCAGATAATCTTGCAATGGCTGATCGCAATTGGGATGAATCGGTTTGGCCGGAAAGGAAAGCTGCATTTGAACGAAACATGAAGATGTTCCCAAATGAAGAGCTCAGCAAGCTCCCACGAGATCAGCAATTTTCCAAAATGAATGCTCGCAATGCTCCAAAAAACTGGTACGACTATCATTTTGACTCAAGTTTCCTTTGGCAAGGGGTAAAACCCAATATCAAGACCCTTGATCAAATGCATCTTCAGTTTGGACGTGAGATTGATAGCTCAAAAAGGCTAGAGTCATTGAGTTGTCCCATAATGCTAGCCTATGGTCGTTTTGATTTTGCTGTTCCACCAGTCCAGTCTTGGGATCCTTTTCGTTCCAAATTCAAGGACCTAACCGTTCGCATTTTTGAAAGAAGCGCTCACAGCCCTCAATACGAGGAAGCGATCCTTTTCGATGAAGAACTTCTAAAGTGGATAGCAAGAACATGAAACAGCGATTGATCATTTTTTATGCCCTGTTGATTATCCAACACGAAGGATATGCACTCCAAATGACAAAGGCGTTGATTTTTCAAGAAGAACTTGCCAGCGGTTGGCGACTTTATGGAAAGGGAGGAGGAGGAGGCGATTGTGCTGATGGGTTGGAGGTTGGCTGGTTTGTAGGATGGCTAGAAAAAGAAGAACTCTTTTTCCCTTTTGCCTATCTCATTTGCGATAAAAAGATAGAATACGTTCAATTAGTTCCCAGAGTGAAACAACTGATTGGGGAAAACAGTTTACCTGCCAGTTCTGACCCAACTTGGGACTCTTCCTCGTATAATTCTTCGTCTGGAATTCCTGTTTTCGACAATGGAGAGGAATTAATTGACCTAAAAAATCAAAAAATAATCGCTTACATCGATCGACCAGAGGATCTCTGCTACACTAAGATGCGCAAAACTGTATACACCAAGTTGTGCCAGGCGCAAGATATATTGCCTCCCGGTCACTGTTTTTTAGTCTATACCGCATATAGGAGTCTAAAGCATCAAAGAGAACTCTTTCAGCAAAAGATGCAAAAATTAAAAGAGCGATACCCTCAAATGTCCGAAAGCGAAATTTTTGCTGAAGCGGCTAAAATGGTATCTCCTCTCGTTGAAGGATCTATCCCACCTCACTCCACCGGAGGAGCTGTAGATCTTTGTCTGATGAATAATGAAGGAGAAGTGCTGAATATGGGCGCTCCTCTTGAAAAGGCTCTTGAGCTCGATCCTAACATTCTATGTACTGATTCTATGCTCATCAGCGACATTGCTCGACAGAATCGCCACATCATGGGCACAGCCTTGCAAGCTGTTGGTTTCGTCAATTACGAGAGGGAGTATTGGCACTGGTCCTATGGTGATCGGAGATGGGCTTATTATTCCGGTAGCCCCTATGCTGTCTATGGATCTATCGAGGATTAGCTCGTATTTTCAGTTTTGCGCATAGCTTGCAATTAGCTTTGGATTTTTACTGTAATAGACTCGCCCAATTCTGAAATTATCCATATAAATAAATGATTAATTGCATAACTAAGATGCCTCGCTCAATCGCCGATTCGGTACCGCGCTTCTATTTCATGGCGGGGATTTTGGAAGAAAAAGATT
>JABDEI010000157.1 GCA_013287145.1 Chlamydiota bacterium
TATTAACGACGGCCATCCGCTCCAATGATCCGGTTCTTTTCTTAGAGCCAAAGCGCATCTATCGTTCTCTTAAGCAAGAAGTCCCCTTAGAAGATTATAGCATTCCCTTTGGACAAGCGAGCATTGAAAGGGCCGGAAAAGACATCACATTGATCGGATGGGGAGCGCAGCATCATCAAAATATGGAAGCAGCACAAGAGCTTGCTCAGGAGCGCAACATCGACATTGAGGTAATTAATTTGCGCACCTTGAACCCTCTTGATGTGAATGCCATCACAGCTTCAGTGCAAAAAACAGGGCGCTGTGTGGTGGCCCATGAAGCTCCAAGAACACAAGGATTCGGTGCAGAAATAGCATCCATCATTATGGAAAAGTGCTTTTTATCTTTAGAGGCGCCGGTAAAAAGATGCTGCGGCTTAGATACTCCTTTTCCAAATATTTTGGAAAAGGAGTATCTGCCGGACGCCTATAAAGTGAAACAAGCTATCATAGATACTTTGGATTTTTAGAGTTGGAATAGACGTTATGAAAAAGACTTTTACCGTGACTTTGCCAGACATTGGAGAAGGCGTCGTTGAAGGCGAAGTCGTCGAATGGCGCAAAGAAGTTGGCGATGAGCTTAAACAAGATGAACCGGTTGTTGTTGTCATGACAGATAAAGCAACCGTTGAGCTTCCGGCGCCTTATCCCGGCAGGTTGATGAAACAATACTATCAGCCAGGACAAGTGGCTATCAAAGACCTGCCGCTTTACGACATTGAGCTTTTAGAAGAGATTAAAGAGGAAGCCGAAGAAGAACTAAGGCCTCTTGCCGCATCTATTCCAGAAAAAGTTGCTGAACCCAAACCGATTGAAGAAAGGGGTCTCACAACAAAAATTCTGGCTACGCCGCCCATTAGGCATCTGGCCAAGCAAATGGGGTTAGACCTTCAAGAAATTAACGGAACAGGCAAAGATGGCAGGATCATGAAAGAGGATCTGCACAGATACTCTCATCATCCAAAAACAAAAGTCTTAGCTAAGGAAGAGAAAATGGCTTTGCCTAAACTCGAAGGGGACAAAATACAACCGCTTATTGGAATTCGCAGTCTTATGGCTAAAAAGATGGCAGAATCCAAGGCTAAGATTCCTCATTTTTCTTACTTTGAGCAAGTCGATGTCACACGCTTAATCCAAATGCGGGAAAAATTCAAAGTAGAGGCTGCTAAAGAACATCTTTCCGTGACTTTTATGCCTTTTTTCATTCGGGCCCTCTCCTTAAGTCTTGAAAAATACCCGATTGTGAATAGTTCTTTAGACGTTAGCTCAAATCAATTAATTATTCATAAGCAGCATAACATAGGCGTCGCCATTTCAACAAAGTCGGGCCTGATTGTTCCGGTCTTGAAAAATGTGCAGATGATGACTTTGCCGGATTTAATTCGAGCTTATCTCACATTGAAGGAAAAAGCTTTAAACGAAAAATTGACATCTAGTGATATGAAAGATGCAACCATAACGATCAGTAACTTTGGTGTGTTGGGAAACGGGGGAGGATTATGGGCCACGCCTATTATTCGATTTCCTGAGGCTGCTATTTTAGCCACTGCCAAGATACAAAAGCTTCCTATGGTTAAAAATGACGCCATCGCAGTGCGTGATGTCTTAAATCTATCCTGGAGCTTTGATCATCGCATCATCGACGGTGAACTGGCAGCAATATTTTCCCATCACTTTGCAACTCTTTTACTCAATCCAGCTCCGTTGATGTAGTAAAAGAAATTATCCAAGAATCCTATGAAACAGTTTTTGCCACTTGAGCTACGACGGCGAGAGCGACGATAGTCAAGACTTCTCCAGCCAAGCAAGAACCCCACACGATTACACCCGCACTAAAAGTAATTGGAAAACCGATTGCAGTTGACGCAACTCCCACGATAGCACAGCTCACAGCAAAGCTTGCTAAATGACCGACAAGCCTACTTTCTGCGGTAGCGCCTGGTCCTTGAAAAATTTTATTAAAAATACGATCCATGATGAGGCTTTTAAAAAGAATTGTCACTGCTGCAAGAACGCCGCCTTGAACAGGGCTAATACGAGTAAAAGAACGCGTGAGAAAATAACCAATAGATGCTCCAAAAGTCATTGATAAGGCTAAATGAGAAATATTATTGGCTGTGCTTTGTATAAAACTTGGCATGAAAACACCTCTTTTTTGCAAAAGCTTGCAGATATCTCAAAAAGTTGTCAATTGCATAACTTAGCAGTAATCTGAAGGTTCAAAAAAAAAGGACGTCGATATGACGTCCTCTCATTTTCATCCGAAATTGCGGATGATTATTTTTTAGCAGCTGGCTTCTTTTTTGCGGCTGGCTTCTTTGCTGCTGCTGTTTTCTTAGCTGGAGCTTTCTTTGTCGCAGCTTTCTTAGCAGGAGCTTTTTTTACAGTCTTTGTTGCTGTTTTTTTTATCATATTTTTTCCTCCTTAGAGAAAAACGTTTGTTATTGATAAGGCAAGACGCGGTTTTTTCCACATCCTCCATGATATGAACGCGCCTTTTTTAGTTTGTCCATATAATTCGATTTATTATCACCTTGCTGCATAAATGTCTTCATCTTTTTTAAAATTTTTTCTATCTATTACTTTTATTTTCTAATAGAGAAGTCATAAAATGATGCACAGGCATATTTATAAAGGCGTTTTTGTCGGAAAAAATAGAAATAAAAAAATCAGCTTTTTCTTTTGAAAAAATTGTTCGAATATTATGAAAACATTTTTCAAAAAGCAAAGGAAGCGCTTCATTTCGGCGTCTTCGATGGCCAATTGGATATTCAATTGCAATGGGTCCAGCAATAGAATTGTCTGCAAATCGAA
>JABDEI010000158.1 GCA_013287145.1 Chlamydiota bacterium
CTCCTATCCAGCTTTTAGTTTCAGAAAAAACCGATGACATGGAAAAGCCGGGAGCTTACTTCGCCAAGCATGCTTTGATAGAACGACAAGATCATAAACCCATCGATGTTCTCAAAGGATTAACGCAGAGCTATCTCGACATGGCGAAAAATTTAGGTCTGAAAGAAGCAGTGCAAGAGCTGCAAAGTCTTAATTATTCCCACGATTTAGCTGAGCGCCTGCCTAACTTTGTCTTTGGCGTAGGAAGCGCCCAAACCGATCAGGAAATTGAAGTGGAAAAGGACACCGAAGTAGAAAAAGAGACAGAAGTTGAAACTGAGGTGGATATTGAAAAGCAGCTCGATACTGTTGAAGATATTCCTTGGTATCTTCCCTGGGTTTGGCGTCATGATAAGGAATACGCTGTTCATCAAATGAATGCGATTAATCCAGCTTACGATGAAGCCTTAAAATGTACTGAAAACTTCTTGCCTCTTAAGCGCAAAGAGTGGGCTAATAAGGTCTGGTGGCGCAAACCTCACGATCATATTCAAAATCCGGTTCATCATGTGCAAATTAGAAAAAAAATATATACGCAAACGATTTGGAAAACCTTTAAAAAGGAAATTTATAAGACTGAATGGGAGGTCAAGCTCTTAGACATTTTAGAAACCGAGAGTGACGTTCGATATGATTTTTCTCGTACAACCGACAACGAGGATTATAATTCCCCAGCCATGCTTTATGATTTAAGGGCTAAGCGACCTATCTCCGTTGCAGGTGATAAATTTGAAGCCGATGATTACGCGCGCCTTCCTCACTTCTTAGCCCAAGTGCGCTTTTATGATGGGCAATACACAAATTATCCTGATGATGAATTCGCAGCATTAAAAACATGGCTGCAGAAACATGACCTCAACAAAATGGAACACTATTTTGTTAATGGAATCCTAGGCAGTCGGGCTAAAGATCAGCAGAAATACCCTTTTAGTCCTCTTAGAAAGTTGTTTCAGGATCTTCGCAATGAACAGGCTGCTAATGTTTCATAGCTTTTAAAATGAGGGCAGAGTGTGATGTGATTTTGCAATGATCTCCATGCACACTGTGAGGAGAATCAAAGAAATCCGCTGGAGACGCATTAGCGGTGTTAACGACCCAACACCAGTTATAGCCTTGATTCAAAACGGGCAAGGCTGCATTGATTGTTTTATCGCTAGCGTTGAAGGCAACATACAAATGCTGTCCTGCAATATGATCTAGCAATGTGAAGGCTAAAAAGCGGTCGTCAAGATCCCACTTTGGCGTGTTCGGAACAAGACCATGCCACTCGATATCATCGGGTGTAAGAAAAGATACTCTTTGTAAAAGCTCTTTGTGCTGCTTACGAAAATGAATCATGGCATGATAAAATCGATAGAACTCTTTCTTGACAGAAAGCTGATCCCACAAAAACCAGTTCAAGTCATTATCTTGACACCAAGTATTGTTATTTCCACGCTTGGTATGGGCATATTCATCTCCCATATGAAGCATGGGAACTCCTTGTGATATCATCAACGCAACGATGAAGTTGCGCATTTGCCTTTTGCGCAATGCAATCACTTTAGGATTATAGGAGGGGCCCTCCACTCCACAATTCCAGCTGTCATTTTGGTTGTTTCCATCGCGATTTGCTTCTCCATTTTCAAGATTATGCTTCTGATTGTAAGAAACAAGATCGGCAAGGGTGAAGCCGTCATGAGCGATCACAAAGTTGATGCTATTGTTAGGAGAGCGGCCTTTTCCATACATGTCTTCGGAACCGCAAATTCGCGTAGCAAATTCGCCTTTAGCCCAGGCATCGCCTTTAATAAAACGCCTGATGGAATCGCGATAATGTCCGTTCCACTCCATCCAGCTCTTGTGGGAATCGCAAAATGTTCCTACCTGGTAAGCGCCCCCGGCATCCCATGGTTCGGCAATTAATTTCACATCGGCTAAGATGGGATCATTGGAAATTGCTGTTAGGAGGGGAGTCACAGCCATGAGCTCACCTTGCATATTGCGCGACAGAACCGATGCTAAATCAAAGCGAAATCCATCGACGTGCATTTCTATGACCCAATAACGCAAGCTGGCGATAATTAGCTCCTGAACGACTGGATGATTGCAATTTAGGGTGTTTCCGCAACCGGTAAAATCGCGAAAATTTCCTTGACCATCAAGAAGATAGTAGACTGGTTTTTCAAAGCCTTTAAACGACAAGGTTGGACCGTTTATTCCGCCTTCTGCAGTGTGATTGAAGGCTATGTCTAAAATGACCTCGATCTGATTCTTATGCAGCTCTCTAACCATTGTTTTAAAATCTTTTATGGCGGCTCCTATATACTCAGATGAAGCAAAACGCTTCATGGGCGAGAAATAATTAATTGTTGAGTAGCCCCAATAATTGCATAAAGGCTGCTGTGTCATCGGATTGATGCCCTTGTATTCGCATTCATTCCACTCTTGAATCGGCAGCAACTCGACGGCATTAATGCCCAAATCCACAAGATAGGGAATCTTCTCTATTAAGCCTAAAAATGTTCCTTTCTGACTGACTTCACTGGTGGGATGGTTTGTAAATCCGCGCACATGCATTTCATAAATGATCAATTCATTGCTGGGAAGGAGCGGCGGTCGATCATTTTCCCAATTAAAAGCTTGATCGATGTCGATTGCACCATGATTAAAATGTGCGGGCTTTCCCCAAACGTTGCCTGTGGCTAATTC
>JABDEI010000159.1 GCA_013287145.1 Chlamydiota bacterium
CAATAATGCAAAGAAAAGTTTGGCATCCTGAGATGACTAGCTTCCTGTCTTCATTCTGAATTCTGGATTCTGGATTCTGGATTCTGGATTCTGACTTCCCGTTTATCATTTAGCATTTAGCGTTTCTTTCTCAGGCTTGTATGTTGCGTTCAACCATATTAATTTGACGACGAAGCGTTTCATCGAGGGTCATCTTTTTTTCAATGTTTTTGCAGGCATGCAAAATAGTGGAATGGGCTTTGCCAAGTGAAGCTCCTAACATTTGGAGAGAATCGTTTGTCATTTTGTATTTATAGGCTAAATACATGGCCACCTGTCTAGGAAGAACAATATCTTTTGTTCGCACAGATCCTTTGATATCGCTGACTCGCACTTGAAATATCGCTGCTACGCTCTTCAGAATTTGTTCAACGGAAATCCTCTGAGAGGGAATTTGTTGCAGCATCTCCCGCAAAGTCATATGGACAAGTTCTTCTGTGATATCCATGTCTAAAAGACGGCAATGAGCACTAAGGCGATTTACCGCTCCTTCGAGCTGTCTTACGTTATTATAGATGTGTTCCGCAATATAAAAGGCAATCTTGCTCGGGATGTTGAGTCCTTTTTGATTGGCCTTATGTTGCAAAATGGCGACGCGAGTTTCCAGCTCAGGAATGCCTAAATGCGCAACTAAACCCCATTCCATGCGAGCGATCATTCTCTCCGACAACTTAAGCTGGGCGGGAGGTTTGTCGCTGGTAATAACGATCTGTTTGTGCTGATTGATAAGAGTTTCGAAGGTGTTGCAAAACTCCTCTTCGAAATTCAATCGATTTTGCAAAAATTGAATATCATCGACGAGAAGGACATCGACTTCAGAGCGATAAAACCGTTTCATTTTTTCAATAGATTTATTTCGCAAGTTATCGACGAGATCGTTGATAAAAGCTTCAGTAGTGATACATTGGATGCGCAATTTTTTGTGATTTTCGCCGATGTGATGGCCAATACTATGCAAGATGTGCGTTTTTCCTAATCCTACGCCTCCATGAATAAAAAGAGGGTTGTAAGAGATGCCGGGGCGAGCAGCCACTCCGAAAGCTGCCGATTTGACAAATTGATTGGTGGGTCCTTCTATGAAGGTTTCGAAGCGGTAATTGTGATTCAGCTTGACTTCATGATGTGCGGAATGTAGGGGATTTTCAATTTTTTCTTGTGGTATTCCACTAGGTTGTTGTGTTCCTTTTTTTACCGGCGACGGTATTGCCACAACGAAGTTAAGGGAAGGCTCTCCATCGGCTGCTACCGGCAAAAAACTGCAAAGCTCTTTTTTGTAGTTAGCCAAAAGATATTCTTTTACAAAGATGTTGGGAATTTCTAAGGTAACTTCATCAAGGTTTGCCTGCAATACTTTGATAGGAGCAAGCCAATTGCCAAAGGCTGTAGCAGAGCAACGACTCTTTACATATTCCAAAAATTTTATCCATGCGTCACAAGTATCACAAGCTAGCATAATTTCGGTCCTTAGTATTAAGTTATGAACAACGTTTCCACAGCATAGTCTGGAGGTTTTCCGTTGGGAGACTCTAGCATGAGAATACTTAGGCTGCAAGCAAATTATGTCCCCTATTTTTTCCTTTTTGATAACTCTTTGAATATCAGAAATGGTAAAAAGAAAAAAATATTTAAAAATAAATATCAGAATAAAGCCGATTAATCATAAGTAGTTTATTATCAATATAATAGATCGAAAAACCATTCGATTTCCAGCTTAACCGCATGGCAATGAATGTATTGCAATGTTTCGCTGCCCAAATGGTTTTTACACGACGAGAATTCATTCTCAAGGTAAGCTGAAAAAAAACCTTATTTCAGATTAAAGAATGCAAAAAATAAAATTGTTCTGGTCGAAAATGAGCGGCATCGCAACGTTTGCTTCGTTGCGTAAACTCCTCATCCTGCTGTTTATCATCATCGTAGGTTTTAGCCTTATACGCGCCTGCTCTAAGATCGGCATTCCGGTAAATTCTGCTTATCGCATCGCACGTGATGGCTCCTGGTATCCTCTTCCGCTCATGGGCAAAGAAAAAAATATGCTTGGTTTTTCCGACGAACTCATAGCAGCGATTGCTAAGGAGGAAAAAATCCGGGTTGAGCTTTTGTTGACTGGAACTAACCATCTTTTTGATGGTCTTGATGAGGGTGAGTATGATGCCGTCCTCTCTTACACTACACCCAATGTCGTAAACAAAGAAAAATATCTTTTTTCAGATCCTTTTTATCTTGTAGGGCCAGTTTTGATGGTCCCTAAGTCATCACAAGTCAAATCTCTTGAGGATATGGCCAACAAGATCGTTGGCATTAAAAGTGGCTCCTCAATGGTTTATAACGTGATTCAATTTCCTTCCATTATGATTGTTTCTTATGACAATGTCGGTACATCCCTTGATGACCTTGTGAATAACAAAATCGATGGACTAATCATGGATGCCATGCCGGCTTATGTCTATACTCAGCGTTTTTATCCCAATCAGCTCAAAATCATTTCATCTCCATTAAATCAAGAGGGCTTAAGGCTTATTACCCGTCATGGTTTACGTGAACAAGCTTTAGTTGAAAAATTTAATGAGGGATTGAAAGTCATTAGAGAAAATGGAACCTATAACGAATTAATCATTAAGTGGCAGTTGATTA
>JABDEI010000160.1 GCA_013287145.1 Chlamydiota bacterium
ATAGCAGTGTCCACCTCGTAATACAATGGAGATTCGAGAATTTTTACGTTACCATCTTTAATTTTTGCCCGGAAGAGAGGCACACCGTTGAGTGTGAGGGTTATCCTGCCTTTATCTTCGCCGGGCTGCAGGGAGCAAGAGTCTAGGAGTAAGAAATCGCCGACAGAAACTTGAGACCATTCAGACACAGTCAGCGTGGTACGTCCAGCTTCTAGGTGGACTGCGATTTCAAGTTTTGATGGCAGTGTAGAGGGGCGCTCTAGGGTGCGCTGAGCATAGTGTTCTTTCCAGGCTTTATGAAAGGCTGGAGACAGTAAAAGCCTTCCTGAAAAGGTCTTATTTTGCAAAGAAATGGAAAAATCAAGGCAAAGAGAAGATTCTTCCGGCAAAGCAGTAGAGTCGAGAAGATGAAAGGTTAGAGTGCGGTCAAAATTTGATTTCTCTATTGTCCTGAGCACTTCAAGTGCCACGAATTGATAAAAGCCCTGTTGGAATTCAGGATCCAGTGGTAAAGGCGGAGTGTCTTGCTTAGCGAGAAGCAAGCCCATCAATTGAGCAATATTATCGCGTGTCATTACCCAGCATAGCGTGCCGTCAAAGGAAGCTACTGAGAAATGCAAAGGAACTAAATGATCGCCCATGCCGGCATAAAGCTCTTTTTCAGGGCGCCATTGAAAGACGGAGGGCTCAATTTTAAAATCGGGAACCTGAAGAACTTGTTTCAAAGAGGCTTCAAACTGCTGCCAAGGAAATGCGGGAGGAAATCCCATCAAGGGGTTAGAATCTAACTGCAGCAAAGCGCGCGGGATTTGTTTCAGCCAATCTAATGGAGCTTTTGGAAGTGTGCTAGTCAAAATTAAACCATCTTTATAATTTGCTATTCGGTCGTGACTTCGCCTTTTTTACATGTTATAGCATAAAACGAATTTTCGTGCTGTTATTCTCTAGGTTTTTCTTGTTCCCGTTCTTCTGAAGATTCTCGTTCATCGCGTGTAAACTGTTCTTTTTCTGTGATAAAGGGAGGATTTTCAACTTCAGTTGTTGCGGTGATAATATGCACAGCATACCCCTTTTGTTCCAAGGCTGCCTGCAGTGATTTTTTGCTTTGCGCTAAGTCAAGTATTTGTTTTGCAAGGGGATTTAAATTTTCAAATGAGATATTAAATTCGCCCTTGGCCGTAGCGAAAGAGGTAATTGTCAGAGTGGCGCCTTCAAAAATCGGGGGGGTGTTTAAGAACGATTATTGTCTCTGTTAAACCCTCTTTTTTAAGGACTTGAAGCTTATCGATCATTTGAGTGACGAGTTCTTGTAAATTTGTCTTTACCACTGGTGTGGAGACTTCTGTTTCTGTAATTAGTGCGGGAGAAATGAAAGTTTGTTTTCCTACCATGTTAAGATAAGCCATGTCTATTTGTTCTTGGCTGAATTGTCCCGACTCTCCTTTTTTAGCAAGGTCTTGCTGTTGTACCCCTTGGAGATTAGTCCCGGGATATTCGATATCCTTCTCAGGTATTTTAGCGGCTTTCGTGCCAGATAGTCGTTTAAACAACTCAGAAGGCGATTCTACGTCATTAGCCGAAGCTTGTGCCGGCACCGGAGTATTCTTATCCAAAGCATCCACGAAATTGGATTTAGATTTGTCCGAAGAGGCAAGCTTTGAATCGGTTGGATTTCGCGAAAGATCAAATAAAGAAACGACCGGTTGTTCGGCGATAGCTTGATCATCAGTATCATCTTCATCAATATCATCAACGTCTTTAACGGATTTTTTGCGTTCGAGCGTCTTCTTATTTTCTGTTGTCGATTTGCTTTGCCTGCGATCTTTGGCCATGACCTTTCTAAAATCTGTTGACGCTTTAGGGGCGCTTGTTGGGGCGGATCCCTCAGCGTGATCATTGGCTCCCTTGATCCTTTGATTGGGATCGAAGCGTATATTATTATCAGATAATGACATTCTAACTCTCCTTTTACCCTTGAGGGTAAGATAATCCCTACTTTATTAATTACAGGCTATCTCTTCCTGTTATGAATGGAAAAAGATATCGTTCCTAATTCGTCCTGTTGCCGTCCTTCGATGATTTCTTCTTCCTTACGCATCTCCTTCTCCCAGTCTTTTTTGTGAGTCAGCAGCTTATCTACTTCTTGCCGGCGCAGCTTCAATTCATGTTTAGCCATCTGCACGTTCTTCTCGGCAAGTTCTACTTGGCCCTTTTGATCCTGAACTTTCTTTTCTTCGATTTTGACCTTCTCTTGTGTAACTTTGAGATAAGCTTTCATCTGTTGGATTTTAGGACTTGTGGTCCCATGATCCATCTCCTCCCGCATCTGAGTGAGCTTTTCTTGATAATGGTGTACGGCTTTGTCTCTGTCTGCTTCGCGCTCTGCCAACTTTTGCTTTTCTTTCTCTAGCGCTTCCAGTTTTTCCTTAACGACTTTTTCGGCATCTTCGACGCGTTTGTGCTTGATTTCCAAAACCTGTAACAGTGGATATTTTGCCATGGGTCGCTACTCGTTATTTAAACAAGGATCTCAGAAGCTGCATCGTCTCTTGAAAAGAGCATTTTTCCTCAACTCCTTGTTTTAAAAATTTATTGACTTTATCGATGTTATCGATCGCGAAATCGCCGGCTTTATCTGCGCCGCGTTTATATTCTCCAA
>JABDEI010000161.1 GCA_013287145.1 Chlamydiota bacterium
TATAAGAGTTTACAGTGTCGTATGCGGGACTAGTTTGGTGAGAGCCGATTTTGATCGAAGCCATAATTTACCTTAATTATCAAATAGTTACATTATATTATAGCAGCAAATTACTTATATTCCAACTTTGAGCTTTCATGCCCGTGCCCGTGCCCGATTCGCTCTTAGCTTGATGCATATGGGATAAACAGGATGAAATGGTGAAAATAGTATTATATTTTTGATTTATTTTGCGGTGTAGGCTACGTTGAAGTTTATCCATAAACAATTAACAAGGGTAAAGGTATGGTTCATACAAAAACAGAAACCGGTCATCACGGATCAATGTCGAGTGCAGCACATGAAAATGAAGGGGAACACTTAGAAAAACAAATGTGGGCAGATATGAAAGCTTTGAATATGACTGCTATTGAAAAAAAAATTGCTCCGGAGTTTCAGTCGATACATCTCGATGGGCCAAGAAACCGCACACAAGAGATTTCTTTAATCAAAAATCTCAGTCTTGGAAATTTTACGTTAAGCAATTTTAAAACGACTCACCAAGATGAAACGATGATTGTAACTTATACAATTTTTGTTGCTGAGACCATTGATGAGCGTCATTTGTCCACAAAACCATCTTTGCGAATGAGCGTCTGGAAAAAAGATAAAAATAACCAATGGCAGTGGCTTGCTCACGCAAACCTAATCTCATTAGGGAAACACTAAAACGTCTTCTCTTTTAATTAAGTCAGGTGAGCATAGCGCTTGCCTGACACGTTCTAAATATTTTTGTTGTCAAAAAAAGCTTTTGGCCATGAAAATGTGCAGCTCTAATGAATTTTAGTGGCGGTGCATGCATATGATCAAAAAATCTCTTCTCTTAGCTTTATTCACACTAATTCTCCAGGGCTTAAAAGCCGATCAGCTGCTACAAGATGAAAGCTTGATGCAAAGTCAAATTAAGCATGTTGTCGTAGTCATGCTTGAAAATAGATCCTTTGACAATGTGTTAGCTTGGCTTTACGATCAAAACAATCTTCCTGAACATTTTATTCCTGATGATACCGATCCACATTATCTAGGCTTATCTGAAAAAACCCTATCCCAATATTCTAACCCTCTTATAGGTTCTTCCGGCGAGGTCGTCTTTAGCTGCCAGCCTATCAAGGGAATACCGTCAGTGGCAGCAAGCAAGTATTTAAATTCCCCTAAGTTTGATCCCTTTGAACCTTTTACCCATGTGACGCAGCAAATTTTTAATGGAAAAGTCCAACCTAACATGACAGGTTTTATTCAAGATTATGCTTCATTATGGTGGGAATTTGAATGGAATTCTCATAAAGAAGATATCTCCTCAGTCATGGAAACATATACCGAAAGAGAACTTCCTATACTTTACGGACTTGCTAAACAATATGCCGTCAGCGACCTTTGGTTCTCTTCCGTGCCCACTCAAACAAATCCCAATCGCGCCTTTGCTGCCTGCGGAACATCCGAAGGGCAGATTGTCAATGGAAAATTAGGTAAGAGCCTCTTTCATGCCGATACCATTTGGAACCGCCTTACTGAAGAGTCGCCGGAAACTACATGGATGATTTTTTGGCAAGCAGATATGGTTCCCGGTATAATTCCTGGCCCTTATAGCGGAACCAATACCTTTGCGAATTTGGCAAAAATCCCTGATCTTGCGAGTCACTTTCAAATGATGGATAGTTTTCATGAGTTAGCTAGAAATGGCCAATTGCCCGACTTCAGTTTTGTTGAGCCGCAATGGACGATTTCCCTCGATCTTGATCCCAGCATAAAGCTTACAGAAGAGTTGTCAGCTAGTATCTTGAGCAAATGCAGCAAAAAATTGGTTGAGTCTGAAGTAGCTTCACTGAACGCAAAAGCTTTGCTCTTTGGTTTGCAAGGCAATGACTTCCATCCCCCAGGCGATGTGCGCTCCGGAGAAAACTTCTTAGCAAACATTTATACGAGCCTCACGGCTAATCCAGAGGCTTGGAATAATACATTGCTCATTATTACTTTTGATGAGCATGGAGGTGTGTTTGATCATCTCCCTCCTCCTGCGGCTATTCCTCCAGATGATCATTTCGAAAATGGGTTTAAGTTTGATCGTTATGGCGTCAGAGTGCCGGCTCTTTTCATTTCTCCAAAGATTGAAAGAGGAACAGTCATCCGTTCAGACGATCCAAATATTCCGTTTGATCATACTTCTCTGATTGCTACTATCCTAAAATGGAAAAAAATTGACGAAACAAGATGGAATATGGGCAAAAGAGCTGCTGTTGCGCCGACGTTTGATCGAGTCATCACAAGAATGGACCCTCGCTTAGATTCAATTCTCACTACTTCTCAAAATCTCATCGATCAAGCCGATGAAAAAAATTGTGTCCATATGGGAGATAAATTTTATCTTAGAGATAAAGATAGAAGCTACGTGGCAAAAGCTAGAATGCTCTGTAAACATCATTGCCGTGTGGGTGCGGCTATTGAAAAAATTGCATTACAATTCATTGAAGGATCTGGAAAAATTACGCATGGTTCATTCATTTTGATTAAATCTACCGATCCAGCCCTTGGTAAAGCCAATATTCTGGAAACAGTATTTAGCCATTGCGACTGCTGTTATGAAGAAAATAAGCATGCTTTAGGACAATGGTGGACAAT